>NZ_JCAFRY010000006.1:0-183771 GCF_059368675.1 Stenotrophomonas sp. YJH_SMC_120
GACCAGCGCAATTCCGTGCTGACCCAATGGCTGCACCACTACAACTGGCACCGCCCTCACATGGGGATCGGTGGCCAGCCACCTATTTCCAGAGTCCTGCTGAACAACGTGGTGGGTTTACACAGTTAGTCGACTGCTCTTCGCCCAGGCGGCATGAGATCCCGCGCTTCGCGCGAGAGTCGACTAACAGTCGACTCTACCCCGCGTGCCGGTGCCGTGCGTTCCAGATGTGCGTGGCGGCCAGCAGCAGGCTGCCGGTGACGGTCATCGGCGTTTCCCAGCCATGCGAGGGCAGCGCCAGCGCGCCGGCCAGCAACAGGCCCAGACCGGCGCCGGCGGTGGCCCAGGCCAGCACCGGCAGCGGGTGACGGCGCTCGGCCCGCCACAGCGCGTAGCCGGTCAGCGGCAGGGCGATGGCCACGAACAGCAGATGCACCCATTCCGCTTCGGCCCAGGTGCCGAACAGGGGGAGCGCGGCGGCCAGCAGGGGCAGCGCCAGGCAGTGCAGCAGGCACAGGCTGGACAGGGCGACCGCGCCGGCATCGAGCAGGGCGGCAGAAGGCGACTTCATCGGGGGAGGTTCCTTGCGCAACAATTGTTATACAGTAACATTTCCGTTCCGCAGCCAACCCGCTCCGACATGAACACTGTTTCCCGCGCCGACCGTCGCCTTCCGGTCACCGTGCTGTCCGGCTTCCTGGGGGCCGGCAAGACCACCCTGCTCAACCAGATCCTGCGCAACCGCGAGGGTCTGCGTGTAGCGGTCATCGTCAACGACATGAGCGAGGTCAACATCGATGCGCAGCTGGTGCGCGAAGGTGGGGCCGAACTGCGCCGCACCGAAGAGACGCTGGTGGAGTTCAGCAACGGCTGCATCTGCTGCACGCTGCGCGATGACCTGCTGCAGGAAGTGCGGCGCCTGGCCGATGCGGGCCGCTATGACTATCTGCTGATCGAATCGACGGGCATCGGCGAGCCGATGCCGGTGGCGGCCACCTTCGCGGTGCGCGACGAGCACGGCTTCAGCCTGAGTGACATCGCGCGGCTGGACACGATGGTGACGGTGGTCGACGGCAGCGCGTTCCTTGCCGACTTCGGCTCGACGTCGCGACTGGCCGAGCGCGGCCAGCAGGCCGGCCCGGAGGACGATCGCGGCGTGGTTGACCTGCTGTGCGAGCAGGCGGAGTTTGCCGACGTGATCGTGATCAGCAAGGTGGACCAGGTGGATGACGAAGTGCTGCAGGACACGCTGGCCGTGCTGCGTGGCCTGAACCGCGACGCGAAGCTGCTGCTGTCCAGCTTCGGTAATGTGCCGCTGGCCGAGCTGCTGGATACCGGGCGCTTCGACATGGAGCGTGCGCAACGTGCGCCGGGCTGGGTGAAGGAACTGCGTGGCGAGCACACACCGGAAACCGAGGAGTACGGCATCGGTAGCTTCGTCTACCGCTCGCGACGTCCGTTCCATCCCGCGCGATTCGCACGCGCGCTGCAGTCGGGGATGCCTGGCGTGATCCGCAGCAAGGGCTGGTTCTGGCTGGCCAACCGCATGGACTGGGTGGGCGAGCTGAACACCGTGGGTGCCGCGACGCGGACGCAGGCGGCGGGCTTCTGGTACGCCGCGCGCGATCGCGTGCGTGCGGGCATCGAGGACACCACACCGCTGTTGCCGCCGACACCGCTGCCGTACAGCGACCTCGGATGGGCGCGCCAGCAGGCCGACTGCTGGAGCGCGCCGTTGCCGGGACCGGAGGAGTTTCCGGACGCGGCCGCGCATTCGGCAATGCAGCGCCTGTGGCACCCGTTGTGGGGCGATCGGCGCCAGGAACTGGTGGTGATTGGCGTGCACATGGACGAGCGCGCCGTGCGCGCAGAGCTGGATGCCTGCCTGCTCAACGAACAGGAGCTGCGTGCGGGACCGCTGCTGTGGCAGCAGATGCCGCAGGCATTCCCGGTGTGGAAGCGCTGAGCTGACGGCTCCTGTAGATCCACGCCATGCGTGGATGGCGGTTCAACCGGCCTTTGCCCGCCTTGTAGAGCCGAGCCCACGCTCGGCTGGCGGATCATTCCATCCGCGCATGGCGTGGATCTACAAGGCATCTCGCCACTGCCAACCCTCGGTGTTCACGTGCAGCACGTGGGTCGGTCGCAATGCCTGCAGCAGGTGCCGGTCGTGGCTGACCATCACCAGCGCGCCCGGCCACGCCGCAAGCAGTTCCTCCAGCGCCTGCAACGCGCTCAGATCCAGCGCATTACCGGGTTCGTCCAGCAGCAACAGTTGGGGCGCGGGATCGGCATACAGCACGCTGGCCAGCGCACCCTTCACCCGCTCGCCATCACTGAGGCTGTGGGCCGCCCGCTGGATGCGCTGTGCATCCAGCCCGAGCAGGGCCAGCCGCGTGCGCAGCTCGCCTGGGTCCGCGCGCGGGTTGGCGGCCTGCACGGTGTCAAGGATGCTGCGCGCGCCGGACAGCCCCAGCAACTGCTGGTCGAGCAGGGCCAGTGGTGCGTGCCGTTGCACGGTGCCACTGCATGCAGGCAGCTGGCCGGCCAACACACGCAGCAGGGTCGATTTGCCGCTGCCGTTGTCACCGACCACGGCGATGCGCTGCCCCCGGCGGATCTCCAGCTGCAGCGGGGCGCTGCAGCCATGTGGCAGCACCAGCGCCTCGGCCTCCAGCAGACGCGCGCTGCCACGCTCGCCCGCACCGGCAAACAGCGCCAGTTCCGGCGCCGCATGCACCGCGGATGCAGCTGCGCGCAGCTGCTCTGCGCTGGCCTGCAGGCGCTCGGCCTGCACCTGCTGTGCGCGGCCGTGGCTGGCCTCGGCGCGCTGCTTCTGCCGGCCGAGCAGGATCGGGGCCTGGTTGGCCTGCTTCGCATCACGGTTGCCACGTGCCTGGCGCTGCTGCTGGCGTTCGTGTTGTTCGCGCGCGCTGCGTTGCTGCTGCCGGTGCTGTGCACGTGCATGGTCAAGCTGGGCGGCGGCGGCTTCACGTTCGGCGGCGCGCGCGTCGGCGTAGTGCTGCCACGGTCCGCCATAGCGATGCAGCCCGCGCGCATCGAGCTCGACGATCTGCTGCATGTGCGCCAGCAGTTCGCGATCATGGCTGATCGCCAGCAGGCCGCCGCGCCACTGCTGCAACTGTTCATACAACTGTTGGCGATGGCGTGCGTCGAGGTGGTTGCTGGGTTCGTCCAGGATCAGCCAGTCGGCACCGCTGGCCCAGGCACCGGACAGCGCCACCTGCATGGCCTGGCCACCACTTAGGCGCGCGGCCGGCTGGGCCGGATCGAGGTCGTCGGGTAGCTGCAGCGTACGCCATTGCTGCTGCAGGCGTTCGCGCAGATCCCAGCGGTCGCCGACGCGGGCGAAGTCGGCCTCGTCCACGCTGCCGGCTTCGATGCGTTGCAGTGCGGCCAGTTCCGCGCCGACACCGGCCAGTTCACCGACCGTGCCGGCGGGTGGATAGCCGGGCGTCGGCAACAGGAACACGCGGGCACTGCCGCGAACCTGGCCATTGTCGGGCAGCAGCCGGCCGGCCAGCAGGCGTGCGAGCACGCTCTTGCCGGCGCCATTGGCACCGACGAGGCCGGTGGCGACCGGTTCGAAGGAAAACGTCAGATCGGAAAACAGCGGGCGGCCGTCGGCCAATCGATACGACACGCGATCGAGCGTGAGGGAATGCGGGGTCATGCGACCTCCATGGATGCCGGGTTCTCCCCTGCGCGCAGGGGCGGGAAGAGTCAGGCCGTCTAGTGGGAAGACGGCGGCATCAATGGCGCATTGGTCGCGAGCCTCTTGGAGGAATGAGCGGCCAGTATAGCGGCAGTGGCTGAATGGTCGGGTGCGCGGCCGCCGGGCATGGCCCGGCGCTACCGATGGTCGGGCGGTTCTGTAGAGCCGAGCCGATGCTCGGCTTCCTTTCGCCGCGAGACGCATCCACGCATGGCGTGGATCTACGGCACGGTACCCAGGCGGGCGCCGACGAAGTCGATGAACACCCGCAGCTTCGGCAGTACGTGTCGGCCCGAGGGCCACAGCAGATGGAAGGTGCCGCAGGAATGCACGTGTTCGTCCAGCACCGTGACCAGGCGGCCGTCGGCCAGGGCATCACGCACCGAGTGCACCGGCACGAAGGCCAGGCCGATATCGCGCAGTGCGAGCGCTACCCGCGCTTCGATGGTGTTGGCCACCATGTGCACCGGAAGCTCCTGCGGCGTTTCATCGTCGGGCCAGTGGATCGGCCACGGTTCCAGCTTGCCGGTGGTGGGGAAGCGATAGTGCAGCAGCGTGTGCTGCATCAAGCCTGCCGGCGTGCGCGGAACGCCACAGCGCTGCAGGTAGCCCGGCGAGGCAACGACACGCCGCGGGAATACCCCCAGCCGGCGTGCGTTCATCCGCGAGTCGCTGGGTTCGCCGACGCGCAGCACCGCATCGAAGCCCTCCTCGATGACATCAACCAGGCGGTCACTGAAGTCCAGGTCCAGGCGGATATCCGGATACGCGGCCATGAATTCGGCCATCAACGGCAGGGTGAGGTCGCCCACCAGCGGCAGGCTGATGCGCAGGGTGCCACGGGGCGAGGCGTGCGGCTGTGCCAGTTCGGTGCGGGCGGCATCGCGCTCGTCGAGGATGCGCCGGCAACGCGCCAGGAACAGCTGACCCTCGGCGGTGAGCGTGATGCTGCGCGTGCTGCGGTGGAACAGGCGCACGCCCAGTGCGTGCTCCAGCCGCGCCACGCACTTGCCCGCTGCCGAGGCGGATATGCCCTGCAGGCGCCCGGTCTCGACAAAGCTGCGGGTGTCGGCGGCATGCACGAAGGTCTGCAGGTTGGCGAGGTTGTCCAGGACTGACATGGGCGTGCGGGCAATGAAAGCGGCAGGGTAGGCCGGCGCGGCTGTAGCGGGCGGCTCCGCCATCGCAACACTGTGGTGCGGGGTGGCGTGGAGACCGTTGCGGCCTTGCGGTTCCGGCCATCATGCCGATTGCGGACTACACGGTCCATGATGCCCGGAGCGGCAACCGGCTTTTTGCGCGGACGCCCGCTGCCTAACGTGGCGGCCTCTCCCCCACGGATCACCGCGATGAATGCCGCTCCTTCCTTCGAACCTGCGCCGACACTGCCTTCGGTGCAGCAGCTGCTGCAGCAGGTCCATCCGCAGCGCCTGGTCGGTGCGGTGGTGCTGGTGCGCGAGCACGGCGCGCTGCGCCATGCCAGCGCCACGGGCCTGGCGGATCGCGAGTCGGCCACGCCGATGCAGCGCGACCAGCTGTTCCGGCTGGCCTCGGTGAGCAAGCCGCTGCTGAGCACGGTGATCCTGGGCCTGGTGGCCGAGGGCGTGCTCGACCTGGATGCACCGGTGCAGCGCTGGCTGCGGGACTTCCGCCCGGCGCTGGCTGATGGCAGCACGCCAGCGATCAGCCTGCGCCAGCTGCTCAGCCACAGCAGCGGGCTGGGCTATCGCTTCCTCGAAGCCGATGCGAAGGGTCCCTACGCACGCGCTGGCGTCAGCGATGGCATGGACGCGAACCCGCTCTCTCTGGCCGACAACGTGCGCCGCATCGCGCAGGCCCCCCTGCTGTTCGCGCCGGGCAGCCAGTGGCTGTACTCGCTGGGCGTGGACGTTGCCGGTGCCGTGGCTGAAGCAGCGACCGGTGAATCCCTGCAGGCACTGTTCGAGCGCTTGCTGGCCGCACCCCTGGGCCTGCGGGACACCGCCTTCGCTGCGCGCAACGCGGCACGGCTGGCCACGCCCTATGTGAGCGACACACCGCAGCCGCACCGCCTGCGCGAAGGCGAGGTGGTCGCTCCGTTCGAGGGTACCGTCGGTATCGAGTACAGCCTCGCGCGCGCCACCGATGCCAGCCGTTTCCCCTCGGCCGGGGCAGGCCTGGTCGGTAGCGCCGATGAAGTGATGGCGGTGCTGGAGGCCTTGCGTGATGTGCAGCGTTCAGGCCTGTTGCCGCCCGCACTGGCAGCGGAGATGGCCAGCCCGCAGGTGGGCGAACAGGGGCCGCCGGAACCGGCCGGCTGGGGCTTCGGCCTTGGCTTTGCGGTGCTGCGCGATGCGGCCGCCAGCGGTACGCCGCAGAACGCAGGTACATGGCGTTGGGGCGGTGCCTACGGGCACAGCTGGTTTGTCGATCCTGCGCGTGGGCTCAGCGTGGTGGCGCTGACCAATACCCTGTACGAAGGCATGGACGGTGCCTTCGTCGATGAGCTGCGCGATGCGGTCTATGCCGATCTGGAGACCGCGCGATGAGCGGCCATGCCATCGATGCGGCTGGCCCGGCCGGTGAAGCCACGCGCCTGCCGTGGGCGGGACTGCTGGCGCTGGCCGGTGGCGGCTTCATCACTCTGCTGACCGAGACCCTGCCGGCCGGCGTCCTGCGGCCGACGGGCGAAAGCCTCGGTGTGAGCGACGCGGCGGTTGGCCAGCTGGTCAGCGTGTACGCGCTCGGCTCGGTGATGGCCGCACTGCCGATGACCGCACTGACCCAGCGCCTGCCGCGACGTCCCTTGCTGCTCGCCGCGATTGCCGGCTTCGTGGTGGTCAATACGCTGACCGCATTGAGCAGCAGCTACCCGCTGATCCTGGCCGCGCGCTTCCTGGCCGGCGTGTGTGGTGGCCTGCTGTGGTCGCTGGTGGCCGGCTACGCCGCGCGCATGGTGGTGCCCTCGCTGCAGGGCCGGGCAATCGCGGTGGCGATGGTCGGATCGCCGCTGGCACTGTCGCTGGGCGTACCGGCGGGCACCTTGCTGGGCCAGCAGATCGGCTGGCGCTGGGCATTCGCGCTGATGAGTGTGCTGGCAGTCGTGCTGCTGGCCTACGCGCGCTGGGCATTGCCCGCGTTGCCGGCGGCGGCGGCCGGTCAGCGTACGTCGTTGGCTACGCTGTGGCGCATGCCGGGCGTGCGCAGTGCGTTGGCGGTGATGGTGCTGTACGTGCTGGCGCACAACGTGCTCTACACCTACATCGAACCGCTGGCGGTGGAGGCCGGTGCCGGCCCGTGGCTGGACCGCCTGCTGCTGGCCTTCGGCCTGGCCGCCATCGCCGGCATCGTCATTGCCGGCTGGGGTGTGGACCGTCATCTGCGCACGCTGGTGTGGGCCGCGGTGATCGGCTTCATCGTGCCGGTGCTGACCCTGCTGTTGTGGCCGGGCGACGCGATCGCGCTGCTGCTGGCGACGATCCTGTGGGGCGTTGCCTTTGGCGCGGTACCTACGTTGTTCCAGACCGCATTGGCGCGGCGTGCCGGTGCCGCCGCGGATCTGGCGCAGTCGATGCTGGTGACCGGCTGGAACCTGGCCATTGCTGCCGGTGGCGTTGCAGGGGGTGTGCTGCTGCAGGCGGGCGGCCCGAGCCAGTTGGGATGGCTGCCGCTGCTGCTGCTGGCGGTGAGCGTGGCGTGGCTGTTGGCACGGCCGAAGGCCTGGGCGTAGGCGGCGATCGGTGATGGCGCGGTGCCGGCCAGCGGCCGGCACTACCGTGGTCCCCGCCATCCACGCATGGCGTGGATCCACCGAGCGCAGCGACCCGCGTTTGCCTTTGCTTTTGCCTTCTTCCGTTGATTCCGTGGCGGGACGCCGCCGGAACCTGTCAGAGGCCGGGACGGTCGGGTTCGCGGGGGTGTCCGCGGCATGGATGCCGCGGCCAAGCCCCCATGGACGGGTTTACGGCGTCCCCCGCGAACCCGACCGTCCCGGCCAGCCCTGGGATAGCAGTACGCGACCCGCCACGAGGGGCTCCGCCGTTCGCCGTCCTACTCCACTCCCTCACGCTCGATCGGCACGCTGCGCGGATTCTGCATGTGCTCCCGCGCCGCGCCATAGCGCTGCTGCCGCTTGTGATGGAACACCACGAACTCATCCCGTGGCAGCGGCCGCGAGAACAGCCAGCCCTGCGCGAACTCGACCTTGCGGGTATGCAGATACGCCAGCTGTGCCTCCGTTTCAACGCCCTCGGCCACCACCCACAGGCCCAGCTCCTTGGCCATGTCGATGATGTGCGGCGTCACCGGGCTGGTTGCACTCTCGGTGCCGATCGCATCGATGAACGACTTGTCGATCTTCAGCGCGTCCAGCGGCAGCTGTTCCAGGTACTGCAGGCTGGAGAAGCCGACGCCGAAATCGTCAATGGCCACGCTGTGCCCGGCCCGACGTGCCTGTGCCAGCATCGTGCGGGCGCGGTCCAGGTCGAGGAATCCGCGCTCGGTGGCTTCCATCCAGATCTGCTGCGGCAGGATGCCGCTGCCGGCCATGTGCTTGGAGATCATCTTCAGCGCGCGGCCGCTGCTGATGTCTTCGGCGGCCAGGTTGATCGCGATGTGCGCGCTGCGGTCGGCCACCAGCAGCTCGCGCATGTCGCGCACCACGTTCTCGATCACCAGATCGGTGACCGCGCCGATCATGCCGGCCTCTTCGGCCAGCGGAATGAACAGGTCCGGCCGCACCTGGGTGCCATCCGGGCGCTGCCAGCGCACCAGCGCTTCGGCGCCGACGCAGATGCCGGTATCCAGTTCGATGATGGGCTGGTAGTGCAGGTACAGCTCGCGGCGGCGGATCGCCGTGGCCAGCTCGCCGCGCAGCGACAGGCGGCGACGCGACAGCCAGATCACCAGGCCGGCACCGACAGCGGCCAGCAGAACGCCGATCGGCACGAACAGCCAGGCCTGCTGGCGGAAGGTCGCGGCAAGCGCGGTACGCGGCGTGGTTGCGATCGCCAGCCACTCTTCGTTGCGCGCGGTGGCGTACAGGGTGTTGTGGTCCAGGCCCTCACCGGGCGCGCGCAGCAGGGTTTCCAGCAATGCCGGATCCATGCCGTCCTGCCTGGCCAGGAGGCGGCCGTCCGGGCTGGCCAGGGCAAGGCGCACGTTCGGGTCGGCGATGACATCGACGAAGCGGCGCGGATCGACCAGCACGTCGTAGTTGCCATACAGGATCGACAGGACCTGGCGCCGTCCGCTTGCCTCGGGGCGCACATCCACGGCGATGCCGGCGCCATCACTGGTGACGTGGTCGGACCTGGGCTGGTTGACGTCGGACAGGAACGGGCCCCACGACGTGCAGCGCAGCTTGCCACCCTCGAAGTAGCCCATCTGGTCGACCGACGGCGAGGTCATCACCAGCGTCTGCATGCGCCGGATGTGGTCCGGCCCGCACGGATCGTAGGCGCCGGCCTCGGCGGACTTCAACGCGGCCAGCGCTTCCAGGTAGGACTGGTCGGCGCGGCGCAGGGTGCGGCCGGCGATGTCGCGCAGGCGCTGCTGCTCGACACTGACCGCACGGTCCCAGGTGGCATAGGCCATCACCGCGATCGGCACGGCTGCGGCCAGCAGCGCCAGTGCGGTGCCGCCGATGATCACGCGCAGCCGGCTCATGGTCGGGGCTCCAGCGGGGCGGGCAGGGCAGGGCGCATGGTCGGGCCGATCCTTGGGCAGGTGCGGCTATCTGAGCATGGCGCCGGGCCGGGCGGAATGGGATGAATCCGGTATTCGGTCACATTGTGATGAAAGCGGCGAAGTTTGACGGGATTGGCCCATCCGGCGCTGGCGCTCCGGCCTGTGGAGGACTACCGTCGAACGCTTCGCCCGCCCTTTTGCCCGCGCCCATGACCGAGCCCGCAACGCCCCCCGAGCACCTGCGCCGCAGCCTGTCCAACCGCCACCTGCAACTGATCGCCATCGGTGGTGCCATCGGCACCGGCCTGTTCATGGGCTCAGGCAAGACCATCAGCCTGGCCGGCCCGTCCATCGTCTTCGTTTACCTGATCATCGGCGCGATGCTGTTCTTCGTGATGCGCGCGATGGGCGAGCTGCTGCTGTCCAACCTGCAGTACAAATCCTTCATCGATTTCTCCACCGATCTGCTCGGCCCCTGGGCCGGCTTCTTCTGTGGATGGACGTACTGGTTCTGCTGGATCGTCACCGCCATTGCCGATGTGATCGCCATTGCCGCCTACGCGCAGTTCTGGTTCCCCGGGCTTGACGCCTGGAAGCCGGCGCTGGCGTGCGTGATGCTGCTGCTGTCGCTGAACCTGGTGACGGTGAAGCTGTTCGGCGAAATGGAATTCTGGTTCGCGCTGATCAAGATCGTGGCGATCTGCGCGCTGATCATCACCGGCGCCGGCCTGGTGGCGTGGGGCTTCACCTCGCCCAGCGGCCACACGGCGTCGCTGTCGAACCTGTGGAACGACGGCGGCATGTTCCCGATGGGCCTGGTCGGTTTCTTCGCCGGCTTCCAGATTGCGGTGTTCGCCTTTGTCGGCATCGAGCTGGTCGGCACCACCGCCGCCGAAACCGCCGACCCCGAGCGCAACCTGCCCAAGGCGATCAACTCGATCCCGGTACGCATCATCATCTTCTACGTGCTGGCGCTGATCGCGATCATGGCCGTCACCCCGTGGCGCCAGGTGGTGCCGGACAAGAGCCCGTTCGTGCAGCTGTTCGTCCTTGCCGGCATCCCTGCCGCCGCCAGCCTGATCAATTTCGTGGTGCTGACCTCGGCAACGTCCTCGGCCAACAGCGGCATCTTCTCCACCAGCCGCATGCTGTACGGCCTGGCCGAAGAGGGCCACGCCCCGCGCGGGTTGTCGAAGTTGTCACGCGCCGCCGTGCCGGCCCGTGGCCTGCTGTTCTCGTGCCTGTGCCTGCTCGGTGGCACGCTGCTGATCTACCTGATTCCGAACCTGGTGACCGCCTTCACCCTGGTGACGACGCTGGCCACGGTGCTGTTCATCTTCGTCTGGTCGCTGATCCTGGTGGCCTACATGGCCTATCGCCGCCGCTACCCGGAACGCCACGCTGCGTCGATCTTCAAGATGCCCGGCGGTGTTGCCATGTGCTGGGCCTGCCTGGTGTTCTTCGCCGCCGTGCTGGTGCTGCTGAGCCTGCAGGCCGACACCCGCCAGGCGTTGATCGCCAGCCCGGTGTGGTTCGTGCTGCTGGGCGTGGGGTATTGGGTGCGTCGGAGGACCGCGAGATGACCGGGGATGCGGGGGCGGCAAGGCCGAAATCGGGAACGTCGGAAGCGTCGACTGTTAGTCGACTGCTCTCCCGTGGGCTTCCGGAAAACCCCGCGCTGCGCGCGATAGTCGACTGGCAGTCGACTCTACCGCCGCCGGCGCCGGTGCCCGCGCGGGTGCAGGGCGCAGCCCTGCCGGCCCCCATTCACCCAACATTAGCGGGCGCGGCCGGATGATCCGGCCGCCATGTCCCGTCACCCGCTCCTGCTTGCGCTGTTGCTGCTGCCCAGCCTGTGGCCCGGGCTGGCCGCCGCGCGCACCGTCTACCGCTGCGTGCAGGGCAACACCGTCAGCCTGGCCACCGCGCCGGAACCCGGTTCACGCTGCACCCCGAAGGAAATCGACGACAACGCCATCCAGACCCCGAACCTGTGGGGCAACATGGGCGTGTTCAGCGGCGTGCTGTACGAGCGCGAGCAGGATGGCGCGCTGGTCTACTCCACCCGCAACCTGCCCGGCTCGCGGGTGTTCCTGAAGTTCACAGTGGCCACGCCGCCGGGCGAACCTGCCCACGAAGGCCTGGGCAAGGTCGGCAAGCCGCAGTTGGCGCAGCACGCCAAGCAGTTCAAGGCCGCGGCCAAGGCCACCGGTGTCGATGACGCATGGCTGCGCGCGATTGCCCATGCCGAAAGCAACTTCGATGCGCTGGCGGTCTCGACCAAGGGCGCACAGGGCGTGATGCAGTTGATGCCGGAGACCGCACAGGAATATGGCGTGCGGGATCCGTTCTCGCCGCAGCAGTCGATCGAGGGCGGCGCGCGCTACATGCGCGCGCTGCTGCGCCGCTACAACGGCGATCGCCCGTTGGCGGCGGCCGCCTACAACGCGGGCATCGGTGCAGTCACCCGCTACAAGGGCGTGCCGCCCTACGCCGAAACCCTGGCCTATGTGGACAAGGTGATGGCCCTGTACGCACGCTACCGCGAAGCGATGGGCATCCGTACCGAGGTGCCAGCCCGCTAGGCGGAAGGCGTAGTGCCGAGCCCACGCTCAGCGCCACAGAAAATCGGCTCAGCGCGAAGTGGAAGCGCTGACCAGGTCGTAGCGCTCAATGCGGCCGACGCGTGCCACCTCGGCCTGCACGTCGGCGCGCTGCTTCAGCGCACGCCAGGCCGCATCGATCTTCACGTCACCGGGCAGCGAGGGGTAGGTGCGCATGTCCTGCAGGGAGGCCAGCGTCTCGCCACGGTCGGTGGGGGAGCGCAGCTGTTCGATCAGCACTGCGGCTGCGCCGTCCAGGTTGCCTTCGTCCAGCAGCATCTCGCGATGGAACAGGCGTGCGTCGTCGCGCTGGGCAAGGATCACCGAGCGGGCGGCTTCCACTGCCTGGGCATCGCCGCGTTCGCGGGCGGCAGCGAACTGCAGCAGTGCCTGGGCCGCCTTGCCGTAACCGGCCAGGCCTGGCATGTCATTCACTGCGGCAGCAGCGTCCTGCATGCGGCCCAGCGAACTGAGCACGAAGCCGACGTTGAACTGGTGCTCGGCACCATCCGGGCCCAGCGCACCGATGCGTGCGGCCAGCCTGGCTGTGGCCAGCGCATCGTCGGTACGGCCCAACCGGCGCAGCGCCGTAAGCCGGCTGTTGAGCAGCCATGCCACCCATTCGGCTTCCGCCGCCGAGGGCGACTCACCTTCGGCCGCCGCACCGGCCATGCCATCGGTCAGTGCCAGCACTTCCTCGTTGCGGTCCAGCATCAGCAGCGTACTGCTGAACTCGGCCATGCGTGCGTCCAGCGCCCGGTCGAGCAGGCCGGAGACCCGCAGTTCGTCGAGGTGTTTCTGTGCAGCCTGCACCGGATCGAAGCGGGCATCGGCGCGGTCGACATAGCGATCAAACCGCTTGTCACTTCGCAGGCGGATGATCTCGGCGGGGCCGGTGATGCGCGCGAGCGTGGCGGGAATCCTGTCGCCACGGCCGTTGTCGGCCTGCAGTGTGGCCAGTGCCAGCCACAGCCCGGTGGGTTCCAGGCCGCCGCTCTTCCAGCCGTTGTCGAACAGCGCCTGCAGCAGTTCCATGCGCTGCTGGGGCTGGTCCCGCAGGCGGAACTGCAGGTAGTTGATCGCGTGGTGGTCCACCGGCAACGGTGCGTCGGCATGCTTCAGCGCCTGCACCAAGTGCTTCGTGGCAGGTGCCGGTTGGTTCTCGGACAGTTCCACCGAGACCAGGGTCAGCAGGATCTGCGCGTCGTCCGGCAGTGCTTCCTGTGCGCGCTGCAGGTAGCGGCGGGCCTGGTCCGGCTTCTTCTGCACCATTGCGGTCCAGCCGGCCACCTGCGCGGCGCGGCCGCGGTGTTCGGCATCGAAGTCATCCAGCATCGGATCTTCCATCAGCCGTTCCATCGCGATCAGCGCGCCCAGCGTGTTGCCACTGCGAGACTGCTGGATGGCTTCATCCCATCGCGTGGCATAGGCCTGGTGCATCGCATCGGCGGTGACGGACGGCTTCTGCGGTACCACCGTGATCGAAGCAGTGGCGGATGTGCTGGCCAATGCGGCAATCAGCAGGGCGGCGACGGGGAGGATGCGGGGCATGGAGGATTTCCATCCGTGGGAACCGCATTGAACCCGCTGCAGCCAACGAGAACAAGCGCGACGGATGGAACTCTGGCGTTTGACCGCGCGATTGGCCATGGCGGATCGTGCGTTCAGCGACTATTGTCGGTGCCTCTTCGGACAGCAGGCAGGCAGCGCAGCACGATGGCACGGTGGCAATGGATGGCGGCAGGCGTAGCGTTGGCGACGGTAGTGGCATTGGCCGCAACCTGGTGGGAGACACCGCTGCATACGCTGGCTGAACCGGCGGGGCCGGTTCCAACGCCGCTGGCGTGGACCGCGCAGATCGAACCGCTGGCCGGCGATGGCCACCCGGGTGACCGCGATGGCGCGTCCGCGCAGGCACGCTTCGCCGATCCGTACGCGCTGCTGCGCAGTGCCGATGGCAGCGTCTATTTCACCGATGCCGGTGACAACAACCGGATCCGTCGCCGCCTTGCCGATGGCCGCGTCGAAACCGTAGCCGGGCAGGGCGAGGGACGCGTTGATGGCCCGGCACTGCAGGCCAGTTTCAATACGCCTTCGGGCATTGCCGCCGACGCGCAGGGCAACCTGTATGTGGCCGACACCGGCAACCATGCCATCCGCCGCATCGGCACCGGTGGCCAGGTGACCACGCTGGCCGGTGGCGAACAGGGCCACGCCGATGGCCCTGCCGCGCAGGCACGCTTCGATGCGCCGATGGGCATTGCAGTGGATGCGCAGGGCCAGATCTACGTGGCCGACACCTTCAATGACCGCATCCGGGTGATCGGCACCGATGGCAACGTGCGCACCCTGGCCGGCGGCGATCGGCCGGGCCTGGCCGATGGCACCGGCGCCGCTGCGCGCTTCGATACGCCGGTGGCGCTGGCCTTCGACGCGCAGGGCGCGCTGCTGGTGGCCGACCTGTTCAACAACGCGGTGCGCCGCGTAGGCGCCGACGGCACGGTGAGCACCGTGGTCGCCGCCGGTGGCGTGATCAATGGGCCGCTGTCGCTGGCCACCACCCACGATGGCGTGCTGTACGTGGGCGATCTTGATGGCCGCATCGTGCAGGTGACGCCGCAGGGCCACCAGATCGTACTGGTCGGCAATGGCCGACTGCCGCGCCTGGCCCGCCCGAGCGGGCTAGCGATGGATGCCGATGGCAGCGTGCTGGTGGCCGACGCCGCCAGCTACCGCCTGCATCGCCTGCGCCCGCTGCCGGTGGGCGAACTGCCGGCACCGGCACTGGTCGGCCCGGCTGCCGATGCGGCGTTGCCGGAGACGGGCGGCCGCTGGCCGCTGGCACCGCAGGACGGCTGGCATGAAGTGGTCGGTACGTTGGGTGAGGTGCGCGGCAACTTCACCGGCGAGAGCCGCCACCACCTGCATGGCGGTTTCGACGTGCGCGGTGATGTGGGCCAGACCGTACTGGCGATTGCCGAGGGCAAGATCAGCAGCCCGGTGGCCGCCTGGAACCTGGGTGAGCAGGCCGAGGGCCTGGCGGTGGACCGCCTCAAGTACATCCACATGCGGGTCGGCCGCACCCCGCGCGATGAGCCCTACGATGCGCGCTGGCAGGCGTTGTATGACGAGCAGGGCAAGCTTGAGCGGATGCGCGTGCGCCGCGGCATGCGCATCCACGTCGGCGACCGTCTGGGCAGCGTCAACAACCAGGCGCACGTGCACCTGGCCGTGGGTACCGGTGGTTTCGAGACCAATGCCGTGGCGCTGGGCTTCCACAACTACGCCGATCACTTCGCACCGCGCATCACTGATGTCGCACTGCTGGACGACAACGACCAGCCGATGGCCGCCGGCAGTGATGGCGTGGTGATGGTCGCGCGGCAGGGGCGTGGCGTGCAGATCGTGATCGAGGCCTGGGACCAGGTCGACAACAACCTGCCGCGTCGTCGCCTGGGCATGTACCAGGTGGGCTACCAGATCCTCGATGCCGGCGGACAGCCGCTGCAGGGTTACGAGCAGCCGCGCTGGAACATCGTGTTCAACCGCATGCCGCCGCAGAAGGAAGCGGTGCGCGTGGCCTACGCACCGGACAGCGGTATCACGGTGCATGGCAGTGCGGTGACCCGGTTCCGTTACCTGGCTACCAACACCGTGCGTGATGGCCTGATGGAAACCGGGCGCTGGCAGCCGGCGGCGCTGCCACCGGGCGAGTACATCGTGCGCGCCAGCGTGCGCGACTACAGCGGCAACGAAGGCGTCGGCCCGCGCGAGATCAGGGTACGGCTGCTGCCATAGCCGCAGCGGGGGCGCCGCAGCGCTCGCGCTCGGCGTCCATGTCTTCCAGCGGCCGCACTTCGATGCTGCCAAAGCGCGCCCAAGGGAAGTCGCGGGCGATGCGCATGGCTTCGTCGCGGTCGCGGGCAACGATCAGGTTGAAGCCGGCCAGCAGTTCGCGGGTTTCGGCGAACGGGCCATCCAGTACACGGCTGTGGCCATCACGCACGCGCAGGGTCTGCGCGGTGTCGACCGGCTGCAGCTTCTGCGCGGCCAGCAGTGTGCCCTCGGCCTGCAGCTTGTCGGCGTGGGCCAGGCAGTCGCGCATCAGCGCATTGAATTCTTCGATGGGCAGGGCCTGCAGCAGGGCAGGCTCGATGTAGATCAGAAGAAGATACTGCTGCATGGCACGGTCCTGGCGGGGGCGGAGTGTCCATGATCGCGCAGGATTGCGCGTGGGCATGTTGCAGCGCGGGAGGCGGCGCCTTCGGCGGGGATCGGCGAACGGCGGAGCCCCTCCGTGGTGGGGTTGGGTTGGTCGCTGAAAGCTGGTTCCTGGCGGTTGGCCGGGCGGGTAGGCGGATCGGGGGACGCCGTAAACCCGTCCATGGGGGCTTGGCCGCGGTATCCATGCCGCGGACACCCCCGCCCCGCCTACCCACCCGGCCTTGGACAGATCTCTGCAGCTGATCCACCACGGAAAATCACAAACAAGAGCAAAAGCGGATCGCTTCGCTCGCAAAGCCGAGGCCGCCAGCCAATCGCCGTTGTTTTTGCTTTTGCTTTTGCCTTTTTTCTTGATCTTCCCGTGGTGCGTGCCGGAGGCAGGAAACTGTCCAAGGCCGGGTGGGGAGGCAGGGCAGGGGCGTGAGCCGCATGGATGCGGCGACCGAGCTTACATGGACGTACTTGCAGCGTCCCCTGCCCTGCCTCCCCACCCGGCCAAACCCATGAACCCGAGCTTTCAGCGACCAACCCAACCCCACCACGGAGGGGCTCCGCCGTTCGCCGACCCTCGCCGAAGGCGCGCTTTCCGCGCAAGAAAAAAATTTCCAACAGACGTGTCGATTCCCAGCCCCCTGGTTCGTTGTACCCAATGAAGGGCACGCACCACGCGTCCCCACGGGAGACCGCAATGAAAGTGATGGTGATCGTGAAGGCCAACGCCGACTCCGAAGCCGGCCGCATGCCCAGCGAACAGGAACTGTCCGAAATGGGCGCCTTCAACGAACAACTCGTGGCCGCCGGCATCATGCTCGCCGGTGAAGGCCTGCACGCCACCCAGCGCGGTCGCCGCATTCACTTCGGCAGCGGCGCACCCAGGGTCGAGGCCGGGCCGTTCGGCCCCGCCGGCGACCAGATCGCCGGCTTCTGGCTGTGGGACGTGCGCTCGCTGGAGGAGGCCGTTGAATGGGCCAGCCGTGCGCCGTTCAACAGTGGAGGCACGCTGGAGCTGCGTCCGCTGATTTCAGCCGAAGACTTCGGTGAAGCCTTCACCCCCGACTTACAGCAGCAGGAACAGCGTCTGCGTGCACAGCTGGAAGGTTGACCCGATTCATCTCCCTGCCGGGCACGACCCGGCACTACTGCCCTGAACCGCACAACGGAGTATTGCCATGAAACTGATTCCCTTCCTCGGCTTCAGCGGCCAGGCCCATGAGGCGATGGCGTTCTACGCCAAGGCACTGGGTGGCCAGGTCACCTCGGAAATGAAGTACCGCGACATGCCGCCCTCTGATGGGTCGCCCGGCTGCAACGAGATGCCGCCGGAAACCCTGGACCACGTCGCGCACAGCCAGCTGGAAATCGGCAGCGCCCTCGTGATGGCGGCCGACGGTCCCGGCGGTGGCGAGGGTGGTTCGACCACCATCAATGTCGACGTCGACAGCATCGAGGAAGCCGAGCGCGTGTTCGCTGCACTGGCCGAGGGTGGCCAGGTGCAGATGCCGATTGCCGAAACGTTCTGGGCGCACCGCTGGGGCATGCTGATCGACCGCTACGGCAAGCCGTGGATGGTCAACTGCATGAAGCAACCCTGATTCCTCTCTTTCTTTCATCCACAAGGAGCTTCACCGATGAGTGCACCGCAACCGCAGATGATCTTCGTCAACCTGCCTGTGCAGGACCTGGAAAAGTCGAAGGCGTTCTTCACCGCGTTGGGCTACACCTTCAATCCCACCTACACCAATGACGATGCGGCTGGCATGGTCATCAGCGAGAGCATCTACGTGATGCTGCTGACCCAACCTTTTTTCCAGCAGTTCACCAACAAGCCGATTGTCGATGCGCACACTCACACGGAAGTGATCAATGCGCTCTCGGCCCCCAGTCGCGAGGCAGTTGACGAGTTGGTGGACAAGGCACTGGCTGCAGGTGCCAGCGAACCGCAGCCGGCGCGCGACTACGGCTTCATGTACCAGCGCGGCTTCCAGGACCTGGATGGCCATCTCTGGGAAATCGCACACATGGACGGCGAGCCGGGCTGACGGCCGCCGCAAGGGAGAACCCTCATGGCTTACGTGGATGCTTACGTGCTGCCGTGCCCACAGGACAAGGTGGCGGCCTACCGCCGCCTTGCCCGCAAGGCCGGTGCGGTGTGGAAGGACCATGGCGCGCTGCAGTACATGGAATGCGTGGCTGACAATGTGGAACCGGGCAAGAGCACCTCGTTCCCGCGTGCGGTCAAGGCAAAGCCCGGCGAAACGGTGATCGTCGCCTTTGTGGTGTTCCGTTCGCGCGCGGCGCGCGACCGCATCAACGCCAGGGTAATGGCCGACCCGCGGCTGGCGTCGCTGGGCCCGAAGGACATGCCGTTCGATACCAGGCGCATGTTCTGGGGTGGCTTCAAGCCGATTGTTGAAGCGTGAGCTGCGGCGCTTGTGCGGGCCGGGCGTGCGTGCTGTGATCGGCGCATGCCCGATCCCGCACTGACGCAGCGTCTGGAAACCCTCTGGCGGATGGAGTCGCCGGTGTTGATCGCGCGCCTGGCGCGGCTGCTCGGGGGCGATGTCGGCCGTGCCGAGGAGCTGGCCCAGGACACCTGGCTGGCCGCGCTGGAGCGCTGGCCGGAACAGGGCATCCCGGACAACCCCGGAGCCTGGCTGATGACCACTGCGCGCAACCGTGCCATCGATGTGCTGCGCCAACACCAGCGGGTGGCGCAGCAGCATGCGCAGTGGGGCGAGGAACTGCACCCAGCGGCGCTGCCGGCACCGGATGACAGCCAGGCGCTGGAGGATGACCTGGGTGACGATCTGCTGCGGTTGATGTTCGTGGCCTGCCATCCGGTGCTGCCGGCCGATGCGCGGGTGGCACTGACCCTGCGCCTGCTCGGTGGCCTGACCACCGTCGAGATCGCACGTGCGTTCCTGCAGCCCGAGCCGACCATCGCCCAGCGCATCGTGCGCGCCAAGCGCACCTTGGCGCAGAAGCAGGTGCCCTATGAGGTGCCGCGCGCGGACGCGATGCCCGAGCGGCTGGCTTCGGTGCTGGAGGCGATCTACCTGGTCTTCAATGAAGGTTACGCGGCCAGCGCCGGCGATGACTGGATGCGTCCGGCGCTGTGCGAGGAGGCACTGCGGCTCGCACGCATCCTGGCCCACCGGCTGCCGGTACCGCCGGTGCTGGGTCTGCTGGCACTGATGGAACTGCAGGCATCGCGTGCTGCGGCACGGACCGACGCGCAGGGCGCGCCGGTGCTGCTGGACCAGCAGAACCGCGCGCGCTGGGACTGGCTGCAGATCGAACGCGGGCAGCAGGTGCTGGCCCGCGCGCTGGCCGCCGGTGGTGCTGATGATCCCTATGTATTGCAGGCGCGCATCGCCGCCTGCCATGCGGCGGCACGTCGGGCTGAAGCCACCGACTGGCCACGTATCGCTTCGCTCTATACCCAGTTGCTGCAGGTGATGCCTTCGCCGGTTGTCGCTTTGAATCGGGTCGTGGCGGTGCTGCGCAGCGAGGGCGCGTTCGCTGCGTGGGCACAACTGCAGCCGCTGCTGGTGGATGCACGCCTGCGCGACTACGCCCCGCTGGAGGTCGTCCGCGCGGAGATACTACAGGCGCTGGGGCGCGACCTCGACGCACGTCATGCTTTTGCCGAAGCCGCCAGACTCAGCCAGAACCAGGCGGAGCGGGGCCTGCTGAGCCAACGGGCCGGACTGCCGCCCCAGGAGTGACTGCGACGAACGCAGCACTTGTCGGCAGGCGCCTGAGCGGCTATGTTTCGCGCCCAGCGGACGCATCAGCGTCCGCATTCCGTGCGTATTGACCGAGGAGCGGTTGGATGTATTCAAGGACGAAGAGCGCATCGCGCGCTTTTGCGCGCCTGCTTGCCTGTGCCCTGTGCCTGGCCGTGTGGCCGATGGCTGCGCAGGCGGCTGACAAATCGCAGCAGGCCTACTGGGCCGGTTTTGCCTATACCGCGGATGCCGCTGCCGTGCAGGCGACCACGCCGCATGCGCATGCCGTGCTGGAAAAGCGCGGCCTGATCCCGCTGAACCAGACCCTGGCGCAGGCGCTCAAGCGCCGGCCGCCGGCGAACCTGGAGCTGATCGACCAGCCGGTGGCGATGCTCGACGGCACCACCAGCGCGACTGTGCTGGCCGCCGCACTGGACCGCGAACTGGTCTCGGTCGAGCCGATCGGCAACCAGTACAAAGTGCTGGTGGAAGTGGCCCTGCAGGCACTGTTCTTCGATTTCCGCGAGCGCCAGGTGATCGCGTCCTATCCGCTGACCCTGCAGCGCATCGACGTGCAGGATTACCGGCCGGACAACGACGATATCGACGCGATCGTCGCCGATCTGCTGTACGGCAGCGCCGATACCAGCCTGTCGCAGGTGCTGGCCGCCAGTCTCGCCCAGGCCAAGCTGCCCGACGCCGCCGTGCGTCGCCTGCAGGTCGGTGGCGTAACCCTGTCCGACGCGGTCCGCGCCAAGCTGCCCGACCCCAAGTGGGAAACCCCGCTGCGCGCCACGCTGGCCCATGAACTGTCCAAGACGCTGTCGTCCAATACCGGCGTCGGCCTGCTGCCGCCGGCCTCGGGCCAGGCGATCGGTGGTGCGATGGCCGCCCGCTTTGCCGACGGCAAGGTCTACCAGCTGAAGATTCCCGAGCCGGACTACGTCATCACTGTGCAGGTCGATGCGCTGAAGAACGGCGTCATCAATGAAACCCCGGCGATGAAGACGATGCTGTTCGGCGCATTCTTCACCGCCAAAGTGACCGAGCCCTTCTCCGGCAAGGTCTATTTCGAACAGCCGCTGCGCAAGGGCGCCACCAAGGTGGTGCCGGTCACGCAGTGGCAGGTCGACCAGTGGTCGGCCAGCTACGAAACCCTGCTGGCCGGCTTCGATGCCTTCGCCGGCGCCGCCGCCAAGCGTGCCGATTCGCGCGCTTGGCTGGACGAACAGAAGCCGGGCGGCCGCCCGTTGCAGCAGCAGACCCAAGCCCTCCAGGAGTTGATCAAGTCATGTCGTTGATGCGTACCATCCTGCTCATCCTCATCGCGCTGGTGGTGGCCTCGCCGGTCGCCGCGCAGACCGCGAGTTCGCGCGGTACCGGTTCGGCCAGCTACGGTCTGCGCCTGAGCGCCGACACCCGTGCCCAGGCCCTGAACAAGGCCAAGGTCAATGCACTGGAGGCGTACATCGCTGAAACCGGTGCGGCCAAGCTGCGCCTGTTCGAAGCCCGCCGCGCCGAGTTCATCGGCGAGATCGACCGTTATGTGCTCAGTGCCGTACCGCTGTCGGACACCGAAGACAAGAAGGCCAAGACCTACACCGTCACTGTCCGCGCCGAGATCAACACCACGCTGCTGCAGACCAAGCTGGACGCAGGTTCGGCCGTGGCCGGTGCCACCGCCGCGCAGCGTTCGCTGCTGACCTTCCTGTTCATGGCACGCTCGCAGGACACCGTGCAGTCGTTCCAGGACAAGGAATACCGTCGCGTCGACGCCAGCAGCAGCTACAGCGAGAACACCCGTGAAGGCGACAGCTTCCGTGGCAACTCGGTCAGCACCAACGGCAGCATCAACCAGAACGGTTCGGTGTCGGTCACCAGCGGTGGCAGCACCACCCAGCGCAGCGACAACATCAGCTGGAAGGTGGCCAACGCCGCTGAAGTGAACACCGCGATGACCGGTGCCTTCAGCGCCGCCGGCTACGAAGTGGTTGAAGCCGAGTACGTGGAAGGCGAATCGCGCGGCCTGCTGAGCATCGAGCGCATCCGCAAGGACTTCAGCACCGGCAACGACCTGTCTGCCGCCACCCTGCGCGATACCGCCAACGGCATCCGAGCGGCCAACATCCCCTACATCGCCGTCGGTACCCTCGACGTCGGCATGCGCGACCGCGATCCGGCCAGCGGCAACACCCGCGTGTTCGTCACGGTCACCGGCAAGGTGCTGGACGTGACCGGTCGTTTCCCGCGCACCGTGTCGTCGGTGGGCCCGGTGCAGTTCTCCGGCACCGGCCCGAATGAAACCGTGGCCCGTACCAATGCCCTGCAGCTGGCTGCCGAGAAGGCCGCCCAGCAGATGATCAACGAACTGAACGTCAAGGCAGTCCGCTGATACGCCACCCGGTGGGTGCCGAGCTCGCTCGGCATCGCGCTGGGGTTACCGATTCCCACGTGCCGCTTCGCGGCCGTCTCTCCCAAAGGACACTCATATGATCCGCAATACCGCTCTTGTCGTGGCCATCGCTGCCGCCACCCTGTCGATGCCGGCCCACGCGGGCCTGGGCAAGCTGAAGGACCTGGCCGGTGCCGCCACCGGCACCTCCAGCAGCAGCGCCTCCAACGCCGCCGCTCCGGACGAAGCCGCGCAGGAAGCGCTGGTGCGTCGTTTCGTCAGCTCGCAGTCGCACTCGCTGCAGGCCCAGACTTCGTTCGCCCGCGCCTTCGGCCTGGCCGAGCAGGTGCAGCTGCTGGAAGCCGAGCGCCAGGCGCTGTCGTCGGGTTCGGTCAGCGTCGATGCGATGAAGAAGTCGGTGTCGGTCAGCGAAGCTGCGCAGGCCGCGATCAACGAGCGCCAGGCCGCTCAGCCGGAACTGAACGCTGAATCCAAGCAGCACTACGCCGAAGGCCTGGTCTCGCTGCTGGCGTCGGCAGCCGAAGCACAGAAGCTGGGCGGCGAAGCCAGCAGCTTCACCGCCGGCATGAAGAACCTGGGCGCGACCCAGCTGGCCACCGTTGGCCGCAAGCTGGCAGCGGGCGCATGGGTGGCCAAGGAATCGCCGGGCTTCATCCAGGGCTTGTACGGTTCGACCAAGTCGGCCGTGACCTTCGCCAGGAAGAGCAAGGTGAAGGTGCCGTCCAACGCCGACTCGATGCTCGACTCGATCTGATCCGAGGCGAATCTCCATGCGTATGACAACCCGTTTGATCGGCCTGGGCCTGGCCGCCGCGCTGCTTGCAGCCTGCGGCAAGCAGGACACCCCGGCCGCCGCGCCCGCCAAGGACAAGGCAACCAGTGCACTGGCCAGCAATGCGCCAGTGGAAGCAGCGCCCCTGCGTGGCACGCCGGATTTCGGCGGCACCACCCAGGTCGCGCGCGAAGCCGACGGCATCGGCAGCACCCCGGAACTGGCGGTGCTGGCGGCGCTGCAGTCGGCCGTGGCGCAGGTCAACGGCGTACGCGTGGCCAGCCAGATGCAGGGCCTGCGCGCAGGCCTGCATGTGGATGTGGATGGCGAACACGTCGGCGATATCCGCGCCGACGCGTTCACCCAGCAGATGATCGCCGGCTCGCAGGGCGCGGTGCTGGGCTATGAAATCCTGTCGCAGGATGAAGTGCGGCAGCTGGACGAGGAAACCATCGCCCGCGTGCGCGCCAGCGATGAAGGCTGGAGCTTCAAGGGCTCGGCGTCGGCCACTGCGTCCGGCGAAGCCTCGGCCAAGAGCGGTTCGGCCTCGGCCAGCGTCAGGGAAAGCTACGACGAGAAGGTCAGCGTCGATGCCAAGCGTGGTGCAAGCTCGTTCGATTCCGACGTGACCCACCGCAGCATGCGCAGCTACTGGAAGGTGCGCGTGCGTGCACAGATCGCCCAGTACCGCGCACCGGACGAACAGGGCAAGCCGAAGATCGTGGTTGCACTGCCGCGCACCAAGGCCGGCAGCTACGCCGTAGGCGATGGCCGCG
The DNA here is from genome assembly GCF_059368675.1 of Stenotrophomonas sp. YJH_SMC_120. NCBI lineage: Bacteria > Pseudomonadati > Pseudomonadota > Gammaproteobacteria > Lysobacterales > Lysobacteraceae > Stenotrophomonas > Stenotrophomonas sp. YJH_SMC_120. Next base: position 23,923 of record NZ_JCAFRY010000006.1, read on the forward strand.
TGGATGCCGATGAAGTGGCCGACGCGATCCGTGCGCGCCTGTCCGACACGCTGACCCAGACCCAGCGCTTCATCGTGCTGGACCGCGAGTTCGGCGACGAACTGCAGGCCGAGATCGACCACATCAACAGCGGCAACGTGCGCCTGCAGGACACCGCGCGCGTGGGCCAGCAGCTGGCGACCGATCTGATCCTGATACCGACCATCGAACGCTTCGAGTACCCGCGCAGCGTGCGCAACCTGCGCATGTCCGACCGCCAGGTGACCTCGTACTCCGGTGGCGGCCGCATCACCCTGCGCCTGATCAACGCCACCACCGGCCAGGTGGTGATGTCCGACAGCTTCGACCACCAGCTGGCCTCGACCGGCCCCAGCACCCTGCCGCGCGTGGTCAACGGCCGCAACATGGCCGCGGCGATGATGGAATCGCTGTCGGGCCAGATCGGCACCAGCATCGTCACCACGCTGTTTCCGGTGTCGGTGGTCTCGGTGGACGGTGACCAGGTGGTGCTGAGTCAGGGCGGTGACACCGTGCAGGCCGGCCAGCGCTGGCAGGCCGTGCGCCTGGGCGAAGAACTGAAGGACCCGCAGACCGGCCGCTCGCTGGGCCGCAGCGAACACCCGTGCTGCACCATCCGCATCGACCGCGTCGCTGCACAGACCTCGTACGGCACCATCGAAGACGGCGTCGACGCGATGCGCGGCGGTTTCCGTCCGGGCCAGATCGAACTGCGCCAGAAGCTGGGCAGCAAGCCGGCCGCCGCCGCCGCAGGTGCGACTGCCTCGGCCGCTCCCGCAGCTGCCGCACGCCCGGCGGCCAAGCCGAAGCCCAAGCCCGCTGCCACGCCGGCCGAAGACCCGAACTGGTAACAGGCTCAAGCAACACACCGATGGGGTCAGATCCCTTTCCCGCCGGGAAAGGGATCTGACCCCTTCTTGTTTCAGTCCGTGTCGACCAAGGTCGACACCCACCAACAGCAGCGGGAAGCTGTCGAAGGCGGGATGGGGCCGATTGCGGGGGTGTCCGCGGCATGGATGCCGCGGCCAAGCCCCCAAGGACGGGTTTGCGGCGTCCCCCGCAACCGGACCCACCCCGCCATCCCACCGAATGCCTGCTTCTGCTGTTGCTGTTGCCCTGGCATCGGCAGGTGCAGGGCGCAGCCCTGCCGAATCCCATTACACTCCAGAAGGATTTCCTGCTGGAGAGAGCAATGAAACGAGTAGTACTGGGCGTGCTGGCTCTGTCGGTGTCGAGCGCACTGATGGCGGCGACCCCGAAATTCGATGGCGCGCGGATCTCCGCCGACGTCAAGGAACTGGCCTCCGACGCCTACGAAGGCCGCTCCCCGGCCACCGCCGGCGAAGAAAAGACCATCGCCTTCCTCAGCAAGCAGTTCGCCGACGCCGGCCTGCAGCCGGGCGGTGACCTCAAGGACGGCAAGCGCCTGTGGACCCAGGCCGTGCCGCTGCGCAAGGGGGACATCGTCGGCGCGCCGCAGTTGGCATTGCACCAGGGCGGCAAGACCCTGCCGCTGGAACAGGGCAAGCAGATTGCCGTGCGCGCCGCCATGAACGGGGCCAGCAACGTCGACATCAGCAAGGCCCCGCTGGTGTTCCTCGGCTACGGCGTGAAGGCCCCGGAGCGCAACTGGGACGACTTCAAGGGGGTGGACCTGAAGGGCAAGATCGCCGTCGTGCTGATCAACGACCCGGACTTCGAGACCGGCCAGGGTGACTTCGACGGCAAGGGCATGACCTACTACGGCCGTTGGACCTACAAGTACGAAGAAGGCGCCCGCCAGGGCGCGCTGGGCGTGCTGATCGTGCACGAGACCGCACCGGCGTCGTATGGCTGGGCGACCGTGGCCGGCTCCAACACCAACACCATGTTCGATGTGGTGCGCGACAACCCGGCCGACAGCCACCCGCTGCTGGAAGGCTGGATCCAGCGCGACCTGGCCGTTGAGCTGTTCCGCTCGGCCGGGCAGGATTTCGAGGCGCTGAAGAAGAAGGCGCAGCAGCGCGACTTCACCCCGGTGCCGCTGACCGGCGCCAGCTTGGACGCGAAGTACGCGGTGAAGACCGAAGTGATCACCTCGCACAACGTGGCCGCGCGCCTGGAAGGCAGCCGCCACCCGGACGAGACCATCGTCTACAGCGCGCATTGGGACCACATCGGCGTGGGCGAGCCCGACGCACGTGGCGACCGCATCTTCAATGGCGCACTGGACAACGCCAGTGGCACCGCCTCGCTGATCGAACTGGCCCGTGGCTTCGCCAAGGCCAAGCGTCCGGAGAGGTCAGTGCTGTTCCTGGCGGTCACCGCCGAGGAAAAGGGCCTGCTGGGTTCGGAGTACTACGCCACCCATCCGCTGTATCCGCTGGAGAAGACCGTGGCGGTGATCAACATGGACGGCATGGCGCCGTTCGGGCCGTCACGTGACTTCGGCATCTACGGTGCCGCGCGTTTCGAGCTGCTGGACCAGCTGAAGGACGTGGCCAAGGGCTGGGATATCCGCTACACCCCGGACCCGAAGCCGGAAGCCGGCCTGTTCTTCCGCTCCGATCACTTCCCGTTCGCCAAGCGTGGCGTGCCGGCGCTGTCGTGGTCGGCCGGCCAGGACTGGGTGGACGGTGGGGTGGCCGCAGGCAAGAAGGCCTCCGAGGACTACACCGCCAAGCGCTACCACCAGCAGGGCGACGAATGGCAGCCGGACTGGGTGTTCGCCGGTGCCGCCCGCGACCTGGAAGTGCTGTACACGCTCGGCAACCAGCTGGCCAACACGCGCAGCTGGCCGAACTGGAGCAAGGACGAATCGTTCCGCGCCGTGCGTGATGCCAGCGCCGACCAGCGCAAGTAAGGGCATGCGCCGGGTTCGCCCGGCGCCTCCCGGGTAGTGCCGGCCGCTGGCCGGCATCCCTGTGATGCATGCGGAGATAGTGGGGAGCCGGCCAGCGGCCGGCACTACCAGATGGCTTTCCATCCCCGCTTTTCCGGCCTTCGTCGCAGCCCGCTTGTTTGCCCGGCGGGCCGCTCTATGCTCGGCTCACCCCCTTCCTCCAAGGCGCCGCCGTGTTCGCCAGCCTCTCTCTCCTGATCCGCCACCTGCTGGCCTGGGCCGCCGCGCTGGTTGTCGCCGGCATGGTCTGGAGCGGCATCTTCAGCGGCATGAACGATGGCCCGGGCTGGGTGTTCGGCCTGCTGGCGATGTTCCTGATGATCTCCGCGCTGGGCAGCGCGATCACCCATGTGCGCCGGGTGTGGCTGGTGGCCGGCCGGTTGGATTCGACCACGTTGTCCGGGCGCCAGCGCCGCCAGGTGGAACTGCCGATGGATGCCGGCCAGGCCTATGCCGTGGTGGAAGCGGCGATTGCCGAACTTCCGCGCGTGGAAGATGTGGAAAGCTCGGCCGGCAGCCTGCAGGTGCGCGCCTACGTGCGCCGGGTCGACCTCTGGAATGGCCGCCAGCCGTCGCGCTGGAACCTGCCGGCGCGGTTGGCGATCAAGCGCAACAGCGTGCTGGCGACGGTCACGCCGGGGCAGGGCACCAGTACCGTCACTCTGCTGTTCGAACCGGATGCTGGCTGGTGGGCCGATCTGCTGGCGCTGGATGAGGGCAGCAACTTCGAGAACGCCGAAGCGGTCACCCGCGCGATCAGCCGCCGCGTGGCCGACCAGCGCCGCGATGAGCAGGCCGCCGCCGAACAGACCCAGGTGGAAAAGGAACTGTCGGTCGCGCGCTTGAACCTGCTGCATGCGCAGGTGGAGCCGCACTTCCTGTACAACACGCTGGCCAACGCGCAGGTGCTGACCCGCACCGACCCGGCACGTGCCGAGCAGATGCTGGGCCACCTGATCCAGTACCTGCGCAGCTCGTTGCCGCAGGTGGACGAGTCGGTGTCGACGCTGGGCGTGGAGCTGGAACGCACGCGCGCCTACCTGGAGATCCTGCGTATCCGCATGGGCGCACGGTTGGCGGTGGAAGTGCAGGTACCGAATGAGCTGCATGGCGTGCACCTGCCGGCGATGGCACTGCAGACGTTGGTGGAGAACGCGATCAAGCACGGCCTGGAACCCAAGCCCGGCGGTGGCACGATCTGGATCCTGGCGCGTGGGTTTGATGACCATGTGACCGTGACCGTCGCCGACGACGGGCTCGGCTTCGGCCAGGGCACCAGCGGCACCGGCATCGGCCTGAAGAACCTGCGCGAACGCCTGCGCCTGACCTGTGGCGAGCAGGCCGGCGTGGCGATCGTTGCCAACTTCCCCAGCGGTGTGGCCGCGACCATGACCTTGCCGCAGACACACAAGGAGCGCAGCCATGCCGCTTGAAGCCCTCATTGCCGAAGACGAGGAACTGCTGCGGCAGTCACTGGTGGAACAGCTGCGCCGGTTGTGGCCGGAGCTGAAGCTGGTGGCCGAGTGCGAGGACGGCGCCAGTGCGCTGGAGCAGGTGGCCGAGACGCAGCCGGACATTGCGTTCCTCGACATCCGCATGCCCGGCATCAGTGGCATCGAAGTTGCGCGCTCGCTGTCCGAGCTGAGCCCGCGTACCCAGGTGGTGTTCGTCACCGCCTATGACCAGTACGCCATCGACGCGTTCGAGCAGGGCGCGATGGATTACCTTCTGAAGCCGGTCAGTGACGAACGCCTGCTGGCGACGCGTGAGCGCATCCTGTCGCGGCTGCCATCGACGCGCCAGGATGACGCCGTGCTTGAACGCCTGCTGCAGCGGCTGGGGCCATCGCAGGGTGCTGCCGAGCGCCCGCCGCTGGCCTGGATCACCGCCAGCAACGGCCGCGAGACGCAGCTGATCATGCTGGAAGATGTCGCCTACTTCCGTGCCGACAACAAGTACACCACCGTGGTCACCGCTGCCGGCGAGAGCCTGTTGCGCACACCATTGCGCGAACTGCTGGAAGTACTCGACCCGCAGCACTTCCGCCAGATCCACCGCTCCACCATTGTCAACATGAAGGCGGTGGCGGCGGTCAGCCGCGACGATACCGGGCGCGGTGTGCTGCGGCTGCGGGGCCGGACGGAAACACTGGTGGTCAGCCAACCATTCATGAGCCTGTTCCGCGGCATGTAGCCGCACCGCTCCTTTCCGCTACCAGGAGCATTGCATGCGTCTTTTCCTGCTTGCAGCCCTCGCTGCACTGGCGCTTGCCGGTTGCCAGAAGTCCACCGAAACCGCGATCACCCGCACCACTGCCAATGGCGTGGACACGCTGTACAGCAAGCGCACGGTAGTGGACGGCGTGGCGCGTTTTGAGTGCATGGCCAGCCGCAGCGGTCAGTGCCATTACCTGTTGCTGGACCCGGCCTGTCGTCCTGACGCGGCGTGTGCGAAAGCGCCGATACGGTCGTTCGCGTTGGCGGTCGGCACCACCCAGGAGTTCAGGGACCTGCCGAAAGGCTTCGCCCAGTGCGTCAGCGAGGATCGGAAAGAACAATGCCACCGTGAGTGATCACGGTGGCATTGTGGGTCCCCCCGCTTCCCTGAAGGGTCAGTAGGCAGGCTGCAGTGTCAGGTCGTGGTGGTGCTCGTTCTCGCCCACGTGGTTGAGGCGGCCGACCAGTTCGGAGTGCTGCTTCATGCGCCCGATCTCGGTCATGATGCGGATGTCCTCGTGGCGCAGCTCGCGCTTGGCGGTGACCGCCTGCTTGTAATCGAGCACTTCCGGGTAATGCTCGGCCAGTTCCAGGGCCTCGGCCACGTGCTCGACGCTGTCGGCCTTGGAGCTGATGCGTGCGCGACTGTTGAACGCCTTCATCCAGCGCTCGAAACCGGCCTGCTGATCGAACATGTTGGCCATGAACCAGATCACGAACAGGATCGAGACCCACGAGCCGAACACGACTACCACGCGGGTGAACGTGATATGGAAGTCGTCACGCCACAGGTAGTTGGCGATCAGGCCAAGAATCAGCAGCGAGGCTGCCTGCCAGCCGACGATCGAGGCGATCAGCCATTGGCACTTGGCCTGCGCCAGCACGGCTACTTCATCGCGGATCTGCTGCTCGCTGAGATTGCGCCAATGCGCGACCTGTTTATCGAACGGGCTGCTGTAGAGCTCGTTGTCGCGAAGCAGAATTCCCAAACCCTTGAACAAAGCAATCATGGCTGGCTCCTTGTGGAACGTGCGTCGATCAGCATTGGACGGTGTGGCGGGTCCAGTTCTAGCACTTCCAGCGAGCCGTGCAATGGGCGCCATGCCAAGCCGCGTAAGCGCCTTCTCTGAATCGGTGAATGTTGCTGCATCGCAGCATCGAGGCCGGAGCCTGCGACAGGATGTCGCAGGGTGAAATGTGCTGCGGCCGCACATGAAACCGTGGCTGAGTGCGAAGACTCGCCGCCGGCGTCGTGATCGCCCAGAATCGGGGCCGACCGCGCAACTCGCGGCCACCCTTTCGCTTTTCCTGGACCTGTGATGCCGGCTCTGCTGCAGCGACTCTCCCGCCCCGTCACCGCGCCGATCCGGCGCTGGGTACTGGAGGCCTTCCCCCGTGGTCAGAGCGGCATCGATTACGACCAGCCGCTGGGTGACCCGGGCTGGTTTGGACCTGACAGCGTGACCTGGCGCCTGCACGCGGAGTTCCCCTCGATGCTGGCCGGGGGCCTGTGTGCGCTGATGCTGCAGACCCTGCATCCGCGCGCGCTGGCCGGGGTCTACGACCACTCCAATTTCCGTCAGGACCTGGTGGGTCGCCTGCGTCGCACCACCGCGTTTGTCGCCGGTACCAGCTATGCACCCAGCGGGGAGGTAGAGGCGCTGGTGGCCAAGGTGCGCCGCATCCATGCACAGATCCGCGGCCAGACCGCGCAGGGCGAGCCCTACGCGGCGGACGATCCACAACTGCTGACATGGGTGCACGTGACTGAGGCGTTTGGTTTCCTGCAGGGCTTTCGTCGCTACGGGCGCGAGGTGCCGGCGCACATCGCCGACCGCTACTACGACGAGTACCGCCGCGTGGCCGAAGCACTGGGTGCGGTGGATGTGCCGCGCAGTGAAGCCGAGGTGGCAGCGTACTTCTGCGCGCGGCAACCGGAGCTGCGTGTGGACGAGCGCTCGCGTGAAGTGCTGGAGGTGTTGTCCGGCGTGCGCCTGCCGGTACCGGTGCCGGGGCTGTCGCGCGAGGTGTTCCTTGGCGCCGGTGCGGCACTGCTGCCGGACTGGGCCGAAGGCATGCTTGAACGCAGCGGCCGCCAGCGTGCGCAGGCGGCCGCCTCAGCGAAGCTGATGCAGGGCATGGCGCCGCTGTTCCGCCGTGCGCTGCCCGATGGCCTCGCCAGCCGCGCCTATGCGCGCATGGGCGTGCCGGTGGAAGCCCTGCGCGAGTGGCCCACCGTTCCCCGGTAGGTGCCAACCTTGGTTGGCACGCGCTGCGCGATAAAGCTTCATCCACGCATGGCGTGGATCTACTGACGCCATGGTTCTGGTAGGTGCCAACCTTGGTTGGCACGCGTTGCGCGATAGAGCTTCATCCACGCATGGCTTGGATCTACTGATGCCATGGTTTTGGTTGGCACACGCGTTGCGCGCGGTGCCGCAGAAGGGCCAACCAAGGTTGGCCTCTACCAGAGCGGATGCGGCAGTATATCCACGCCATGCGTGGATGGGCCTCACCCGGCCGACTTCAACCCACGCAACAGCATGTCCAGCGCCACCGTCGCTTGCCGCAGGCGCGTGTCGCCATCCTCGCCCTCGGCGATCCAGAACGCGGCCTCGGCCAGGCTGCCGTAGATCAGCGATGCCAGCGCCTGCGCATCCACCGGCATCGCTACGCCCTGCGCGATCAACTGTTCGATCAGGCGCTGCATCGAGTGCACGCAGTGGCGCTGCGATTCCGGTGAGGCGCCACCCAGCACCGCGCGCGCGTCACGCAGCACGATGCGCTGGATCTCCGGTTCCAGCGCCATCTCCAGATAGGCACGGCAGCGCTGCACGAAACCGTCCCAGGCATCATCCGCGCCATCGCTGATCGCCTGCAGGCGCAGGTCGGTCTCGGCATCGAGCTGGGCGACCACCGCGGCCAGCAGGCCCTTCTTGTCGCCGAAGTGGTGGTAGAGCGCACCCCGCGTCAGGCCGGCCTGGGCGGTCAGGTCATCCATCGAGGTGGCGGCATAGCCATGCTCGCTGAACACGCGGCGGGCGGTGGCCAGCAGGCTGGCACGGGTTTCTTCCATCTCGGCGCGGGTGCGACGGACCATCCGGAACTCCTTACATACGCAGTGCATGATTATTTACATACGACGCGTATGAATGTAGGCTCTTATTCATACGCTCTGTATGTATTGTCGTGGCGCCGGGAGCGCCAGGCAAGCCGCTGCCCTGGAGATCCCGATGACCACCCCCTACCGCGACCTGTTCGCCGCCCCCGGCACCGCCCGCCTTGCCTTGGCCGGCCTGCTGGCCCGCCTGCCGCTGCCGATGACCGGCATCGGCATCATCACCCTGCTGTCGCAGCTGCGCGGCAGCTATGCCTTGGCCGGTGCGGTGTCTGCCACCTTCGTGCTGACCTATGCGCTGCTGTCACCGCAGGTATCGCGCTGGGTCGACCGGCGCGGGCAGGGCAGGGTGCTGCCATGGGCTACTGCGGCCAGTGCGGCAGGGTTGTTGCTGCTGCTCGCGTGCACGCTGCTGGCTGCGCCAGACTGGGCGCTTTTCGTCGCCGCCATGCTGGCTGGGTGCATGCCCAGCGTGTCCGCAATGGTGCGCGCACGCTGGACTGCGATCCATCGCGGTCGCCCGCAGCTGCAGACCGCGTATTCGCTGGAGACCGTGTTCGATGAGGTGACCTTCATCGTCGGTCCACCGTTGTCAGTGGGGCTGTCGGTGGCGGTATGGCCACAGGCCGGCGTACTGGCGGCCGCCCTGCTGCTGGTGGTCGGCGTCGCCGCATTGGTGCTGCAGCGGGGCACCGAGCCGCCGCTGCAGCAGCACGAAGGTGCAACTCCCTCGGGCTCGCTGCTGCGGCACACGGAGATCCGCCTGCTGGCGTTGCTGATGCTGGCGATGGGCGTGATTGTCGGTACGGTCGACATCACCAGCGTGGCCTTCGCCGAACAGCGGGGGCAGCCGCTTGCCGCCAGCGTGGTGCTGTCGGCCTATGCGCTGGGCAGCTGCGCGGCGGGCCTGCTGTTCGGGGCACTGAAGCTGCAGGCGCCGTTGCGGCGCCTGTTGCTGCTCGGTGCAGCAGCTACCTCGATGACCACCCTGCCGCTGCCGTGGGTCGGCAGCCTGCCCGGGCTGGCCGTGGCGGTGCTGCTGGCCGGGGTGTTCTTCGCACCGACGATGATCGTGGCGATGTCGCTGGTCGAACAACGCGTGCCCGAATCGCGCCTGACCGAGGGCATGACCTGGCTGCTGGCCGGATTGAACATCGGCGTGGCGCTGGGCGCGGCGCTGTCCGGGCAGAGCGTCGATGCGGGGGGCGTGCGTAGCGGCTTTGTCGTTGCACTGGTGGCAGGCGGGGGCGTGCTGCTGTTGGCCGTTCTCGCGCGACGTGCCTTGCGCCCGTCTGCTGCATCCACCACCCCTGAAGGCATCATCCCGTGAGCGCTTCATCGCCTGCGCATGCCGCGCCTGTGCATCGCCATCCGTGGTGGGCGGTTTCTGCGGTTGGCCTCGCCACCTTCTCGGTGGTCACCACCGAAATGCTGCCGGTGGGCCTGCTGACCCCTGTCGCCGAAGATCTCGGCGCGTCCACCGGCACCGTCGGCCTGATGATCTCGCTGCCGGCCCTGCTGGCGGCAGTGTTCGCACCGCTGGTGGTGATCGCAGCCGGCGGCATCGATCGTCGTCGCATCCTGTGTGTGCTGCTGGGGCTGCTGCTGGTCGCCAACGTTGCTTCGGCGCTGGCACCCGGCATCGGCTGGCTGCTGGCCGCGCGCGTACTGGTGGGGTTCTGCATGGGCGGGATCTGGGCCATCGCTGGTGGGCTGGCAGCCCGCCTGGTACCGGCGCATCGCATCGGCCTGGCCACCTCGATCATCTTCGGGGGCGTGGCCGCAGCATCGGTTCTGGGGGTGCCGCTGGGTGCACTGATCGGCGACGCCCTGGGCTGGCGCTTCGCGTTCGCAGCGATGGCGCTGTTCAGTGCGGCGGTGATGCTGCTGCATCTGTGGGTGGTTCCCGCGTTGCCGGTGGTGGCGTCGGTGCGCCCGGCGCAGTTCGTGCAGCTGCTCGGCCACCGTGGCCTGCAGCGCGGCCTATGCCTGACGCTGCTGCTGGTAGCGGGTCACTTCATTGCGTTCACTTATGTACGCCCGTTGCTGACCCTGCGATCGGGCGCGGATGCCGCTTGGATCGGCGCGCTGCTGTTCGCCTATGGCATGGCGGGCATCGCGGGCAACTTCATCGCCGGGCCACTGGCCGCTCGTCACCCGCGCGGCATGCTGCTGGCGATCTCTTGCGGCCTGCTGCTGACGCCGTTGTTGTTCCTGTGGCTGGGCGGCACACCCACCGGCGGCATTGTGGTGCTGCTGCTGTGGGGCCTGGCCTATGGCGGCGTGTCGGTCGGCCTGATGAGCTGGATGATGAAGGCAGTGCCGCATGCGGTGGAGATCGCCACCGCGCTGTATGTCGGTGTGTTCAACATCGGCATCGCAATGGGCGCGCGGGGAGGTGGATGGCTGCTGGATGGCGTGGGCCTGCATGCGAATCTGTGGGCCGCGGCCGGGCTTGCCATGGTCGCCACGCTGGTGATTGCCACAACGCGCCGGTAGATCCACGCCATGCATGGATGGCTTGTAGTCCTGTAGACCTGTAGATATGCCGACTAACGTCGGCATCCACCCGAGCGGGGCATTTGCCAACCAAGGTTGGCAGCTACCAGAGCGAGGCATGTGCCGACCAAGGTTGGCATCCACCCGAGCGGGGCATTCGCCAACCAAGGTTGGCAGCTACCGGGAAATGAAACGGGCGCCTCGCGGCGCCCGTTCCGGTTACATCACCACACCTTGACCCGCTTGTCCGGGGCCAGGTAGAGCTTCTGGCCTTCCTTTACTTCGAACGCCGGATACCAGGCGTCGATGTTGCGCACGGTGAGTGCGCGGAACTGCCCTGGCGCATGCACATCGGTCAGCAGCGAGTTGCGCAGCGCCTGCTCGCGGCTCTTGCTGCGCCACGCCTGGGCGAAGCCCAGGAAGAAGCGCTGGTCCGGCGTGAAGCCTTCCAGGGTCTGGCCCGGCTTGCCCTGCAGCGACAGCTGGTAGGCATCGTAGGCAGTGCCCAGGCCGGCCACGTCGGCGATGTTCTCGCCCAGGGTCAGCTTGCCGTTCACATGCACGCCCGGGAACGGCTCGTAGCTGCTGAACTGCGCGGCCAGCGCATCACCGGCGGCGTTGAACTGCTTCAGGTCCTCGGCGGTCCACCAGTTGTGCAGCTTGCCGGTCTCGTCGAACAGCGCGCCGGCGTTATCGAAGCCATGGCTGATCTCATGGCCGATCACCGCGCCGATCGCACCATAGTTCACTGCGTCGTCGGCGGCACCGTCGAAGAACGGCGGCTGCAGGATCGCGGCCGGGAACACCAGGCGGTTTTCCAGTGGCACGTTCATCGCATTGATGGTCTGCGGCAGCATCGCCCACTCGCTGTGGTCGACTGCCTTGCCCAGCTTGGCGATGTTGCGCTGGTACTCGAACAGTTCGGCGCGCTGCGCATTGCCCAGCGCGTCATCACGGCGGATCTCCAGGCCGGTGTAATCACGCCACTTTTCCGGGTAGCCCATGCCCACGGTCAGGCCGGCCACCTTGGCCTTGGCGCTGGCCTTGGTCTGCGGCGACATCCACGCGAGCGCATCGATGCGCTTGGCGAAGGCGGCGATGATGTTCTTCGCCATCTCGTCCGCGCGTTCCTTGGTCCTGGCGTCGAAGTGCTTCTCGACGTAACGCTTGCCGATCGCTTCGCCGACGGCATGGTTGGCGTCGTCCACCGCACGCTTCCAGCGGTCGCTCTGCTGCGGCGTGCCGCTCAGCGCGGTGCCGTGGAAGGCGAAGCGGGCATCGGCGAACTTCTTCGGCAGGTAGGCAGCGGCGCGGTCCAGCGCGTGGAAGGCCAGGTAGTCCTTCCAGGCATCCAGCGGCTCGGTGGCGACCAGCCTGGACAGGCCGGCCACGGCCTTGGGCTGCCAGACGATGAAGTCCTGCTGCTTGCCCAGTGCGGCCGCGTCGAGGAAGGCGCTCCAGTCCATGCCCGGCGCCTTCGCATTGAAGTCGGCCTGGGTCCACGGATTGGCACCCTTGGTCACGTCATTGGTTTCTTCCTGGGTGGCGTGCGCCTGCGCGATCTTCGTTTCCAGCGCAAGGATGCGCTGCGCCTTGCCCGCCGGATCGGCCACGCCGGCCAGCTGCAGCATCTGTGCGATGTAGGCCTGGTACTGCTTGCGCAGCTCGGCCATGCGGCCACCGCCCAGGTAGAAGTCGCGGTCGGGCATGCCCAGGCCGCCCTGCACCAGGTACGGCGCGGTGCGGTCCGGCTGCAGCAGGTCCACCGACACCCACAGGCCGAACAGGCGGTCGGTGTAGAAGTTGGTGGCATTGAGCAGGTCGACGTCGGCGCGCATCTCGCCGCCGAGGGCACGTGCCAGGCCAGCCTTGTCGGCGATCGCATCGATGGCCTTCAGCTGCGGCTGCACCGGGGCGATGCCGTGCTGCTCGATGCCGGCTTCGTCCATGTAGGCGGCGTAGTAGTCGCCGATCAGCTTGTCGTCACCGCTGGCCTGCGCATTGCCGGCCGCACCCTCGAGGATGGCGCGGGTGTCGGCCAGGGTCTTTTCAGCGATGACGTTGAAGCTGCCGAAGCGCGAACGGTCGGCCGGAATCTCGGTGTTCTTCACCCAGGTGCCGTTGGCGAAGCCGAAGAAGTCATCGCCGGCCGCGATGCTGCGGTCCATGCCGCTGGCATCGAAGCCGAAGCTGCCCAGCATCGGCTTGGCGGCAGCGGGTGCAGCCTCGGCGGGCTTGGCGGTGCCAGCGGCCGGATCGGCCGGACGGTCGCAGGCAGCCAGGGACAGGCTGGCAACGATGGCCAGTGCCAGGGTGGGACGGCGCAGCTTGGACATGGACTTCTCTTGCAGCGGAAAACCCCAAGTCTAATCCGCCGCAGCCCGGCTGGCCGTCCCTGTGGCTGGCCGGTCCTGTGCAGGATCTGGCTGAACGCGCCGAAGCGATCTTCACGCCGTCACCGGGGTGGTGCATGCTGGGCCCTGGAGCCCTGCGCGGACACGGGGAGGTGGCCATGCAGGACGGGGTCAGGCGTCAAGAATGGCGTCCGCCGGCCGTTGAGGTCGGGGATGTGGAGGATTCGTTCGCGCATGAAGCCAGCCGACTGCACAAGGAAGATCGACCGATGCCCGCGTTGAAGCGGGCGTTGGCCCGTCCGTTGCGCGCCATCACCTGGGGCGGCGTGCTGCTGGGCCTGTTGCTGGTGGCCGGATTGGCCACCATGCTGGCCAACGACCATCACCGCCGCCTGGAGGCGGCGCAGCGGCAGAGCCGGGCGCTGGCGGTGGGGAGCGAGCGCCTGCTGGCGCTGGAACTGCGCAATCTGGAGCGGGCGATGACCGGCATCGCCGGCGATGCCGGTGAGTTGTTCCGCAGCGTGCCGTCACAGGCTCCGGCACTGCTGGAGGCGGCCATCGGTGGCGTGCTGCGCCGCCACGCTGAACTGCACAGCATCGTGGTGCTGGACCGCCACGGGCGCGCGCTGACCGCCGGGCGCGGCGACCTGCAGCTGCCGCTGTGGACCGACCCGCTGCGCCGGGGGCAGGGCAGTGCCCTGTACATCGGCCCGCCGCAGCGGGCCAGCGATGGCGACTGGGTGGTGCCGCTGGCACTGCCGATGGCCGGTGAACGCTGGCTGTTGGCGCGGCTGCGCTGTGGTGAACTGCAGCGCATCGCCGGCGGCCTGGATGTTGGTCCCAACGGGCTGGTCTCGATCACCGACGCCGAGGGTTACATGCTGGCGCGCGTGCCCGATCCGCATGGCACGGTCGGTCGCCGCTACGACCTGCCGCGGCGTGACCTGCTCGGCAAGCAGGCGGTGGTCGAGCTCGGCAGCCTGCCCGGCGTGGTCGATGGTGTGCCGCGCATCACGACCATCAGTACGCTCGACCGCAGCCCGCTGGCGGTGCAGATCGGCCTGGCCGATGAGGACGTGCTGGCACCCTGGTGGCCGTACCTGCAGGCATCGGTGGCGATCGTGCTGGCCTACATCGTGGTGCTGCTGGTGCTGCTGTATGCGGTGCGCCGCAGTACCCGCAGCCAGCAGGCGATGGCCGAGGAACTGAAGGCGGGCCATGCCGAGCTGCGTCTGGCCCATCAGGTCGGGCGTGTCTGCACGTGGTACGTGGATGAGGACGCCGCGCTGCTGCGCTGGTCCCCCCTGGCGCGCGAGATCTTCGGCGTGCAGACCGATGCGCTGCCGGTAGCCGACTTCTTCGCTCGCGTGCATCGCGATGATGCCGCGCGCCTGCAGCAGGCTTTCGACCAGGCCTTTGCCGGCGGCGCAGTGCTCGACCAGGTGTTCCGCCTGGTGCTGCCCGGTGGTGAAGTGCGCTGGGTGGGCGCGCGCGGACAGCGGGTGGAGGTGGCCGACAGCGAACGACGCATGATCGGCGCGTTGACCGACCTGAGCGAACGCTACCAGGCGCGCGAGCAGATGAGCGAAGTGGAACGCCGCTTCCGCCTGCTGTTCGACCGCAACCCGGCGCCATTCTGGGTGTTCGACCCGGACACGCTGCGCTTCATCGAGGTCAATGACGCGGCGGTGCGCCAGTACGGCTACAGCCGCGAGGAGTTCCTGGCGATGAGCATCCTCGACATCCGCCCGCGCGAAGGCTGGGACGAGGTGCGTGGTGCCATCCAGCGCGCGCAGGTGGGCGATCCCCCCGACGCAACCGTGCGCCTGCACCGGCGCAAGGACGGCAGTGTGTTCGAGGTGCGCGCACACCTGTCCAAACTCGATTTCGACGGACAGCCCGCGTGCCTGGTGCTGGCCGAGGATGTGAGCGAACGGCTGGCCTACGAGCGCGACCTGGCCTACCAGGCACGGCACAACCCGGCCACCGGCCTGCTCAACGTGCGTGCATTGACCGACCAGCTGGATGAGCAGGGCGAGGGCTATACCATCGCCTTCGTGCAACTGCGCGGACTGCAGCTGGTGGCCGATACGCTGGGCCGTGAGATCGGTGATGCCGTGCTGCAGTCGATGGCGACCCGCCTGGGCGGGTTGGGCGCACGCTGCGGCACGCTGGCGTTCCAGCCGGCGGAGGACTTCGTGTTCGCCATCGGTGCCGAGCACGATACCCAGCGCGTGCTGGACGACCTGCTGCAGATCGTGTCGGCGCCGATGCGCGGCAAGGATTCACTGCACCAGTTCGAGCCGCGCATCGGCGTTGCGGTGCATGTGGCCGGTGACGGCCATAGCGCCGAACAGGTGATCGGCATGGCCGCGCAGGCGGCGCACGCGGCGCGTGCCGAGGGCAACGTGGTGGTCTGGTTCGATGCGGCGGTGACCACACGGCTGGCCGACCGGCTGCGCCTGGCCGGGCGCATCCATGCCGCCATCGACAACGAATTCCAGCTCTATTTCCAGCCGATCCGGCATGCCAGCGATGGCACCCCGGCCGCCTTGGAGGCGCTGCTGCGCTGGCCGCAGGCCGACGGCAGCTTCATCCCGCCCAACGAGTTCATCCAGCTGTGCGAGGAGACCGGGCTGATCCTCGCGCTGGGCCGCTGGGTGATCCGCGCGGCGGCGAAAGCGCAGCGCCGGCTGGTCGAGGCCGGTTGGGGCGAGCTGCCGATCGCGGTCAATGTATCGGCGGTGCAGTTCTTCAACAGCGACCTGGTGGCCGAATTCACCCGTGCCCAGCAGGACTTCGGCCTGGCCCGCGGTGCCCTGCACGTGGAGCTGACCGAGAGCAGCCTGATGCGCAAGCCGGGGCAGGCGATGCAGACCATGCAGCGCCTGCACGAGCAGGGCATCAGCGTGTCGCTGGATGACTTCGGCACCGGCTATTCCAGCATGTCCTACCTGCAGCACCTGCCGCTGGACATACTGAAGATCGACCGCAGCTTCGTGGCGGACGTGGAAACCAATCCACGCAACGCCTCGATCTGCCGCGCACTGCTGTCGCTGGGCCACAGCATGGGCCTGACCATCATCGCCGAAGGCGTGGAGACGCCGGGACAGCTGGACTGGCTGGCTGCGCACGGCTGTGACCAGGTGCAGGGCTACCTGCTGGGACGGCCGGCACCGCTGGAACGGATCATCGACGCGCTGGATGAGGTCGCCGCCTAAGTGGTAGTGCCGGCCGCTGGCCGGCATTCGCCCAGGACCGGGAGGTGTCTGATTGCCGGCCAGCGGCCGGCACTACCGCAAACGCCAGGCTCGGCTACACCCCGGTTTCCACCAGGTGGTCGATGAAGCTGCGCACCTTCGGTGCCAGGTGGCTGCGGCTGGTGTAGACCGCGAAGATGCCGATCGGCGCGGCCTCCCACTCGGGCAGGACGCGCACCAGACGGCCATCGGCCAGTGCGTCTTCCAGCAGGAAGTCCGGTTGCAGGATCACGCCCATGCCGGCGATCGCCGCTTCGCGCAGCACGTCGCCGTTGTTGGCGTGCAGCAGGCTGCTTACCGACACCTTCACTTCACCGCCGGGCCCCTGCAGCGGCCAGTTGTTGCCTGCGGCCCAGTAGCTGTAGCTCAGGCATGCGTGTGCCTGCAGCTCCTGCGGGGTCTGCGGGGTGCCGTGTGCGGCCAGGTAGGCCGGCGCGGCACACAGGCTCACCCTCGATTCGCCCAGGCGGCGCGCGATCAGCGTGGGACCGGGCTCGCGGGTGATGCGGATGGCCACGTCGTAGCCTTCCTCGACCATGTCCACCAGCCGGTCGGACAGCGCCAGGTCCAGCTCCACCTGCGGGAAGCGCTGGCGATAACTGGCCAGCAGCGGGCCGAGGCGGGCAATGCCCCAGCTCACCGGTGCGTTGATGCGCAGCGTGCCCGAAGGCTCCAGCGCCTGCGCGCCGATACTGGCCTCCAGCGCGTCGAATTCGGCCAGCAGGCGCACGCACTGGGCGTAGTAGGCGGCGCCGGCACTGGTCGGGCTGACCCGGCGCGTGGTGCGGTGGAGCAGGCGGGTGGACAGGCGCTTTTCCAGCGCCGCGACCTGGCGCGTGACGCCGGCGGTGGACATGTCCAGGGCCTGGGCGGCGGCACTGAAGCCGTTGCGCTCGACCACCGCCACGAACACGCGCATCGCCTCGAGGGTGTCCATTGTTGCGCCTTGTGAAATAAATACGGTCAAACGATCGTATTTATCGGCCAGTGAAGGCGCAATAACCTGTGCCCACTTCCTTCAAGGTGCTTTGCCATGCACACCACGACCGCTCCTGTTTCGCCGCTGGCGCCGTATGGCGCCACCCTGCTGCGCCTGGCTCTGGGCGTGCTGTTCCTGGTCCACGCACTGACCAAGCTGCTGGTGTTCACCCCGGCCGGTACGGCGGCGTTCTTCGAGTCTCTGGGCCTGCCCGGTGTGCTCGGCTACCTCACCATCGGCGTCGAACTGGTGATCACCGTCGCGCTGCTGCTGGGCATCTACGCACGCTGGGTGGGCCTGGTCGGCGTGCCGCTGCTGCTGGGCACCATCGTTACCGTGCACGGCGCCAACGGTTTCGGTTTCGCCAATGCCGGCGGCGGCTGGGAGTACCCGGCGTTCTGGGCATTGGCGCTGGTGGTGCTGTTCCTGCTCGGCGATGGCAAGTGGACCCTGCGTTCGCGCTGATCGCCGCCTGATCCTGCAACTGGAGAATTCCATGTCCCGCCTGCCTTCGCTGTACATCTCCCATGGTTCGCCGATGACTGCCCTGCAGCCGGGCCAGGTTGGTGTGCGCCTGGCCGAGCTGGCGCGCGATCTGCCGACGCCGCGCGCCATCGTGATGGCTTCGGCGCACTGGCTGGGCCGGCAGCCGCTGGTTGGCGCGCATCCACAGCCGCCGACCATCCACGACTTCGGTGGCTTCCCGCGCGCGCTGTTCGAACTGCAGTACCCGGCACCGGGTGATCCGGCACTGGCCGAAGAAGTGGCCGGCCGCATCGCCGCCGCAGACCTGCCAGTGGCCATCGACCCGCAGCGTGGCCTCGACCACGGCGCGTGGGTACCGCTGCGGCTGTTGCGCCCTCAGGCGGACATCCCGGTGGTGCCGGTGTCGATCCAGCCGCTGCTCGGCCCCGAGCATCAGTTCGCGCTGGGCCGTGCGCTGGCGCCGCTGCGCGAACAGGGCGTGCTGCTGGTCGGCTCCGGCAGCATCACCCACAACCTGCACGACTGGGGCGACTACCAGGACGGCAAGGAAGCGCCGTACGTGCGGCCCTTCATCGAATGGGTGGAGCAGCGCCTGGCCGCTGATGACCGCCAGGCCCTGCTGGATTACCGCCGGCAGGCGCCGTTCGCCGAACGCGCGCACCCGACCGACGAGCACCTGCTGCCGCTGTTCTTTGCAATGGGCGCGGCCGGCGAGGGCGGTTTCGGCGCACGCCGCATCGATGCCGGCATCGATGCCGGCTTCCTTGCCATGGATCTGTACCGCTTCGACGGGGCATGAGCCGGGGCTGACGCGCGGCGGCCCCGGCCGTCGCTGCCATGGCCGCATGTGGTAGTTTTTTCCGGGTTTCCGGCGCTGGCCTCCAAGCCTCCCCACGCGCCGCTTCCTGGAAGAAGCATGCATACCATTGAAGTCGTCCTGGCGATGCTGGTGGCCGTTGTCGCCAGCGGCTACCTGGTTCGCGTCCTGCCGTTCTCGTTGCCGCTGCCGCTGGTGCAGATCGGCCTGGGTGCGGTCATCGCCGGGGTGTTCAACCGTGGCCACGCGCTGGAGCCGGAAGTGTTCTTCCTGCTGTTCCTGCCGCCATTGCTGTTCCTCGATGGTTGGCGCATCCCCAAGCAGGGCCTGTTCCGCGACAAGGGCGCGATCCTCGAACTGGCGTTCGGCCTGGTGGTGTTCACCGTCATCGGCGCCGGCTTCCTGATCCACTGGTTGATTCCAGTGATGCCGCTGGCGGTGTGCTTCGCGCTGGCGGCCATCGTCTCGCCGACCGACCCGGTGGCGGTGGGCGCGATTGCTTCGAAGGCGCCGATTCCCAAGCGCCTGATGCACATCCTGGAAGGCGAGTCGCTGCTGAACGATGCCTCGGGCCTGGTCTGCTTCCGCTTCGCGGTGGCGGCGGTGATGACCGGCACCTTCTCGCTGGCCACGGCCTCGCTGACCTTCGTGTGGGTGGCGGTGGCGGGATTGGCGGTGGGCGTGGCGGTGACGCTGGGTGTGTCCACCTTCCAGCGCTGGCTGTGGCGCCGCTTCGGCGAAGAGCCCGGCGCGGCGATGCTGGTCAACCTGCTCATTCCGTTCGCGGCCTACCTGCTGGCCGAAGAGATCCATGCCTCGGGCATTCTCGCCGCGGTCGCCGCCGGTATCGCGATGAGCTATGTCGAGCTGACCGGTCGCGTCTCCGGCAGCATGCGCGTGCAGCGCGCCGGGGTCTGGAACATGCTGCAGTTCAGCTTCAACGGCATCATGTTCGTGCTGCTGGGCGAGCAGCTGCCGGGCATCGTCGAACGCGCCACCACCACCATGAACGAGACCGGCCACCAGAGTGCGTGGTGGCTGCTGGTGTATGTGGTGGTGATCAATCTGGCACTGGTCGTGCTGCGCCTGTTGTGGGTGTGGTTGTCGCTGCGCTGGAACCTGCTGCGCGCGCGCCGTCGCGGCCTGGAGCGGGGCGAGGCACCGAACTGGCGCATCGTGGTGGCGACCTCGGTGGCCGGCGTGCGCGGTGCGATCACCCTGGCCGGTGTGTTGACCCTGCCGCTGTTCCTGCCCGACGGCAGTGCGTTCCCGGCGCGTGATCTGGTGATCTTCCTGGCCGCATCGGTGATCCTGTTCTCGCTGCTGGGCGCCAGCATCGCGCTGCCACAGCTGCTGAAGGGCCTGCAGCTGCCGGCTGACTCGGGCGAGCGCAAGGAAGAGGACCTGGCACGCCGGCTGTCGTCGAAGGCCGCGCTGGCCGGGGTCGAGCGCATGCGCCAGCAGCTGGTGATGAACCAGAACACCGAGAACGTGCAGCTGTACAACGACGCCGCCTCGCGGGTGAGCCTGCTCTACCAGCGCCACCTGGAGCGCGACAGTGATGGGCCCGACGTGGACCCGGAGAAGGTACGGCGCATGGAAATGGGCTACCGCCAGCTGCGCAGCGCCGGCCTCAATGCCGAGCGCGAGGAGCTGTTCCGGTTGACCCGGCGCGGGGTGATCTCCGATGAGATCTCGCGGCGCCTGATCCGCAACCTGGACCTGCTGGAATCGCGCAAGCGCGAATGACCGTGTACTCCGGGTGGGTGCGGACCTTGGTCCGCGTTGATCGGGGTCAGATCCCTTTCCGCAGGAAAGGGATCTGACCCCAGGATCCGGGAGCCGTGCTTATTCCGGCTTCTGGTCCAGGAAATACACCTCGACCTTGCCCTTGACCTTGATGGTCATCGGGTTGCCGCGGCGGTCGCGGGCCTTGCCGGCCTGCACGCGGATCCAGCCTTCGCTGACCGAGTATTCCTCGACGTTGTCACGCTCGACGTCGTTGAAACGCACGCCGACGCCGCGCTCCAGCGCCTGCGCATCATGGAAGGGGCTGGCCGGGTTGATCGCCAGGTGGTCGGGAGGGGTATCGCTCATCGCTTCATTCACAGTGACGGCCACCAAGGCCGGCTTCAGCGGCACAGGATAAACCGTAGAATGCCGGCCTGCCCCAGAGGAAGTTCCGCCATGCCCGACAACAGCGACTATTTCGACTTCGAGGAAGACATCCACGACTTCGACGAAGATGGCTTCGAGGCACGGGTCTGGAACCTGCTGGTGCTGATCAACCCGGGCGACGAGGAACTGGCCCTGCAGCAGTTCAACCGCTGGCGCGAGCACCTGGCCGAGGACGGGCAGCCGCTGGAAGCGGACAGCGACTGGCTGCCGGCCCTGTTCACGGCTATCGCCTGGCAGTCGGGTTTCGAGGTGGAACGCGACGACCTGGAATCGCTGCAGTCGGCGGTGAACGAGCTGTCGGCGCGCTTCAACCTGCAGCTGGACTGGGGCGGCGACCTGGATGACGAGGACTTCGCCGAAGACCTGGACGGCGTGCAGCTGATGTCCACCGCCTTCGACCGCCTGCGCGAGCACAACTACACGCTGTGGAGCGTGGATGCCGGCAGCGACGGCTTCACCGGCGTGATGGCGCTGACCCGCGACGACGACGCAATGCTGGCGCTGTGCTCGCTGCTGAACGTGGAAATCCGCCTGGGCAGCGACCCGTTCTGAGCGATGGGCCGATCCGCCCGGCACCACCCGGCGGGGACGTTCTGCTGGGCGCGCCCTGATGGGTTGATCCGCTGGAGACGACCCGACGGGGTAGAGTCGACTGTTGGTCGACTATCGCGCGCAGCGCGGGGTTCTCGCGGCCGGATGGGAGAGCAGTCGACTGACAGTCGACTCTACCCGGTCGGTGCCGGTTGGTGGCCGGCGAACCCGCGACGTGGCCTACGGCCGGTACTGCGCCCTGGCGTTGGCAATCACCGCTTTGACCAGGTCACGGTCGGTGTGCCGTGAGATCGCCCGCGCACCGAGCGCGATCGCCTGTGCGCGCAGCTCGGAAGTGACATCGTAGTGGGCACCGCTGGCCTTGTTCTGGAAGGCCCGCGGGGGAATGCCGAGCTGCGCCGCCATCGCGTGCAGCTCGGCCAGGGTGTCGGCCATCAGGTGCGCCCAGCGCTGTCCGCGCCAGGGATGCACCGCGTCATCGACGTGGACCGTCACCGCCGCGGCCGGTTCAGGCCTGCGGCTTGCTGTCGCTGTCAGCGGCCGGAGCGGCCTCGGCAGCGGCTTCTTCGGCCACGTTGCCCTCGGCGGCTTCGCCGTCCTCGCCTTCAGCAGCGTCGACGCCTTCGAACTCGGCGACCAGCTTGTCCAGGTACTCGTCGGCGGTCTGCTCGGATTCGGCCGCCAGGGTGTCCAGCAGCTTCTGCAGCAGTTCGGAGTATTCCAGGTTGACCTTGCGGCCTTCCTTCTCCTGCACGTTGGCCAGGTGCTTGAGCATGGCCAGCATCGGCACCGGGTTCTCGGCGTTGCCCATGGTCTGGCCGCCGATGGCCAGCAGCCACTCACGGCCCTGCAGGCCGATGGCCGCGACCACCTGGCCGTCTTCGTTGGTCAGCACGGCATGGTTCTGCACCTGCTGCTGTGCGTTCAGGCGCAGGAACGGGCGCTTGGCCTGCTGCTTCTTGCGCTTGTCGCGCTTGGCCTTGGAGTTCTGGGACATGGAGTGGGATCACCTGGAAACGGAAAGACCGCCATTGTAGCGGGTGCGCCGGGTGATGCCCCTGGTGGGTGCGGACCTTGGTCCGCACGCTTTCCCGGATGTGCGGACCAGGGTCCGCACCCACCGTCTACTTTGCCTCACCCTGCGCGGCCTGCACGTCCGGGTCGGCGGTGGGCGCCGACAGCCCCACCTGCGGGCCGGCACCGGCCAGGGCGGCCTCCTCGGCGGCCTTGGTCATCACCACGATGCTGATGCGGCGGTTGATCGGGTTCTGCGGGTCGGTCTTGTCGAACAGCACCGACGAGGACAGGCCGACCACGCGGGTGATCTTGCTGTCCTCCAGGCCGCCGTCCACCAGTGCGCGCCGTGCGGCGTTGGCACGATCGGCGCTCAGTTCCCAGTTGCCATAGCCGCGTGCGGCCGAATAGGCGGTGATGTCGGTGTGGCCGGTCAGGCTGATCCGGTTCGGCACATGGTTCAGGTACTCGGCCAGTTCGTGCAGGATCTGCTGCGTGTACGGCTTCAGCGTGGCGCTGCCAAGGTCGAACATGGGCCGGTTCTGCTTGTCCACGATCTGGATGCGCAGGCCTTCCGGGGTCAGGTCCAGCAGCAGCTGGTCCTTGAACGGCTCCAGCGCCTGGCTCCTGCTGATCGCCTCCTGCAGCTCCTTCATCAGCGCTTCCAGCTGCTGCTTGTCGCGCTGCTGCTGGTCCACCGGCTGCGGCACGGCCTCCTTCTGGTTCTGGAAGGGATCGTTGCTGTTGCCGCGCGAGATGTCGGTGGCACCGCCCAGCTTGATCATCGAAGTACTGGCGCCGCCCGGTCCGGCCATGCCGGGTGCAGGCGTGGCGTTCTGCCCACTCAGCGGGCTGGGGTTGCGGAAGTACTCGGAAATGGCCGCACGGTCGTTCTTGTTGGTGGTGGCCATCAGCCACAGCACCAGGAAGAACGCCATCATCGCGGTCACGAAGTCGGCGTAGGCCACCTTCCACGAGCCGCCGTGGTGGGCGGCGTGGCCGGCCTTCTTGACCCGGCGGACGATGACGGTGGGCTTGTTCTCGGCCATGGCTTACTTGACCGTCTTCAGGTGCTGCTCGAAATCGGAGAAGGCCGGGCGCACGTTCGACGGCAGCGTCTTGCGGGCAAACTCCAGCGCGATCTTCGGGTTGTAGCCGCGCAGGCAGGCCAGCAGGGCGGTCTTGACCGATTCGTAGATGCGGCTGTCCTGTTCGGCGCGCGCTTCCATCGCCGCCGCCATCGGGCCGACGAAGCCGTAGCCCAGCAGGATGCCGAGGAAGGTACCGACCAGCGCACCGGCCACATGGCCGCCCACTTCGACGATGTCCCCGCCGATCGAGCCCATGGTGATGACGATGCCCAGCACCGCCGCCACGATGCCGAAACCGGGCAATCCGTCGGCGACCTTGGTCAACACCTGCGACGGCGCCATG
This sequence comes from Stenotrophomonas sp. YJH_SMC_120, assembly GCF_059368675.1. NCBI lineage: Bacteria > Pseudomonadati > Pseudomonadota > Gammaproteobacteria > Lysobacterales > Lysobacteraceae > Stenotrophomonas > Stenotrophomonas sp. YJH_SMC_120. Next base: position 47,729 of record NZ_JCAFRY010000006.1, read on the forward strand.
GCTTCGGCGTGATGCTTTTCCAGTTCCAGTTCCAGCAGCGGTTCCAGCTCGTGCGGCTCGATGTTGCTGCCGATCATCAGGCGCAGGCAGTCGGTGATGAAGTCGATCAGGTGGTGGTCGGCCTGCACCTTGGGGTAGTTGCCGAACAGCGCGCTCTCGGCCGGCCGCTCCACATGGTCTTCCAGCGCCATGAAGCCTTCGCGGCGGGCCTTGTTGAGCAGTTCATAGAGCAGGCTGAGCACATCGATGTAGTCCTGCTGCTTGTAGCGCGGGCCCTTGAACACGCCCACCATGGCCTGCAGGGTCTGCTTGACGGTCTTGGCCGGGGTACCGACCAGGAAGGCGCCGAGCGCCGCGCCGCCGATGATGACCAGCTCGTAGGGCTGCCAGAGGGCACCCAGGCGGCCGTGGGCACCGAGATAGCCCCCGATCACGCTGATGATGACGACCAGGAATCCAACGATGATGAGCATGGGGCGACGCAAGGAGAGGGGATATCTCCTTGTCGGCCCGTCGCCCGGTTTTCTGAAGAGGGAATTCTGTGAAATCGGTCAAGGGGGGTGTTTCAGCCCGCCACACCGCTTTCTGCGCCGCCACGCTGCAACGGGTCGGGCCAGGGCTCGCCATTGCCGGTGAACGAAAGTGAGACGGAGTTCAGGCAGTGGCGCTCGTAGGTGGGCGGCGGACCATCCGGGAATACGTGGCCCAGATGGCTGCCGCAGCGCGCGCAGGTGATCTCGGTGCGCACCATGCCATGGCTGGTATCGCGGATCTCGCGTACGTGCGCTGGGTCGAACGGAGCGAAGAAGCTGGGCCAGCCGGTGCCGGAATCGAACTTGGTGCTGGAGCGGAACAACGGCAACGCGCACAGCCGGCAGCAGTAGACACCCTCGCGTTTGTTGTCGAGGAATACCCCGCAGAACGGCGCTTCGGTGCCGTGCTGCAGCAGCACGCGGCGCTCCTCGCTGCTGAGGCCGGCAACCAGCGCCTCGGTCTGGGTTGCAGTGGGGGGCGTCAGATCGAAGGCGGTCATGGCGGCGCTCCGTGGGGTCGATGGCCTGGGGATGCCGGAAAACGTGGGGGTGCTGGCGCCCGCTTGCAAGTGTGATGGCCGTTCATGGGCGGCACACAGGCGTTGGCGCATGGTGAAGACGATCCACGTCGGAGCGTGCCATGAAACCGATCCTTCCCCTGTTGTTGATGGCCCTGCTGCCGCTGGTCGCGCAGGCCCAGGTACCGACGTCGTCGAGCCCGACCGCCACCCGCAGTGCCACCACCGTGGCACCGCAGCCGGTGGTGCCGCCACCACAGGCCGCGCGCCCGCAGCCGCAGGTACTGCCCTCGCCACAGCCGACGCAGCCGATCAAGTCCACCGGTCCGGCCCAGGTCGCGCCGGCGCCGGTCCCGAAGTCTGCCGACAAGGTCTATGACCGCAATGGCCGCATCGTTCCCGGGGTGCGCCCGGCCGGCCCGAACCGCGTGTTCGACTCGCGCACCGGCCGCTATTACGACAGCGTGCCGGCCGGCGATGGCCAGCAGATCAAGCGCTGACCTCCAACGCCAATCCAGGTGGGCAGCGGCTGCAGGCTGTGCGGGCTGAACGCACGAAAACAACGGTCTGCCAATCACTGCTTTTTCGCCTGCGATTAACCGTTCCGGGACCAACGTGACCGTGCGCCGGCATTTCGCCGCCGCATGTCCTTTGTCCACTGGATCGCGATCATGAAAAACCAGCAGAACCGTCATCCCGGCAAGGAACCGCAGGGCCGCAACCCGCAGCAGCAACAGCAACAGCAGATGGACCCGCAGCAGCCGCACAAGGGCGGCAAGCAGCAGGAACAGCGCTCGCAGAAACATCCACAGCAGCGTTGACTGTTGCCATGACCGGGGTCAGAGCCCGCAACGCGGGCTCTGACCCCGATCGCAACCGCCTCAATCCGGAATCGGCAAGCTCAGCGTTTCCTTCACTTCTTCCATCACGATGTAGCTTTTCGACTCGCGCACGTGCGGCAGTGTCAGCAACGTGCTGCCGAGCAGCTTGCGATAGGAGGCCATTTCGCTGATCCGCGCTTTCAGCAGGTAATCGAAGTCGCCCGACACCAGATGGCACTCCAGCACGTTGGGCAGCTTCAGCGCCGCGCGCCGGAACTCCTCGAAAATGTCGCCGGACTTGTAGGCCAGGCTGATTTCCACGAACACCAGCAGGCTGGCCTTCACTGCGGCCGGGTCGAGGTGGGCGTGGTAGCCGGTGATCACCGCTTCGCGCTCCAACCGGCGCACGCGCTCCGTGCACGGCGTGGTCGACAGGCCGACCCGCTCGCCCAGTTCGGTGAAGGAAATACGGCCCTCGGCCTGCAGGATGCGCAGGATCTTGCGGTCGATCTTGTCCAGTTCGCGGGTACGGGTGGCCATGGTCGTCAACCTTGGGGAATGAATTGCAGGAGAACATCCTGCCGGTTGATTTCAAAACAGGCAAATCAACTGGGAATGGCTGTCTATACTTCCCCAATTATGGTCCCTGTGCGCTCCAGTGCAGGGAATGATCGGGTTGGAGAAGTCCCATGCGAGTCCTAGTTCTCGGCAGCGGCGTGATTGGTACCACCAGTGCCTGGTACCTGCGACAGGCCGGGTTTGAAGTCACGGTCATCGACCGCCAACCCGGCCCGGCGCTGGAAACCAGCTTCGCCAATGCCGGCCAGCTGTCGTTCGGCTACACCTCGCCGTGGGCGGCCCCGGGCGTGCCGAAGAAGGCCATCGGCTGGCTGTTCGAGAAGCACGCGCCGCTGGCGATCAAACCGGGCATGGACCTGGCCCAGTACCGCTGGCTGTGGCAGATGCTGCGCAACTGCACCCACGAGCGTTATGCGATCAACAAGGCGCGCATGGTGCGCATGTCCGAGTACAGCCGCGACTGCCTGAACGAGCTGCGCGCGCAGATCGGCATCGAATTCGAAGGCCGCGACCTGGGCACCACCCAGCTGTTCCGCACCCAGCAGCAGCTGGATGCCTCGGCGCAGGACATCGAGATCCTGGCCCAGTACGGCGTGCCGTACGAGGTGTTGGACCGCGCCGGCATCATCCAGGCGGAACCGGCCTTGGCGCATGTCGATGGCCTGGTCGGTGCGCTGCGCCTGCCGCGCGACCAGACCGGCGACTGCCAGCTGTTCACCCGTCGCCTGGCGCAGATGTGCGTGGAGGCCGGTGTCGAGTTCCGCTTCGACCAGGACATCACCGGCCTGGAGTTCGATGGCGACCGCATCACCGGCGTGCGCATCGACGGCAAGCTGGAAACCGCCGACCGCTTCGTGGTCGCGCTCGGCAGCTATTCGCCGGCGCTGGTCGCACCGCTGGGCATGCGCCTGCCGGTGTACCCGCTGAAGGGCTATTCGCTGACCCTGCCGATCACCGACCCGGCGATGGCGCCGACCTCGACCATCCTCGACGAGAGCTACAAGGTGGCGGTCACCCGCTTCGACGACCGCATCCGCGTCGGTGGCATGGCCGAAGTGGCCGGCTTCGACCTGTCGCTGTCGCAGCGACGCCGCGAGACCCTGGAGCTGGTGGTCAGCGACCTCTACCCGAAGGGCGGCGACCTGTCGCGCGCGCAGTTCTGGACCGGCCTGCGCCCGGCCACGCCGGACGGTACGCCGGTGATCGGCGCCACGCCGTTCCGCAACCTGTACCTCAACACCGGCCACGGCACTCTGGGCTGGACCATGGCCTGCGGCTCGGGCCGCTACCTGGCAGACCTGATGAGCGCGCGCCAGCCGCAGATCAGCACCGAAGGCCTGGATATTTTCCGCTATGGCCAGTACGGTCACGCGCCGCAACAAGAGAACCGCACATGCGTCCTGCCCGCGCGCTGATCGATCTGGGCGCCCTGCGCAGCAATTACCGGCTCGCCCGTGAACTGGGCGGTGGCAAGGCCCTGGCGATCATCAAGGCCGATGCCTATGGGCATGGCGCGGTGCGCTGTGCACAGGCGCTGGAAGGCGAGGCCGATGGCTTCGGCGTGGCCACCATCGAAGAGGCGCTGGAACTGCGCCAGGCCGGCATCCGTGCGCCGATCCTGCTGCTGGAAGGCATCTTCGAACCCAGCGACATGGCGTTGGTGGCCGAGCATGATTTCTGGTTCGCCGTGGGTTCGCCGTGGCAGCTGGAGGCCGTCGCCGCCTTCGACAGCCCGCGCCCGTTGACGGTGTGGCTGAAGCTGGACAGCGGCATGCATCGCCTCGGCCTGGACGTGGACAGCTTCCGCGCGGCGCACGCGCGCCTGTCAGCGCTGCCGCAGGTCGAGCGCATCGTGCTGATGACCCACCTGGCGCGCGCCGACGAGCTGGACAGCGAACGCACCCACGAACAGGCGGCGACCTTCGCGCGCGCCATCGACGGCCTGCACGGCGAGACCAGCGTCTGCAACTCGCCGGCGCTGCTGGGCTGGCCGGACGTGCGCAGTGACTGGGTGCGCCCGGGCCTGATGCTGTATGGCGCGAACCCGCTGCCGGACGACACCACGCTGACCGAGCGCCTGCGCCCGGTGATGACGATGCAGTCGAAGGTGATTGCCGAACGCTGGATCGAAGCGGGTGAGCCGGTGGGTTATGGCGCGCGCTTCGTGGCCAAGGCGCGCACCCGCGTGGGTGTGGTTGCACTCGGCTATGCCGACGGTTATCCGCAGTTCGCCCCGAATGGCACGCCGGTATTGATCGATGGCCAGCCCGGCGCACTGATCGGGCGCGTGTCGATGGACATGCTGACGGTGGACCTGACCGCGCATCCGCAGGCCGCGGTGGGCAGCGTGGTGGAACTGTGGGGCAGTGCGCCGACGTTGGCGGAACTGGCGCCGCGATGCGGCGTGAGCGCGTACCAGCTGCCGTGCGCGGTCAAGCGCGTGGCGAAGGTGTACGTGTAGCGCCGAGCCCACGCTCGGCTTCGGTAGCGGCCGACCTTGGTCGGCGCCCTGTAATGCGTGTCGACCAAGGTCGACACCTACCGGGGGGCCTGGCGCGCAGCGGTCGCCATGCGCAGCTCTGGTCGCGGCCGACCTTGGTCGGCGCGGTGAATGCGTGTCGACCAGGGTCGACACCTGCCGAGGGGCCTAGCGCGCAGCGGTGGCTTGGCTGGCGAGCTGGCGCTTCACCCAGTCATCAATCAGGCGCTTCTCGTAGCGCAGCGGATCGCTGTTGGTCAGCAACCCACTGCCCTGCAGGTAGCCGGAGTCGCTCAGGCGGGCGTCGCCTTCGCTCACAATACGGCCGTCGGCGTCCTTCAACGTGTACTGCAGGGTGATGCGGGGCGGGTAGATATCACGCATCACGCGGATGTCGCGCGCACGCGGGCCGTGCCACGGCTCGTAGTCACCGGCACGCTTGATGTCCACCAGGGTGACGTCGAGGGTCTGCCCAGGCTGCAGCGGCTTGGCAGCGGTGGTCTGCAGGTAGCGGGCCAGCTGCTGTACCCAGTCACCGCGTTCGGCCTCGAAGCGGTTGGTGCTCTGGCGGATCTCGGTGAACGTGGCCGGATCCGCCCATTTCACGCTGACCGGGCCATTGGCCTGCAACGCACGCGGCGCGTCCGTACCGGTTACGTTGCGCGCTGCAGCGTTGGCGCCGCCCGCCACCAGGGAGCCTGCCAGCAGGGCAATCACGAGTGCGCGTTTCATGACGGTCTCCTGCGTCCCCGCGCTGGGGACGATGTTGATCACGGATCGAGTGTGATCCGGTGGCCGGGTCACTGCAATGGCCGGCTGCGTCGTATGCAAGGGGGGTTACCGCCAATTCATCGTCGTCAACCCTGACTGACGGCGCTTGACGCTGTGAATACGCTCTCTGGAACATGCTGTATCTCCAATCCGGCCCGTCCAGACGCCCTTGTCCACACTGCCGCCCCTAGTGGAGCGCCCACCGATGTTGGTGCCGGCGCCCGAACCCGACCTGCATCATGGCGTGCTTGAGCGCATCAACGCCGGTTTCTGCGTGATCCAGGTGCTGTTCGAAGGCGACCGCGCGGTGGACTATCGTTTCATCGAGGTCAACGACGCCTTCGAGCGCCATACCGGCCTGAAGGACGCACGCGGTCAGCGCATGAGTGCGTTGGAACCGAACCACGAGGAAGACTGGTTCCGCATCTACGGTGAAGTGGCCCGCAGTGGTCGCCCCGCCCAGTTCGAGATGGAAGCGCGCGCCCTGGGCCGCTCGTTCGCGGTTGATGCGGTGCGCGTTGGTCGTCCGGGCGAAGACAAGGTCGGCATCCTGTTCTTCGACATCACCGCGCGCAAGCAGATGGAAGTGGAGCTGGGCGAAAGCGAAGCCCGCTTCAGCGCACTGGCCGATGGCCTGCCGATGCCGGTATGGGTGCTCGACGAGCGCGGCCACGCCCGCTTCGTCAACAGCGCCTTCAGCGAGTTTTTCGGTGGCGACGAAACGCGCGTTCCTGAAGATGTCTGGCGCGGCCTGGTGCATCCAGACGATGCGTCCGTATTCGAGTACGAGCTGCAGGAAGCACTGAAGGCGCAGCGTTCGATGCATGCGCTGGTACGTGCGCGGCGCGCCGACGGCCAGTGGCGCTGGCTGGAGATGAACGCGCGCCCGCGCTTCTCGCGCATGGGCCGCTTCATCGGCCTGGCTGGCAGCAGCCCGGACGTGACCGAGCGCCGCGAGATCGAACTGGCACGCGAGGAACTGCTGCAGTCCGAACGCGCCGCGCGCAGCGCCGCCGAGAACATGGCGCGGCTGAAGGACGAGTTCCTGGCCACGCTGTCGCACGAGCTGCGCACGCCGCTGACCACCATCCTCGGTTGGAGCGAGCTGCTGCTGCAGCGCGTGGACAACACCAGCCCGCTGTACAAGGGCCTGAACGTGATCGCCAACAGCGCCGGTGCGCAGAAGCGGCTGATCTCGGACATGCTCGACCTCAGCAGCATGCTGCTGGGCAAGGTACAGCTGGAGGTGGAAGTGCTGGACCTGCGCACGCTGCTTGGCGAAGCCATCGGCGCGCAGGAACTGGTGGCCGAAGGCAAGGCGCTGGACGTGCACCTGCAGCTGCCCGAGCAGCCCAGCCTGGTATTGGGCGATGCCACGCGCCTGCAGCAGGTGTTCTGGAACCTGCTCTCGAATGCGATCAAGTTCACCCCGGCCGAGGGCCGCATCGACGTTCAGCTGCAGGCCGACGGCATCCACTGGGTGATTACGGTGCGCGACACCGGCGATGGCATCGCACCGGAGTTCCTCAACCACCTGTTCAGCCGCTTCCGCCAGGCCGATGGCACCACCACGCGCCGCCATGGCGGCCTCGGCCTGGGCCTGGCTATCGTGCAGCAGCTGGTCGAACTGCACGGCGGCACCGTCGCCGCCGCCAGCGAAGGCCATGGCCACGGCGCCACGTTTACCGTGCGCCTGCCCCAGCACCTGCCGGATGCCGAGCGCCGGCCGCTGCGCGAAGTCATCAGCGGGCCGATCCTGGAGCCGGTGATCGTCGAACCGTATCCGCTGCGGGGCATGCATGTGCTGGCGGTGGAAGACCAGCCGGAGGTGCTGGAGTATCTGCGGCGCATGCTGGAAGAGCAGGGCGCCAGCGTGTCGGCGGCCAGCTCGGCCGGCGAGGCACTGGCACTGCTGGCCGACAACGGCCATCTGCAGTACCACGTGATGCTGACCGACATCGGCATGCCGGGCATGGATGGCTATGGGCTGGTGCGCACGCTGCGCGAGGACATGGGCGTGGACGCGGCAACCTTGCCTGCGGTGGCGGTGACTGCACTGGCGCGTGCCGATGACCGCCGCCGCGCGCTGGCGTCGGGCTTCCAGGAGCATGTCGCCAAGCCGTACTCGGTGGCGCAGCTGGTGGCTGCCGTACGCAAGGTGCAGGTGCCGCGCGCGGACAGCGCGCTGCACTGAACATTCACGGCCGATCGGCGACCCTGCAATCAGGAGGTCGCCGATGTCCCGTATCGCTCCACGTATCCACACCGATCCGGCGCAGATCGCGCGCCTGGAAGCCCTGCTGCCGCAGCTGGATGGCGAAACGCAGGTGGAACTGATTCTGCACGATGGCCGCCGCCTGCTCGGCACGGTGGCCGTGAGGCCAACCGTGCAGCAATACCGCAACGTCGCTGGTGATGAAGGCAGCAACGGCCAGCTGCGCCTGGATGACTACGACACGCCGGTGCAGCAGCACCATGTGTGGTTGGACGAGATCGCCAGCATCCGCAGGTTGCCGCCGAGGGTTTGACGGCAACCTGCCGGGTCCATCCCCGCTTGGCGTGGATCTACCAGAGGTTGCAGTAGAGCCACGCCATGCGTGGCTGCTGCGCTCAGTGCTCGAACAGGGTCGGCGTCGCCTCGAACCGGCGTGCATACGCCCGCTCCTCCGCAACCCTCGCCACCTCGTCATCGGCCAGGTCCGGCGCGCCATACACCGCATAGGCCACGCTGCCGTCGGCACCATGACCGACCTGGTGCAGCCGGTAGCGCGAGTGGCCGCCGCCGGTGTCCTCGGGGTAATGCACGGGCGGATGGCTGCCTTCCAGGTCCATTTCACTGTTGTCGACCACGCCACCGACGAACAAGGCTCGCATGCAGGTTCTCCTGGGTTTCCGGGGGAGCCTCTACCCTGAACGTTCCAATGTTGCTGGCAGATCAAGGCCCCGTTCGGGTTTCGCAAAGCGGCTGCCGGGGCCGGCCCGGTCAAGCCGGTACAATGGACGGCCCTCACGCTTGAAGTACCCGCGCCGATGGCCTCCAGCGACGACGCCCCCCTGCAGACCCTGTTCCTGCCGTTCTCCCAAGGCGCCCTGCGCTGGCCGGAAGGCCCCGTGGCTTTCCTGCGGGCCCGCGACGGCTGGCCGCTGCGCGAAGTGGCCGGCAACCGCGAGGTGCATTGCGAGCAGAGCTTCGCCCCGTTCGCGCAGCCGCTGCAGCAGGCCGCTGGCTGGACCGTCAGCGGCCAGCTGGATGATGTGGCCGGCAAGGGCCGCTACCCGCTGGTGCTGGTGCTGCCGCCGCGCCAGCGTGAAGAAGCCCGCGCGCTGTTCGCCCGCGCGCTGGCGCTGGTCGCCGACGGCGGCCGCATCGTTGCCTGCCAGTCCAACAACGAAGGCGCACGCTCGGGCGAGGGTGACCTCAAGCAGCTGACCGGCCTCGGCGGCAGCCTGACCAAGAATCACTGCCGCGTGTACTGGACCGCGCCGATGCAGGGCCAGCACGACGCCGACCTGGCCAAGCGCTGGTCGGCGCTGGATGCAGTGCGCCCGATTGTCGGGGGCCGTTTCCTCAGCCGCCCGGGCGTGTTCGCCTGGGATCGCATCGACCCGGCGTCGGCGCTGTTGGCCGAACACCTGCCGGCCGACCTGGCCGGGCGTGCCGCCGACCTCGGCGCGGGCTACGGCTACCTGTCGCGCGAGCTGCTGGAACGCTGCCCGAAGATCACCGCGCTGGACCTGTACGAAGCCGAGCAGCGCGCGCTGGCACTGGCCGAACTCAATCTGGCGCCGCCGCCGCGCCCGCTGCCGCTGCGCTTCCTGTGGCAGGACGTCACCGCCGGCATCGAACCGGGCTACGACGTCATCATCAGCAACCCGCCGTTCCACACGCCGTCGCGCGCCGATCGCCCGGACATCGGCCAGCGCTTCATCGCCGTGGCCGCGCAGGCGCTGCGCCCGGGCGGACGCCTGTACGTGGTGGCCAACCGCCACCTGCCGTACGAGTACACGCTCAACGAGAGCTTTGGCGCGGTGCGCGTGATCGCCGAGCGTGATGGCTTCAAGCTGGTGGAAGCGGTGAAGGGGAAGGGCAAGTGAAGCTGGTCAAGCTCATCGCCAACCTGGGCTATGGCAGCCGCAAGCAGGTGCAGTGGATGTTCCGCGAAGGCCGCGTCACCGACGCCGATGGCGAGGTGCTGTATGCCGACGACCAGGTGCCGCATGAGGCGATCCGTGTCGACGGCGAGCCGCTGGACCCGCCGGTGGGCCTGTCGATCGCGCTGCACAAGCCGGCCGGCTACACCTGCTCGACCAAGGACACCGGCCGCCTGATCTACGATCTGCTGCCGCCGCGCTTCCGCGATCGCGATCCGGTGCTGTCCACGGTGGGCCGCCTCGACCGCGAGACCAGTGGCCTGCTGCTGCTGACCGACGATGGCGGCCTGCTGCACCGGATCATCTCGCCGAAGTCGAAGCTGCCGAAAGTCTATGAGGTCGAGTTGAGCGACGACCTGCGCGGCGACGAGGTCGCGTTGTTCGCCAGCGGTACGCTGATGCTGGAGTCCGAGAAGACGCCCCTGCTGCCGGCTGAACTGGAAGTGCTGGATGCGCGCCACGCGCGCCTGGTGCTGCACGAAGGCCGCTACCATCAGGTACGCCGCATGTTCGCCGCCACCGGCAACCACGTGCAGGCCCTGCACCGCAGCCGCGTCGGCGGGCTGGACCTGCAGGGGCTGGACGAAGGGCAATGGCGGCAGCTCACCTCCACCGACCTGGATACGCTGTTCGCTCCATGACCACCATCGCTGCGCTGCCGTTCCTCCCCGACGCCGTCATCTTCGACATGGACGGCCTGATGATCGACAGCGAGCGGGTCTCGCTGGCCTGTTGGAGCGAGGCCGCCGACGAATTCGGACTGGGCCTGGACGAGGCCGTGTTCCTGCGCATGGTCGGCCTCGGTGACCGCGACACGCACGCGCTGCTGCGTGCGCAGGGGATCGAGGACAGCGTGATCGAGGCGGTGGCTGCACGCTGCCATGAGCTGTACGAAGCACGCACCCAGACCGGCCTGCCGCTGCGGCCGGGCATCCTGGAGCTGCTGGAGCTGTTGAAGGCGCACGCGGTACCGCGTGCGGTGGCAACCACCACGCGGCAGCCGCGGGCCAACCGCAAGCTGACGGCCGCTGGCCTGCTGCCGTACTTCGATGCGGTGATCACCAGTGGCGACGTGGCGCGGCCGAAGCCGGCGCCGGATATCTACCTGCTGGCCGCGCAGCGGCTGGGCCAGGCGCCGGAACGCTGCCTGGCGCTGGAAGACTCACCGGCCGGTACGCGAGCGGCGCTGGCGGCCGGCATGACCGTGATCCAGGTGCCTGACCTGGTGCATCCTGACGAAGAACTGCGCGCACTGGGCCACCGCATCGTCGGCTCGCTGGTGGACGCGCACGCGCTCCTGCTGCCGTTGTTGCCGAGGTAACCGGTAGGTGCCGACCGTTGGTCGGCAGACCCCAATGCCCCGGTGGGTGCCAACCTTGGTCGGCACTCTTTACTGCCCTGGTGGGTGCCGACCGTTGGTCGGCACACCTGTCCCATCACACCCGCCCGAACACAAGCGCGGCGTTGGTGCCACCGAAGCCGAAGCTGTTGGACATCACCGTATCCAGCTGCTGCTCGCGGCTTTCGCGCAGGATCGGGAAGCTCTCCACCTTCGGGTCCAGCTCGCCGATGTTGGCCGAACCGGCAACGAAGCCATCGCGCATCATCAGCAGGCAATAGATCGCCTCGTGCACGCTCGCCGCACCGAGCGAATGGCCGGACAGCGCCTTGGTCGAGGACAGCGGCGGCACCGCATCGCCGAACACTTCGCGGATCGCATTGAGCTCGGTGACGTCGCCCAGCGGCGTGGAGGTGCCGTGGGTGTTGAGGTAGTCCAGCGGGCGATCGACGCCCTGCAGCGCCATCTTCATGCAGCGCACCGCGCCTTCGCCGGACGGAGCGACCATGTCGGCGCCGTCGGAGGTCACGCCATAGCCGATCAGTTCGGCGTGGATGTGCGCGCCGCGCGCAACGGCGTGGTCGTAGTCCTCCAGCACCAGCATGCCGCCACCACCGGCGATGACGAAGCCGTCGCGGTCCTTGTCGTACGGACGCGAGGCGCTGGCCGGGGTTTCGTTGAAGCTGGTCGACAGCGCGCCCATCGCATCGAACATCACGCTCATCGACCAGTGCAGGTCTTCACCGCCACCGGCGAACATGATGTCCTGCGCGCCATGGCGGATCATGTCCGCGGCCGCGCCGATACAGTGCGCCGAGGTCGCGCAGGCGGCCGACAGCGAATAGCTGACGCCCTTGATCTGGTAGGCCGTGGCCAGGCAGGCCGAGACCGTCGAGCACATCGTGCGCGGCACCATGTACGGGCCGACCTTGCGCACACCACGTTCGCGCAGCAGGTCGACCGCGCCGATCTGCCATTCGCTGGAGCCGCCACCGGAACCGGCGATCAGGCCGGTGCGCAGGCTGCTGACTTGCTCGGCGCTGAGCCCGGCATCGGCGATGGCATCGCGCATGGCCAGATAGGCGAAGGCCGCTGCATCGCTCATGAAGCGCTTCTGCTTGCGGTCGATCAGCGCCTCCAGATCGAGGTCGACACGACCGCCGACCTGGCTGCGCAGGCCCGCTTCGGCGTGGTCGGCCAGGGCGGTGATGCCCGAGCGCCCTTCGCGCAGCGCGGCCGAAACGGTATCCAGATCATTGCCGAGGCAGGACGTGATGCCCATGCCGGTGATGACGACGCGACGCATCAGAAGCTCCCGGTTTCGGTGAACAGGCCGACGCGCAGGTCGCGCGCGCTGTAGATTTCGCGGTCATCCACGTACATGCGGGCGTCCGACTGGGCCATCACCAGCTTGCGGTTGATGACGCGGCTGATGTCGATCTCGTAACGCACGAGCTTGGCTTCCGGCAGCACCTGGCCGGTGAACTTCACTTCGCCACAGCCCAGCGCGCGGCCCTTGCCGGGGGCGCCCAGCCAGGTCAGGAAGAAGCCGGTCAGCTGCCACATGGCGTCCAGGCCCAGGCAGCCGGGCATCACCGGGTCGCCAATGAAATGGCAGCCGAAGAACCACAGGTCCGGGCGGATATCCAGTTCGGCGCGTACCATGCCTTTGCCATGCGGTCCGCCGTCCTCGCGGATGTCGGTGATGCGGTCGAACATCAGCATCGGGTCGTTGGGCAGACGGCCGGCAGCGGTGCCGAACAGTTCACCGCGTGCGCTGGCCAGCAGCTGTTCGCGGTTGAACGCGTGGAGACGGGTCATGAAGCACAATCCTGGAAGCGAAGAACAGGGAAACAAGCGCCCGAGAATGCCCGTGGAAACTGCGCCGATCAAACATTTCAACCGTACGCAACCGTAGTGTTTTCAAGGGAATACGCGCATCCTGTTGATGTGCAACGACCATACTTCGGCGTGTGGCCCACCCGGCCCGGCCCCGCCTTTCCCAGCTGACATGACCCGACTGCGCAAGATCATCCACGTTGACATGGACGCGTTCTACGCGTCGGTGGAGCAGCGCGACGATCCGTCACTGCGTGGCAAGCCAGTGGTCGTGGCATGGCGTGGTGCCCGCTCGGTCGTATGCGCGGCGTCCTACGAGGCGCGCGTGTTCGGCGTGCGTTCGGCGATGCCCGCCGTGCGTGCCGAGCGCCTGTGCCCGGACGCGATCTTCGTGCCACCGGACTTCGCGCGTTACAAGGCGGTGTCACAGCAGGTACGCGCGATCTTCCTGCGCCATACCGACCTGGTCGAGCCGCTGTCGCTGGACGAGGCCTACCTGGACGTGACCGAGCCGAAGAGTGGCATCGAACTGGCCACCGACATCGCCCGCACCATCCGCGCGCAGATCCGCGAGGAAACGAACCTGACTGCTTCAGCCGGGATCGCGCCGAACAAGTTCCTGGCCAAGATCGCCTCGGACTGGCGCAAGCCCGACGGCCAGTTCGTGATTCCGCCGCAGCGCGTGGATGCGTTCCTGGCGCCGCTGCCGGTGAACCGCGTGCCCGGCGTCGGCAAGGTCATGGAAGGCAAGCTGGCCGCGCGCGGCATCGTCACCTGCGGCGACCTGCGGCAGTGGGCCTTGATCGATCTGGAAGAGGCATTCGGCAGCTTCGGCCGCAGCCTGTACAACCGCGCACGTGGCATCGACGAGCGGCCGGTGGAACCGGACCAGCAGGTGCAGTCGATCTCCTCGGAGGACACCTTCGCCGAAGACCTGCTGCTGGAAGACCTGACCGAGGCGATCGTGCAGCTGGCAGGGAAGACCTGGAACGCCACGCGCAAGACCGAGCGCATCGGCCACACCGTGGTGCTGAAACTGAAGACCGCGCAGTTCCGCATCCTCACCCGCAGCTTCACCCCGGAGCGCCCGCCGGAATCGATGGAAGAGCTGCGTGACATCGCCCTGTCGCTGCGCGCCCGCGTCGACCTGCCGGCGGAGACCCGTTACCGCCTGGTCGGCGTCGGCCTTGGTGGCTTCCGCGAAAAGGAGGCGGTGGTGCAGGGGGAACTGTTCGAGCACGACATGATCAATCCCACAGATACCTAATCATCAAACAGTGGGGTCAGAGCCCGTTGCGCAGCAACGGGATCCGACCCCGTGCGCAGACATGCCACCCAGGCAGATCGCGGAGAACTGTCGAAGGCGGGGTGGGTCCGGTTGCGGGGGCGTGAGCCGCATGGGCCCGAGGCATGCCTCGGGCGGGTTGGGCAGGACGCCCAACCCCGGTCTTGCCGTGTGCGCAGGACAGCGCACACGAGCAAGCCGCGATCGAGCTTACATGGGTGAGGGCGCTTTGCTTGCGAAGCACTGCTTCGCAAGCGCCCGAACGCACAGCCGCCAGCGGCTGGGCCGGGCCCCGGAGGGGGACTTGCAGCGTCCCCCGCAACCGGACCCACCTCGCCATCCCACGGATAGCCAGCTGTTGCTGTTGCTGTTGCTGTTGCCTCTGCGGGTGCAGGGCGCAGCCCTGCAAAAAGAAAACTCCCTACCTCACGGCCACTGCATCTCGCCCTTGGCCACCTTCGCACTCAGTTCCAGCGACGCCACGCCCGCCAGCTTCGGATAGCGCGCCTGCATCGCCTTCATCAGCGCCGCACTGTCCTTGGCCTTTGCCGTCTCGGCATCGAACGCGCGGATGTAGTCCGCCGTGAACACCAGCGCACTGGCATCCAGTGCGGCACCCGGCGCGTAATGCCCCGGCACCACCACCTTCGGCTTCAGCGCCTGCAACCGCTGCAGGGTCTGCAGCCAGTCGGCATGCGACTTCGGCGTCTGCGTGTCGGCCATCCACACGTGTTCACCGGCCACAACCGGAATGCCGCCGACGATCGCGCGCAGCGACGGCACCCACAACACCGTGCGATCAGGGGTTGGGCCGTCCAGGCCGATCAGCGGCAGGCGCTGGCCTTCCAGCTGCAGGGCGTCGCCGTCCAGCACCTGCGGCACCACGATGCGCGCCGGCACGTCTGCGCCCATCTTCGGCCCCCAGTAGGCCAGCTTGCCGGCCTGGCTCTGCTGGATATGGGCAACGGTCTGCGCGGTGGCGACGATGCGTGCCTGCGGGAACGCGTCCTGCAGGGTAGCCAGGCCGAAGTAATAGTCCGGATCACCGTGGCTGATGTAGATCGTTGTCAGCTGCTTGCCGCTGGCGCGGATCAGCTCGACCAGCTTGCGCGCGTCGCTGGCGCCGAACTGCGCATCGACCAGGATCGCGTCATGGCGGCCTTCGATCAGCACCGAAGACACCGAGAACATCGCCTGCGGTCCCGGATGGAAGGTCTGCAGGTGCAGCTGGGATCTGGTCGCCGTGGCCGGCGTCGGCGTGGCCGAAGCGGCCATCAGCGGAGCACTGGCGAAGGCGGCGGCCAGCGCGAGGGGAAGCAGCAGGGCAGCGGTGCGCATGGGAAATTCCTTGTGTCGAATGGGGAGCCGAACGTGGGCTATGCCGGGCGTCCTTGCCCGGGCCTCTGCGGGCCGTCGCAAGCGACGTTGGCAACGGCTCCTGCCGTTGCCTTCGGCTCTACAGGGCACGCGCGTCGATCAGTACGCCGCGGTGATGATCTGCTTCGGGTACTGGTGCGCTTCCAGCTCGGCGACGAACGCGGCGCCGTAGTCGGCATAGCTGATGCGGCTGTGGCCGCTGGCATCAGCGAGGAAGGCCTTGGGCTGCACGCGGTACTGGCCGCGCTCTTCACCCGGGCCGATTTCGGCGGCCGGCGAGAAGAAGGTCCAGTCCAGGTCGTCCAGCGCCTGCAGGCGATTGAAGGCTTCACGATGGGCCAGCGCGTACGGCTTGTAGGCCTCCGGGAAGTTGGGGGTATCGACCAGCTGCACGCCCGGCGCGACTTCCAGGCTGCCGGCGCCACCGACCACCACCAGGCGCGGTACACCGGCCTTGCGCGCGGCGGCGGCCAGCTGCGCGGCCACTTCGCCGACGCGGCCGATGTCATCGCCCGAACGCGGGCCATAGGCGCTGGCCAGCACGTCGTGGCCGGCGATGGCGGCGACCAGGGCATCCTGGTCATCCAGCGAGGCGATCACCGGATGGGCACCGGCCAGTTCGGCCGGAAGATCCTGCGCGCTGCGCACGATGACGGTGAGTTCGTGGCCGTTGGCCAGCGCGTGGCGGGCGATCTGGCGGCCGATGTTGCCGGTGGAACCAACGAGGGCGATCTTCATGGCAGGACTCCGTGGGGCGGTGTGGGGTGGGAATGGGGCCACTCTAGGCCGCTGCAGTCGCTCGAAAAACAGCGTATAACGCGCTTGTTTGTTGCATGGATCGAGCATATGGACCGACTGACCGCCATGACCGTATTCGTCGAGGTGGCCGAGCGCGGCAGCCTCACCGCCGCCGCCGAGGTGCTGGACATGTCGCGGGCGATGGTCAGCCGCTACCTGGCCGAGGTCGAGGCTTGGCTGGGCGCGCGCCTGCTGCACCGGACCACGCGCCGGGTCAGCCTGACCGGCCCCGGCGAGGCGGCGCTGGCGCGCTTCCGGCAGATGCTGGCCATCGGCGAGGAACTGCAGGGTGAGCTGGCCAGCGACGATCCCGAACCGCATGGCACGCTGCGGGTGACCGCCAGCGTGTCGTTCGGGCAGAGCCACCTGGCGCGTGCGGTGGCCGGTTTCGTCGCACGCCATCCGGCGGCGCGCATCGAACTGCTGCTGGTCGACCGCATGGTGAACCTGGTGGAAGAGCGGGTGGACCTTGCCGTGCGCATCGCCCGCCAGATCGATCCCAGCCTGATCGCACGACGGCTGGCCACCTGCCGCTCGGTGCTGTGCGCGACGCCGTCGTACCTGCACGCGCGCGGTACGCCTACCGCCCCGGAACACCTGGCCGGGCACAACTGCCTGACCCATCACTACGTGGGCAAGAGCCTGTGGCAGCTGCACCGCGATGGCCGTTCGCTGTCGGTGGCTGTGGGCGGCAACATCAGCGCCAACGAAGCGTCGCTGTTGCTGGAAGCGGTGCGTGCGGGCGCCGGCATCGCGATGCTGCCGACCTACCAGGTGGCGCCACTGCTGCGCAGTGGCGAGCTGATCGAGTTGTTGCCCGAGTTCAGTCTGGACGAACTCGGCATTCATGCCGTGTACGCATCACGGCGCCAGCAGCCCGCTATCATGCGGCGATTCCTGGACTTCCTGGCCGAGTGTTTCGCCAGCCCGGCCTTCCAGGATCTGGATTGGCGCCCACCGGGCAAGGAGAACACATGAACCACGGACAGGCCTTGATCGACCACAACCGTGCTGCCTGGGACCGCCAGGCCAGCGAAGTGCGCGAATGGTCGCGCCCGGTGGAAAGCTCAACGATTGCCGCCGCGCGCGATGGCCGCTGGCAGGTGCACCTGACCCCGCGCGCGCTGCCGCTGGACTGGCTGGGGGATGTGCGCGGCCGCCGCATCCTCTGCCTGGCCTCGGGCGGTGGCCAGCAGGCCCCGGTGCTGGCGGCGGCCGGGGCGGAGGTGACCGTGTTCGATCTGTCCGATGGCCAGCTCGAGCAGGATCGTCAGGTGGCGGCGCGTGATGGCCTGCAACTGCGCACGGTGCAGGGCGACATGCGCGATCTGCACGCCTTCGCCAACGACAGCTTCGATGTGGTGTTCCACCCGATATCCAACCTGTACGTGCCCGACGTCCGGCCGGTGTGGACCGAATGCCGCCGCGTGCTGGCGCGCGATGGCATGCTGATGGCCAGCTTCTACAACCCGGTGCTGTTCGTCGGTGCACGCGATCCGCAGCTGGATGCACAGGGCCTGATCCGGCCGCAGTACGCCATTCCCTATTCGGATCTGGAAGACCTGCCACCGGCCGAGCGCGAGGCGAAACTGGCGCGGGGCGATGCGCTGACCTTCGGCCACAGCCTGACCGAACTGATCGGTGGCCAGCTCGATGCCGGCTTCGTCATCGATCGCTTCATGGAAGACTGGCAGCCGCAGCCGCGCTTCCTGATCGACCGCTATCTGCCCACCTTCCTGGCTACCCGCGCGCGCCGGATCGGTTGAGGCGGATCGGTGCAAAAACCAGCGGCGTACAATGGACGGTCCCACGTCGCACAGGTGCCGTTCCCTTGTCGTATCCCTATCCGCTGGTCGTGTTCGACCTCGATGGCACGCTGGTCGACAGCGCTGCCGATATTGCCGAAGCGCTGAACCGCACGCTGGAGGACATCGGCGTGGCGCGTGTGCCGGAAGCCACCGTGCTGGGCTGGATCGGTGACGGTGTGCGTCGTCTGGTCGAGCAGGCGGTGCAGGCCGCCGGCCGCGAGGTGGACCTGGCCGAGGTGATGCCGGTGTTCATGGTGCACTACCGTGAGTGCCTGCTGCGCAGCCCGCGACTGTTCGACGGCGTGGGCGAAGCGCTGGCGCAACTGCGTGCGCGCAACGTGCCGCTGGCGATCTGCACCAACAAGCCCGAAGCACTGGTGCCGCCGCTGCTGCAGCACCTGGGTATCGGTGATGCATTCGCGCTGGTACTGGGGGGGGATTCGCTGCCGCAGCGCAAGCCCAGTGGCGAGCCACTGCGGCACATCGCCGCGCACTTCGGGCTGCCGGTGGAGTCCTGCCTGATGGTGGGTGATTCGTTGACCGACTACCGCGCCGCCGAAGAGGCCGGCATGCCGATCGCGCTGGTGCGCTACGGCTATCCGCGCGGCCTGGACCTGGCCACCGCGCATGCGGTGGCGGTGATCGACGACCTGCGTGAACTGCCGGGGTTGCGGGGCTGAAGCAGAGGGGTAGTGCCGGCCGCTGGCCGGCAACCCGGAATGCGTTGCCGAAGGTCATGATGTTGCCGGCCAGTGGCCGGCACTACCATGAACGTTGCGCTCACTTCGGCTGGTAACGCACGCTCAACTGGTACTCGCGGCCGGGCTGGTTGAACCATGCCACCGTTTCGTAGCGACGGTCGAAGACGTTGGCGGCGCGTGCCAGCAGCGACCACGATGGCGTCAGTGCGTACTCGGCGCGCAGGTCCAGCGTGCCGTAACCTCCCACCTTCACCGTGTTGGCGGCATCGTCGTAGCGCTTGCCGGCACCCTGCACGGTCAGGCCTGCGCGGAAATCGCCGAAGCGACGGTCGATGTCCAGGCGCGCGGTCTGCTGCGCGCGGCGTGGCAGCCAGTTGTCGAACTGGGTGCTGCCGCCGGTGCGGTTGCGCGGGTCGGTGTAGCTCAGCTGCGCGTTGATGTCGAAGCCGGCCAGCAGCACGCCACCGGTCAGCTCGGCACCGCGGATGCGGGCCTTCTCCACCTGCTGCATCTTGAAGGTTGCCGCATCGTAGGTGATCAGGTCATCGATGCGGGTTTCATACACGTCCAGGCCCCAGTGCCAGCCCTGGCCCTGCTGCGAAACGCCGAGGTTGGCGCTCTTGGACTTCTCCGGCTTCAACGTCGGCACGCCGCTCCACGGGTCGTACAGATCGCTGAAGGTCGGTGCCTTGAACGCCGTGCCATAGCTGGCGTTGAGGCGCAGGCCGTGGCCCAGCTCCATCGCCCAGCCAACGCTGCCGGTGGCGTGGTTGCCGAACTGCTGGTTGTCGTCGTTGCGTGCGCTGGCCTGCAGCTGGTGGCGGCCGAAGCGGCCCTGGTACTGCACGAACACGCCGGTGTTGCGGCGGCTGTCGACCAGGTAACCCGCGCTGCTGCCATCCAGGTTGTCTTCGCTCCAGTCAACGCCTGCGCTCAGCAGCTGGCCCTCGGCCACGCCGAAATCGCCCTGCAGGGAGGCGCTGTCGCGGTGGGTCTGTGCGCTGCCACGTGCACCGAAGTCGCCGAAGTTGTCCGACTCGTTGTCACTGCGGCCGACGTTGGCGGTGAATGCCAGGCGCTCGGACGGGGTGTAGCGCACCTTGCCGGCCAGCACCTGCTGGCGGGTTTCCGAATAGTTGTAGTAACCGTCGTAATGGTTCCTGCCGTCGGCGCGCAGGGCGCTGCCTTCCACGTTCCACTGCTCGTTGAAGGTGTAGCCACCGCGCAGGCTCTTGGACAGGTTGCGGTAGCCGTCGCGGTCGGGCTCGTCGGCGAAGCAGCCGGCGAACAGCGTGGCCGAGCCGCGGCAGGCATCGATGCCATCGGAATGCTGGTAGGCGATATCCGCACCGAACCAGCCGCGTTCGGTACCGCCGCCAATGCCACCGCTTGCTTCACGCAGGCCGTTGCTGCCACCGCCAAGCTGGAAGTGCGGAGCGAAATCGCCCTGGTTGCGGCGGGTGAAGATCTGGATCACGCCACCGATGGCGTCGGCGCCGTACAGGCTCGACTGCGGGCCGCGCACGATTTCCACGCGCTCGATCTGCGCCAGCGGCAGGTCCTGGTACATGGCCAGGCCGAGGTCGGCGCTGTTGATGCGCACGCCGTCCACCAGCACTACGGTGTGGCCGGAATTGGTACCGCGCAGGAACAGCGAGCTCTGCTTGCCGAGGCCGCCGGCATTGGCCAGGTTGATGCCGGCGCGACCGCGCAGCAGTTCCTGCAGCGAGGTGGCCTGGCTGGATTCGATCTGGGCGCGGTCGATCACCTGCGCCGGCGCGATGCTGTCCTGCAGGGCGATCGGGGTGCGGGTGGCAGTGACCAGGATCTGGTCGAGCGCGGTGGTGTCATTGGCGGCCTGGGCCAGCGCGGGCAGGGCGGCCAGCACGGCCAGGGACAGCATTCGGGACTGCAGCTTCATGGGGGACTCCGGGTGCCACGCACGCCCGCGTGGCGAAGGGGAGGAGCCGCGAAGGCAGGCGTGCGCCGATGCCGCAGCGCACGCCACGGTCATCCAGCGCCATGCCCACCGCATCGCGACCTGAGGCTTCCGGGCCGGTCTCCGGGCTTGCCGCCGGGTGGCGCGAGGCCACCGTCCAGGCGCCTTCCCATGCCTGCGGCACAGTGGCGGTGTTGCCTGGAACTGACGTGCTTACCGTTGCGGGGGCAGCGCCGGCCTGGCGTGGAATCACGCGTCACCGGCTTCCCGTTTCAACCTGCCGGCCATGGCCGCAGGTCACCTGGAAGTGGGCGCAGTCTACGGCATCGCAGGCCGTCCCGTTGCGTCGCGCCTGCGCGACTGCCTTTGCTGTGCCTTTAGAATGGTTGCTCGATCCCGTGGTGCCGTTGCCGATGTCCGCCCGTTTTCCGCTGTACCTGCGTCGCCCGTCCGGGACGCGCGCATGATCCTCGACCTGGTCCGCCATGCCGGCAATGGCCGTGATGAGTTCCTTGATGGCCGCAGCGACCCACCGCAGCTGGCCGGCCTGCCACAGGAGCTGGTCGAGGCCTACGCCGGGCAACGCTGGGAGCGGGTGATCAGTTCACCGCGGTTGCGCGCGCTGCATACGGCGATGGCCCTGGCCACGCCGCGTGGGCTGGACGTGGAAGCGGACGAGGAATGGGAAGAACTGGACTTCGGCGATTGGGACGGGCGGTCGCTGTTCGACCTGCCGGAGGATGCACTGGCGGCCTTCCATGCCGACCCGCACGCGTTCCCGCCGCCCAATGGCGAGAGCTGGGGCCACTTCGAGCGGCGCATCGCGCGCGCGCTGGATCGCCTGCTCGATGATGACGATCCGGTGCCGACGCTGGTGGTCAGCCATGGCGGCCCGTTGCGCATGGTGCTGTCGCAGGTCTGCGGCCTGCCGATGTCGCTGTGCTGGGCGCTGCGCATCGACCACGGCACGCGCCTGCGGGTGTGGCTGGAGCGCGGCGAGATCGGGCTGGTGGGTGAGTTGCTGGAGCTGCAGCAGCCCTGAGCGCACTCGCCGGGCATGGCCCGGCGCTACCGATCCCGCATCACACTGGTAATGCCGGCCGCTGGCCGGCATCCCCAGGAACGCGGAGGCCTCAATCCTCGTCCGCGCCCTCGGCCACGCTGTCTTCAGCGTCATCGTCGGCATCGAAGCGCTGCTCATGCACCGGGCCCGATGCCGGGCCGGCTGCCTTCAGCGGATGCGCAGCGATGCGTGCTTCGTAATCCTGCACCAGTGCTTCACGCTGTGGCTCGCTCAGCTCCTGCCAATGGCAGTCCAGCAACGCGCCTTCCAGCGAGTACAGCAGGTTCAGGCTGGGCTTGAAGCCGGCGCGCTTGACCTTGACGAAGGCGCCGACGGCTCCGATCGCGACCAGGTCGTCGCGGCTGCGCAGGCCGACCTGGCGCAGCCACGCCGCACTTTTCGGGCCGATGTTGCGCAGCTTCGGTGCGCTCATCCCAGCGCCTCAACGAACACGCGGGCGATGGCTTCCAGGCCAGCCTGGTCGTCGGCATCGAAGCGGCCGACCTTCGGGCTGTCGATGTCGAACACGCCGATCAGTTCATCGCCGCGCAGCAGCGGCACTACCAGTTCCGAGCGCGAGGCCGAATCGCAGGCGATGTGGCCGGGGAAGGCGTCGACGTCCTCTACGCGCTGGGTCACGCGCTGGCTGGCGGCGGCACCGCACACGCCCTTGTCCAGCGGGATGCGCACGCAGGCCGGCAGGCCCTGGAACGGGCCGACCACCAGTTCCTTGCCGTCGTACAGGTAGAAGCCCACCCAGTTCAGGTCGGGCAGGGCGTGGTAGACCAGGGCCGAGAGGTTGGCCGCGTTGGCGATGCGGTCGGACTCGGCGTAGACCAGGCCACGGGCCTGTTCCAGCAGCTGGGCGTATTGTTCCGGCTTGCTGCCGGTGAGCGAGGCATTGGCGAACATGCCAGCAGTCTAGCAAGCGTGCCGGGCCAGCGATAATGCACACACTGTTGCCCTGTTGGAGCCCGTCGATGCCGTTGCCCGCCACGCTGCCGCCCGCCCTGTTCGTCACCGGCACCGATACCGAGATCGGCAAGACCGCGGCCAGCACCGCGCTGCTGCACACACTGCGCCGGCGCGGCCTGCGTGCGGTGGGCATGAAGCCGGTGGCCAGCGGCAGCGAAGACCTGGGCCAGGGCCTGCGCAACGAAGACGCATTGGCGCTGCAGGCGGCCAGCTGGCCGGTACCGGACTATGCCGATCTGAACCCATATGCGTTGCGCCAGCCGCTGGCACCGGAGCTGGCCGCTGCCGCGGACGGCGTGCAGGTGGAGCTGGCGCCGATCATGGCAGCGTTCGAGCGGCTGCGCGCGCAGGCCGATGTCGTGGTGGTCGAGGGGGTTGGCGGTTGGCTGGCACCAGTCTCGGCCACGCTCGACCAGCTCGACCTGGTGCGCGCATTGCGGTTGCCGGTGTTGCTGGTGGTGGGCATGCGGCTGGGCTGCGTCAACCACGCGCGACTGACCGCGCAGTCGTTGCAGGCCAGCGGCGTGGAGTGCCTGGGCTGGATCGGCAACCACATCGACCCGGCGATGCAGCGCCAGGATGAGAACATCGCAACGCTGCAGCAGCGCCTGCCGATGCCGTGCTGGGGGCGGCTGCCACATCTGCCGGGAGCGGATGGCGAAGCGTTGAGCGCGCATCTGCTCGATTGACTTGGGGTAGTGCCGGCCGCTGGCCGGCAACCTCGATGTATCCACCTGCGTGCAGTTGCCGGCCAGCGGCCGGCACTACCGTGCTGCGGCCGCCAGCTCCCGCGCGATCGCACCCAACCGCTCCACCGCGCCGATGAAGCGTGCATCCAGCGTCTGGCAGCACGACAGCCGCAGGCAATGGCGATACCGCGCGCCGCGTGAATACACCTGGCCGGGCATGAACACGATGTCCTCCTGCAGTGCACGCTCGAACAGCTCGCGCGTGTCCACGCCCGGCAGTTCCAGCCACAGCAGGAAGCCACCCTGCGGTTCGGTGGCGCGGGTGCCGGCCGGGAAGTGTTCGGCCACCAGCTGGCGCAGCCGTCCGACCTGTTCGCGGTACAGCCGGCGCATGCGATGCAGATGGTGCTCGTAGCTGCCCGCTTCCAGATAGGCCGCCACCGCGTCGCCCAGCAGCTGCGGCTCGCCGCCGGTGGACTGGAATTTCAGCAGCGCGATGCGCTCGGCGAAGCGGCCGCCATCGAGCCAGCCGATGCGGTAATCCGGCGCCAGCGTCTTGGAAAAGCCGCCGACCACCATCACCCAGCCATCGCGATCGAAGGCCTTCAGGAGCGGTGCCGGCGGTTCGCAGAACTGCAGTTCTGCATACACCGCATCTTCGATCAGCGGCAGCTGGCGTGCGTTGACCAGTTCGGCCAGGCGTTGCTTGGCGGTGGTCGGCATGGTGCAGCCGAGCGGGTTGTGCACGGTCGGCATCACCACCAGTGCGGCCAGCGGCGTGTGCTCCAGCAGCGCATCCAGCGCATCCACATCCAGGCCGAGCTGCGGGTGGGTGGGCAGTTCGATGGCCTGCAGGCCGAGGTTGGCCAGCAACGGGTAGAGGTTGAAGTAGGACGGCGCCTCGATGCCGACCGCATCACCGGGCTGGGTGACCGCGCGTAGTGCCAGCTGCAGGCCTTCCATCGCACCGTGGGTCAGCAGCAGGCGTTCGCTGTGGGTATGCAGGCCCATGCGCGGGCCGCGGCGCACGATCTGCGCCAGCAGCCGTGGCGAGCCGTTGGGGCGTGCGTAGGTCTCCACGGTCTGCTGGCCATGGCGCAGTACCTGCGCCGTGTGCTTGGCCAGCTGCGCGCCGGGGTAGAACTGGCGACCGCGCGGGCCGGCAAAGGCCACGTCGATCACGCCGGGGCGGCGCTGTGCTTCCAGCACGCGGGCCATCAGTACCTGCTGCAGCGGCGCGGTGGGCGCAGAAGGTGTGTCGCGCAGCGAACGTTCCGGCACCGACAGCCGCGGCGCGACCTCGAAGCCGGCCTTGGGCCGCGGAATGACCAGACCAGCGTCTTCCAGCTGGCGGTAGGCGGCGATCACCGTGTTCAGGCTGAGCCTGCGCTGCAGGGCCATCTGCCGCAGCGAGGGCAGGCGGCTGCCTACCGGAAGGCGTCCGCCGTGGATGGCCTCGGCCAGTTCGTCGGACAGCCGTTGGTAGCGGGGGGGGATCATTGCGCTCTGATCATCTGTATCCATCGAGTTTCCCGCCATCTGGTGCTGTACCCATGATGACGGCGAGCCTAGCATGTCGTTGTCGGCCGGGCCTGATCGGGGCACGGCCGGTACTTTCCAAGCGCACGGCTGGATGGCCGTGCGTCTTTTTTTGGTAGTGCCGGCCGCTGGCCGGCAATCCCTTTTTGGTAGTGCCGGCCGCTGGCCGGCAATCCCTGGAACCGCAAGAGCCGGCCAGCGGCCGGCACTACCCGGGGCGTTACCGCATCGGCAGGAGCCGCACCGAGCGCCAGCCGGCCCCACGGAAATGCCGTCAGCGCATCGGCACCAGCGCTGCATCGCGCCGGTACAGCCCCGGGAACTGCCTGCCCAAGGCGGCCAGCTTCGGCGCGTCGTAGTAGCGGATGTAGGCGGCCTGCGGGTAATTGGTCATGTAGTTCTGGTGGTAGCTCTCGGCCGGGTAGAAGCGCTGGCCGCTGACCAGCTGGGTGACGATCGGCGCGCGGAAGCTGCCGGCCTGGCCGAGCTGGGCGATGTAGGCGCGGCTGGCCGCCTGCTGGCGGGCGTCGTCAGTGAAGATCGCCGACCGGTACTGGCTGCCGTGGTCGGGCCCCTGACGGTTGAGCTGGGTCGGGTCGTGCACCACCGAGAAGAACACCTGCATCAACTGCCCATAGCTGACCTGGCGTGGGTCGTAGTCGACCTTCACCGCTTCGGCATGACCGGTCTGACCGCTGCTGACCCGCTCATAGCGGGCATTGGCAGCGCTGCCACCGATGTAGCCGGACACCGCATTACTCACGCCTTTGACATGCTGGAACACGCCCTGCACGCCCCAGAAGCAACCGCCGGCGAACACCACGCTGGCGTGGGTGGCGTCATCGCGGAACGCGGCATCGCCGCTGGGTGCTGGCAGCGCGCCGGTCTGCGCGCTGGCTTCGACCGGTGCCGCGATGGCGCCATGGTCAACGAGCAGCACGCCGGCGATGAGTGCCGTGGCCACCAGTCCGGCAACGCCAGCGGCAATGCCCTGCTCAAAGGAGAATTTCATCGTGTCCTCCCGGTTCAACCGAAGGTGAAGGCATAGGCCTGCACGCCCGCATCGAGGAATTCGATCTCGAAGCGGTGCGGGCTGACCGTGCCGCGTTGGCGCACCAGCTGGTAGAGGCGGTGCTCGTCGACCACGCCGCTGCCATCGGCGCCGACATCAGTGCCGGCATCGGTGGCCGGCAATGGCTTGCCATCCAGCAGGACGCGGAAGTGCACCGGCTTTCCTTCCTGGCCTGGTGCCAGCACCAGGTGCAGGTCGCGCGCATGGAACTGGAAGGCGATGCGGCCACCGGCCTGCTGCACCTGCGCAGCCTCGTCGGTAACGGTCCAGCGTCCGGACAGGCCCCACTGATTCAACGCCAGGGTGGCCGGCAATGTGTAGTCGAACGCGGTGTCGCTGCGCTGCCCACCGGGCGAGGCGAACTGCTCGGCACGGGCGTGGCCCAGATAGGTTTCCGGCGAGCGCAGATTGCCCATGTCGGCCTGCGCAGCCACGCCCTTCAGATCGGCGGCGGCCGGATCGGCCGGCGGCGGCAGGTTCGTCTGGCCGGCCTCGGTCAGCAAGCGACGGATCACCTGTTCCGAGCGCGCATAGTTGCCCTCGCCGAACTGGTGGCCGCGGATGTTGCCCTGCGCATCGACGAAGTACTGCGCCGGCCAGTAGCGGTTGTTGAACGCGCGCCAGATCGTGTACTGGTTGTCCAGCGCCACCGGGTACTCGACCTTCAGCTGCTGCACCGCCTTCATGACGTTGCGCGGGTCACGCTCGAAGGCGAACTCCGGGGTGTGCACGCCGACCACTACCAGGCCGTGGTCGCGATAACGGCGCTCCCATTCGTGCACGAACGGCATCGCGCGCAGGCAGTTGATGCACGAGTACGTCCAGAAATCGACCAGCACCACCTTGCCGCGCAGCTGCTGGGCCGTCAGCGGCGGGCTGTTGAGCCAGCCGGTGGCACCATCCAGCGCGGGCAGGGTGCCTTCCACCGGCAGCGGTGCATCGGCAGCGGCGTTGGCACCGGCCATCATCATCGGCGGAGCTGCCGGCTGCGCGCCGGGTACCGCATCCAGCAGGCCCTGCTCGATACGCGCGGTGCTGACCGTGGAAAGACGGGTCAGCAGGCCGGTATCCCAGCCCAGGGCGATCGCCACCACCGCCAGCAAGGCGGCCACGCCCAGCACCTTGCGCAGCACATCGCCAAGGCCAAGCCGCGCGTGCAGCGCACGGAACACGCGGCCGCCCACCCACACGGCCAGGGCCAGCGCCGTGATCGCGCCCAGCGCATATGCCAGCAGCAGGGTAGTGGTACCCACGCTGGCGCCATGCAGCGCGGCACCGGTCAGCACCAGGCCGAGGATCGGCCCGGCGCACGGCGCCCACAGCAGGCCGGTGGCGATACCGATCAGCAGCGAGGTCCATGCGCCGCCACGCCCCGCTGCGTCGGCCGCATCGGCACGCGCGCTCAAGCGGGCACCCACGCGCTGGAACGGCGCCAGCAGGTGGTCGGCCAGTCGTGGCCAGAGCAATGCCAGTGCGAACAGCGCCATCAGCAGCACGGCGATCCAGCGTCCGACCTGGTTGGCCTGTGCCACCCATTGGCTGCCCACCGCAGCCAGGCTGGCGACCACGGTGAAGGTGAGTGCCATGCCCAGCAGCAGCGGCAGCGTGCTGCGCAGGAAGGGGCGGTCGGCACGGGCGAACACGAACGGCAGCACCGGCAGGATGCAGGGACTGAGCAGGGTCAGCGCGCCCCCCAGGTAGGCAAGCAGCAACAGCAGCATCGTCAGGCTCCGGAAGCAGGGGAAGAACCGACCGGCACCCGCCAGCCATCGGCGGTACCGCCCTCAGCGGCACCGGGAACGAACACCATCGCCGCGCCGTTCATGCAGTAGCGAAGTCCGGTTGGGCGAGGCCCGTCGTTGAACACATGGCCGAGATGGCCACCGCAGCGACGGCAGTGCACCTCCACCCGCAGCATGCCGAAGGTGACGTCGCGGTCTTCGCTGATGGCGTTGTGCAGTGGCGCCCAGAAGCTGGGCCAGCCGGTGCCGCTCTCGAACTTGGTGGAGGAGGAGAACAGCGGCAGCGCACAGCCGGCGCAGGCAAACGTGCCCTGCCGGTGTTCCCTGTTGAGCGGGCTGCTGTACGGGCGCTCGGTCGCCTGCTGGCGCAGCACTGCGTACTGCGCCGGGGTCAGGCGCTGGCGCCAGTCGGCATCGCTGCGCATGACCTCGAACTGTCGCGACGGGCGCGCTTCAGCGGCGGCCGGGGCGGCACGGCTGCAGGCCCCTAGGCCGAGCAGGCCGGCGGCGGTGGCAACACCGCCCAGGCCCAGCAGATGGCGTCGGGTAAGGGACATGGCGGACTCCGGGAAGGGGCGACGGGGCCATGCTGCGCCCGCCCGGGTCAACGAATCCTCACGCAGGATTCAATTTTTCGTGAGGTATCGGCGGCCATCCCGCGCCACAATGCAGCCAGCCTCCCCACTGGCCCCGAGCTGCCGATGTCCACCAAACGCGTGCTGATCGTTGAAGACGATGCCCACATCGCCGACCTGCTGCGCATGCATCTGGGCGATGAGGGCTACGACGTCGCCCATGCCGCCAGCGGCGATGCCGGCCTGCGCCTGCTCGAGCAGGAAGGGCCATGGGATGCGCTGGTGCTGGACGTGATGCTGCCCGGCGTGGACGGCCTGCAGGTTTGCCAGCGTGCACGCGCGATGGCGCGCTATGTGCCGATCATCATCATCAGTGCGCGTGGCAGCGAAACGCAGCGCATCGTCGGCCTGGAACTGGGTGCGGATGATTACCTGGCCAAGCCCTTCTCGATGCCGGAACTGGTGGCCCGTGTGCGTGCGCTGCTGCGCCGGGCCGAGGCGATGGCGCAGAGCGCGCGCATCGATGCCGGCGCGATCGAGCTGGGCGGTCTGCAGCTGGACCCGGTCGCGCGTACCGCCTCGGTGGATGGCAACGCACTGGAGCTGACCCCGCGCGAGTTCGACCTGCTGCTGTTCTTCGCCCGTCATCCGGACCAGGTGTTCGCGCGCATGGAACTGCTCAACCAGGTCTGGGGCTACCAGCACGATGGCTACGAGCACACGGTCAACACCCACATCAATCGCCTGCGCAGCAAGATCGAGCGGGACCCGGCCAATCCACGGCGGCTGCTGACGGTGTGGGGCCGTGGCTACAAGCTGGTCGATCCTGCCGGGGCGACGCCATGATCAAGCCGAACCTGTGGCAGAAGCTGGCGGCGGTGATCGCTGCGCTGATGCTGATGTGCTGCATGGCGTTGCTGGCGCTGCAGATGCGCGCCAACACCCGCCACGAGCAGGAAGTGGTGCAGCGGTTGTCGCTGGGCCTGGCCGAGCACATTGCCCAGCGCAGCGAACTGATGGACACCAGCGGCATGCGTGATGCCGCCGTGCGCGCGCTGTTCGGCCAGCTGATGGCGGTCAACCCCAGCGTCGAGGTCTACCTGCTGGACGACCAGGGCCGCATCCTCGGCCACGATGCGCCGACAGGCCATCTGGTGCGCAACCGGGTGGACGTGGCACCGCTGCGCCGGCTGCTGGCCGGTGCGCCGTTGCCGATCCTGGGCGATGACCCGCGCAGCACGGACGGCCGCAAGGTGTTCAGTGCCGCGCCGCTGATCGTGCAGGGTCGCCAGGCCGGTTATGTGTACGTGGTGCTGGTCGGCGAACACCGTCAGATGCTGTCCGACGACCTTGCCGCCGGCAGCCAGTGGAACACCACGCTGTGGTCGGTGATGCTTGTCGGCAGCCTGGGCCTGCTGGCCGGGCTGGTGGCCTTCTACTGGGTGACGCGCCCGCTGCGGCGGCTGACCCGGCGCATCCAGGCCTTCGACATCGACGCACCCACGCCGTTGCCGCCGCCGGAGCCGCTGCGCCCCGGTGAGCGCGACGAGCTGGTGATCCTCGAGCACGCACACGCGCAGATGGCGCAGCGGCTGGGCGAGCAGTGGCAGCAGCTGCGCCAGCAGGACCTGCAGCGCCGCGAGCTGGTCGCCAACATCTCGCATGACCTGCGCACGCCGTTGTCGTCGCTGCACGGCTATCTGGAAACGCTGGCGCTGAAGGACGCCACGCTGTCGCCGGACGAGCGCCGCCGCTACCTCGGTATCGCGCTGGCGCAGAGCGCCAAGGTTGGCCGGCTTGCGCGTGCGCTGTTCGAGCTGGCGCGGCTGGAACATGGCGAAGTGCGCCTGGAGTGGGAGGTGTTCGCATTGCCGGAGCTGCTGCAGGACGTGCTGCAGAAATTCGAGCTGGCGGCGCAGGCTCGCAACCAGTACCTGCACGCGGACTTCCCGCCCGGCCTGCCGCTGGTGCGCGCCGATCTGGGCCTGGTCGAGCGGGTGCTGACCAACCTGCTCGACAACGCGCTGCGGCATGCGCCCGACGGTGGGCGGATCGAGGTGTGCCTGCGCGCGACGCCGGACAGCGTGGAAGTGAGCGTGGCCGATGATGGACCTGGTGTTGCCCCTGCACTGCGCACGCAGCTGTTCCAGGCACCGGCCGCGCTGGGCGCGCGACGTGGAGAGAACGGCGGGTTGGGCCTGCTGATCGTGCAGCGCATTGTGCAGTTGCACGGCCGTCGCATCGAACTGCGTGACAGCGAGCGCGGCGCGTTGTTCGCGTTTGCGTTGCCGCGTGCGGAACCAGCGGCCTAGCAGGCCGCATCGCACTCGACGGCAGCGCCGCTTTCCAGCGGCAGGTGCAGTCGGATGCAGGCACCACCCAGCTCCGAATCGGTTACTTCGACCTGGCCGCCATGCTTGTCGGCCACCACCTGCACCAGCGCCAGTCCGAGGCCGAAACCGGGGCTGCCCGGATCCAGCCGCACATAGGGTTGCAGCACCTGGCCGCGCAGTTCGGGTGCGATGCCGGGGCCATCGTCCTCCACCTGCAGGCACAGCCAGCCGTCGTTGACCGTGCTGGCGATACGGATCTGCCGCCGCGCATAGCGCAGGGCATTGCCGAGCAGGTTGCGCAATGCCAGTTCCAGCATGTGCCGGTTGACGTTGACCAGGCCCGCCGGCGACAGCACCTGCTGTACCGGCATCGGCAGCGGTGCGAACTGGGCCACCACGCCACGTACCAGTGCCGCCAGCTGCAGGCGCTGGCGGGTCAGCTGATGGCAGCGGCCGAGCGCGGCGTACTCGACGCCGGCATCGGTGAGGTGCTGCAGCCGATCGACATCAGTGCGCAGGCCGCCCAAGGCATCACGCTGGATCTCGTCCAGCGCGGTGTCCTCCAGGTCGGCCAGGCCGAAACGCATCCGCGCCAGCGGCGTGCGGACTTCGTGCGCCACTGCCTGCGCCAGCACGCGCTGGCTTTCCAGCAGCTGCTGCAGCTGCTCGGCCATGTGATTGAAGGCATTGGCCAGCGGCCGCACCAGCGCGGTTCCGGCGCGCGGCGCGCGGGTATCCAGCTGGCCGTCGCGCATCTGCCGGGCGGCCTGGGCCAGCTGCGAGACGTCGCGCCACAGGCGGTAGACCATCACGTACATCGGCAGCGCCACGGCCACCATCAGGATCAGCAGCAGGATCGCCACGCCTGACACTTCGCTGTCCTGCCAGCCCTCGTCAGGCAGCGCTTCGTCCAACGGCCCCAGCATCACCGCGTAGTCGCTGTCGCCGATCCGCTGCAGGCTGCGCATGTGCTCCAGGTCGATCTGCACCCGGCCGTTGCTGAAGGGGGGGCGCTGGCTGGCCGGCAGCGCCTTCATCGCCTCTGCCAACGGCACCATGCGCAGGGCATAGGCGAAGTCGGCGTCCAGTTCGCGCGCCAGCGTCGGCCACTGCTCGCGCGGGGTTTCGGCGAAGCGGTGCTGCAGCAGGGCATGGGTACCGCGCATCTCGGCCAGCAGTCCGGCTTCGGTGCGGTCTTCCAGCAGCGCATCCCAGGCCCACAGGCCAAGCACGATCAGCAGCAGGTGGGCGACCAGGAAGCCGATGCCGTAGCGCAGGAAGTGGAAGGCGTGGCCGCGCATCGCCGAGGGCGTGCGCTTCATCCCCATGCCGAGCGGCTGAACAGGTAGCCGCGGCCGCGCACGGTCTTGATCCGTTCCGGCTGCTCTGGGCTGTCGCCCAGCTTGCGGCGCAGGCGCGAGATGCGTGCATCGATCGAACGGTCAAGGCCGTCGAAGGCGATCCCGCGCAGGCCGCGCAGCAGCGCATCGCGGTCCAGGATCTGGCCGGCATTGCTGGCCAGCAGGAACAGCAGGTCGAACTCGGCAGTGGTGAGCTCCAGCAGCGCGCCCTGCAGGTGCACGTTGCGGGTGGACGGGTCGATGCTCAGCTCGCCGAAGCGGAGGCTGCCGTCGCGTGGTTCGACCCGGCGGTGGCGGCGCAGGTGGGCGCGCAGGCGGGCCAGCAGCACCCGTGGTTCGATCGGCTTGCCGATGTAATCATCGGCGCCCAGTTCCAGTCCCAGCACCTGGTCGATGTTGTCGGTGCGGGCGGTCAGCACGCAGATGATGCCGTCAT
Source organism: Stenotrophomonas sp. YJH_SMC_120 (assembly GCF_059368675.1). Taxonomy (NCBI): domain Bacteria; kingdom Pseudomonadati; phylum Pseudomonadota; class Gammaproteobacteria; order Lysobacterales; family Lysobacteraceae; genus Stenotrophomonas; species Stenotrophomonas sp. YJH_SMC_120. Next base: position 80,453 of record NZ_JCAFRY010000006.1, read on the forward strand.
AGTGGGGACGGATCTGCCGACACACTTCGAAACCATCCTGGTCGGGCAGGCCGACATCGAGCAGGACCAGGGCGGGCTTGTCGGCCAGGATCCGGGCCACCGCACGCTCACCGCTGCGCTCGTGGGCCACCTGGTAGCCATGCCGCTGCAGATAGTCGCTGACCATCGTACCCAGGCGGGCATCGTCTTCGACCAGTACGATATCCAGCATTTTCAAGGCCTCCGTGGACGCACACGTACCGCCACGGCACGAGCGCGGCGATGCTATCCCAGCCTTCGGGCCGCCCGGGTCCCGGGGGCGGGCGCCATTCAGCCGGGGTTGCTGGCGCACGGGCCGGGCCTCAGGCCTGGCAACAACTTGGCGTCCAGCATAGCCTGATGCTGTTACAAAACGTTACCTTCGTGATACGCACGGTGACCATCGCTGACAGCAAAGCGACTGACGCAGGGCCGGGGGCGGGCCGAGCATGGAGTCTCCTCCGCTCCGCGTGTCGCTCCCATGTCGCCCGCCGCCGCCTGCCTGCTGAACCCGTCCCGCCGCTGCCGCTGCGGAGGTGCCCGATGAGCGGCGTGGTCGGGGCCTGGCTGCCGCCCGCCGAGGACGAACACCTGCTGCAGCAGCTGGCGCCAATGCTGCGCGCCCTGCAGCAGCGCGGCCGGGGGCGCATCGGCTACTGGACCGACGCCGAGGCCGGCCTGGCGCTGGGCCACTGCCGGGCGCCAACCGATACGCCGTTGCAGCCCCTGAGTTCGGATTGTGGCCGTTACGTGCTGTGCCTGGATGGCCGGTTGTACAACCGGGCCGACCTGCAGTCGCAGCTGCGCGATCTGCCACGCAGCTGCAGCGATGCGCGGCTGCTGCTGCAGGCGATCATCGAATGGGGCGTGGAACGGGCGCTTTCCCGCATCGAGGGCGCGTTCGGTTTCAGCGTATGGGACCGCGAGTCGCGCGAACTGTGGCTGGCCCGCGACCCGGTTGGCGAGCGGCCGCTGTACTACGGCTGGTACCAGGGCCGGTTCCTGTTCGCCTCGGAAATGAAGGCACTCCAGGCCTTTGCCGGTTTTGCCCCGAGCATCGACCAGGATGCGCTGAGCCTGCTGCTGCGCCATGACTACGTGCCGGCACCGCACACCATCTACCGCGGCATCCACAAGCTGGTGGCAGGCGCGATGCTGCGCATCGATCTGAATGACCATGCGGCTGGCGGCTCCAGCCAGGCCGCACAGGGTGGTTCACGCTACTGGTGCGCACGCGATGCGATGCAGAGCGCACTGCAGGAACCGCTGCTGCCGGCGCCGAGCCTGGAGCAGGCGACCGACCAGCTGGAAACTGTGTTGCAGAAGGCCATCGCCGCACGCATGCATTCGCCGCTGGCCTGCGGTGCGTTCCTGTCCGGCGGCACCGATTCCTCGCTGGTGACGGCGATGATGCAGGCACAGTCGACGCTTCCGATCGAAGCGTGGACGGTTGGCTTCGACGATCCCGGCCATGACGAGAGCGATTGGGCCTCGCAGGTCGCGCGGCATCTGGGCGTGCAGCATCATCTGCACCGGATGGACGCGCGACAAGGCCTGGATCTGCTGCAGCGGCTGCCGCAGGTCTGGTGCGAACCGTTCGCCGATGCCTCGCAGCTGCCGACCCTGCTGGCCAGCGAACTGCTGGGCGCGCGCAAGCCGGTGGCGCTGACCGGCGACGGCGGCGATGAACTGTTCTTCGGCCACCCCAGCTATGGCCGCGCGCTGCGCAATGCACGCCTGTGCGGTGGCCTGCCGGACTGGGTGCGTGATCTGGCGCGGCGCAGCGGCAACCGCATGAATGTCGAGCGCGGCCGCCTGGGCGGCTGGCGCGCACTGGTGGCGGAAGTCGCCGCCAACGACGTGGAAGGTCACTACCTGCAGCGCGTGACGCGCTGGCGGCAGCCGGCGCAGGTGGTTCTGGGTGCACGCGAGCCGATGACGATCTTCCAGCAGCAGGACACGGCGCTGCCGGCCGAGGCCCGCATCCAGCTGCTGGATTTCCGCATGGACCTGGCCGAGGGCATTCTCGCCAAGGTCGATCGCGCGGGCATGGCGGCGGGCGTGGAGACGCGCGCGCCGCTGCTGGACATGGAGGTGGTGCGGTTGGCCTGGCGCCTGCCGCAGCACCTGAAGTACCACGATGGGGAGCACAAGCGGATCCTCAAGCATCTGCTGGCACGCTATCTGCCGGAGCCGCTGGTGTATCGCCCCAAGCGCGGCTTCGGACCGCCGATGGCGCGCTGGTTGGCGGGCCCGCTGCGCGACTGGGCGGAGGCGTTGCTGGACCCGCAGCTGCTGCGCAACCAGGGCTGCTTCGATGCGGCACGCGTGCGCGGCATCTGGGAAGCGTTCCTGCGGGGTGAGCGCAAGTGGCACACGCACCTGTGGAACGTGCTGATGTTCCAGGCGTGGCACCAGCACTGGCACGTCAATCGCGGGCGTTGAAGTTGCTTCGCGGTGTGTTCTGCGCGGGGCAGGGCGTAGGCCCTTGCGTACGAATGTCCTCCGGCGCCGGCCGTTGGCCGTCACCTCCCCCTTTACTTCGTACGCAAGGGCCTACGCCCTGCGTTCGGAGTTCGTCGACGCCTCGTTGAAAGGCGCCGCGAGCGCTGCGCTTTTCCTTTCCTGCCGCAAGCCGAGCCTCGTCGAGGCGGGCAGGGGGTTGGGCAAAGTAAAGGAGGAGGGGACGGCCAACGGCCGGCGCCGGGGGACATTTGCCCAGGCCCATGCCTGTCTCGGCGGGGCCCGTCAGTTCGCGGGGAATCGGGACGAAGACACGCGTGTGGCGGATTCATTCTGCGTGGCGCCGGGCGGATGCCCTTGCGTACGAATGTCCTCCGGCGCCGGCCGTTGGCCGTCACCTCCCCCTTTACTTCGTACGCAAGGGCCTACGCCCTGCGTTCGGAGTTCGTCGGCGCTTCCTTGAAAGGCGGCCGCGTGCTGCGCTTTCCTCACCGCACGCCGAGCCTCGTCGGGGCGGGCAGGGGTTTGGGCAAAGTAAAGGAGGAGGTGACGGCCAACGGCCGGCGCCGGGGGACATTTGCCCAGGCCCCTGCCTGCCCCGACGGGGCCCTTCAGCTCGCAGAGACGTCGGGCTAAGACGCACTTCGGTATCCAAACGCCAGGCAAAAAAAGACCCGGCAGAGGGAGGGATCTGCCGGGTCCGGATTGCGTGGGGGGAGGGACCCACGCAATGAGCGTTGCGTCGCGTCAGTGGTTGCTCGCGTCCGCCGTTGATTCGTTGTAGCCCTGCACCAGTTCGGACCAGGCCTTACCGGCCTGCAGGCCGAGACCGACCACGTCCTGCTGGGCCTGGCCCAGCCGCTGCAGGTTGTCCTGCCACAGCTGTGCGCCCTTGTTGAGCATCCCGGCCGTGTCGTCACTACGGGCCAGTTCACCCAACCAGCCGCCGGTCGCGGTCAGGTTGCGCTCCATCGCCTTCAGCTGCACGCCGAACATGCTTTCCGCGTTCTCCAACGCCAACCGGTTCGCGCGGGTTGCTGCGGCGGCGAGCTGGCGGGTGGCATCACTGAAGCGATCGCTGAAGGCGGCGGCCATGGGGCATCAGGGAGTGGCTTGATGCATTGCAGCATACGCCGTTGATGCGGCAATGCAACAAAAATAACAAAGGCGCCCAAGGCGCCTTTGAAACACCTTTCAGATCAATGGGTTGATCAGGCCGTCGGGCCGCGGTAGCGGCAGCCGGAGGTGCAGGTTTCGTGCACGGTGATCTCGCTCAGCGCCGGCAGGCTGGGCTTGAGTTCGTTCCAGATCCACACCGCCAGGTTCTCGCTGGTCGGGTTCTCCAGGCCGGGGATGTCATTGAGGTAGTGATGGTCCAGGCGGTCGTAGATCGGCTGGAAGGCCGCCTTCACGTCGCCGAAGTCCATGATCCAGCCGGTCTGCGCCCCCGGCTCGCCCTCGACCTTCAGTTCCACCCGGAACGAGTGGCCATGCAGGCGCGCGCACTTGTGCCCCGGCGGCACGTTGGGGAGGCGGTGCGCCGCCTCGAGCATGAAGACTTTGAAGATTTCCATGGCGCGATTGTACGCCGCAGGTGGCCGGCCATCCTGAGCGGATGTTGGGCTTTCGTGAAGTAACTCTTTCCATCCGGATGAAGAGATGATAGTTTCTCTTATATCTGTATGAAAAGATGTTATTGGCCGCATCCCGGCCAGGCATGGACTACTGCGGAACTACGTCGCCCTTTCCACCTCCCCCACATCGTCATGCCAAAGCACACCCTGCTCGTGGCGGCCCTGGCCGTCGCTCTGGCCGCGCCTTTGTCCGCCGCCGCCGAAACCTCCGCCGATGCCAGTGGCGAAGCCAGTACCCTGGCCGCCGTGCGCGTCACCGGTTCCAACATCAAGCGCACCGATATCGAGGCCTCCAACCCGGTGCAGGTGATCGGCCGCCAGCAGCTGGAACAGACCGGCAAGGCCACCGTGGCCGATGTGCTGCGTTCGATCTCGGCCAACACCGGCAACGCCAGCAACGAAACCACCAACAATGGTTGGGCGTCCGGCTCGGCCGGCATCGGCCTGCGTGGCCTGTCGCAGAAAAACACGCTGGTGCTGCTCAACGGCCGTCGCCTGGCCAACTACGGCTTCCCGGCCGGTGGCCTGTCCGACACCTTCGTCGATCTCAATGCGCTGCCGCTGGTCGCGGTCGAGCGCATTGAGGTGCTCAAGGACGGCGCCTCGGCGGTGTACGGCTCCGACGCCGTGGCCGGCGTGGTCAACATCATCACCCGGCAGAACTTCGAAGGCGCCGAGATCGGCGGCAGCTTCGGTGGTGCCGACCAGGGCGGCCTGCACGAGCAGAACCTGAAGTTCGTCGGCGGCCTGGGTGATCTCGACACCGATGGCTACAACATCCTCTTCAGCCTGCAGGGGTACAACCGCGAGCGCCTGGACCAGGACGAACGCAACCTGACCAAGAGCGGCATCTATACCGACAAGCCGGGTGGCCGCTGGAACGGCTGGTCGGCCAAGGGCGCGCGCTACCTGGTCAACGGCGTCTCGGTGCCGATGCTCGATGCCAACGGTAACTGCCCGACCGGCACCACCCGCGTCGCCAGCGCACCGATCGACGGCCTGGCCGGCGACACCTGCGGCTTCAACCAGGCACCGTTCACCACACTGATCCCCTCGACCAAGCGCTACCAGGCCTACGCCAACGGTACCTTCCGCCTGAACGACAACGTCGAAGCATTCGGCGAAGTGCTGTACAGCCAGATCAAGAGTGCCGCGTGGTTCGGCAGCAGCCCGTTCTTCACCCTGGAGAGCGGCCGCTTCGCACTGAACGCGAACAGCGGCCTGGCAGAGCCGGTGTCGTCGCTGCTGCCGGCCAACAATCCGTACAACCCGTACGGCCGCGCGATCCCGATCGAGTACACCTTCTTCGACCTGGGCGGCACGATCAAGACCAACCGTTCCACCGCCTACCGCGGCGTGTTCGGCCTGCGTGGCACCACCGCGTCGTGGGACTGGGAAGTGGCCGCGTTCGGTGCACGCAGCAGCGAGCGCGAGAGCGTGTCCGGTGGCTTCGCCAACCGCTGGGCGCTGGCCGACGCGCTGGCCACGGGCAGCTACAACCTGCTCAACCCGGCGGCCACGCCGCAGTCGGTGCGTGATTCGATCAACATCGCCACGCTGCGTCCGGCCGAATCCAAGCTGCAGGGCATCGATGCGAAGATTTCCGGCAGCCTGGGCCATACCTGGGCCGGCGAGATCGGCTTCGCCGCCGGCGCCGAGTGGCGCCGCGAAAAGCTCGACTCCAACAATCCGTGGCAGATCGATGCCGGCCTGCAGGTGCGCCCGGCCATTGCTGAAGTACACGGCAAGCGCCAGGTCAGTGCCGCCTACGCCGAAGTGAACGTGCCGCTGGCCTCGACGCTGGAGCTGTCCGCCGCTGCGCGTGCCGACCATTACGACGACTTCGGCGATGCGTTCTCGCCGAAGATCGGCCTGCGCTGGCAGCCGCTCGACGTCCTGCTGGTGCGCGCCTCGGCGTCCAAGGGCTTCCGGGCACCGTCACTGTCGGAAAACTCCAACAGCACCAGCATCGCCTACGGCAGCGTGGTCGACCCGCGTGATCCGGACGTGCCGGGCTCGCGCCAGAACCCCACCTTCTTCACCGTCGGCAACAACGAACTGAAGCCGGAGCGCACCAGGAGCGTCAACTTCGGTGTGGTGCTGTCGCCGTGGGCCAACACCAACCTGAGCGTGGACTACTACCGCATCCAGCTGGACAACCTGGTCGGCACCAACAACACCCAGACCCTGGTCAACGACAACGTGGCCGGCGCCGTGCAGCGCGATGAGCGCGGCAAGCTGCAGGCGGTCTACAACCGCTACCAGAACCTGAGCGAGCTGAAGACCTCGGGCATCGATGTCGAGCTGCGCCAGCGCATCCCGACCGCGGCACTGGGTGATTTCACCGTGTCCTCGGCCTACACCCACGTGCGCGACTACCGTCGCCCGACCGTGGTCGGTGGGCCGCTGGTCGACTACGCCGGCAGCAACCTGGGCGCGACCCTGCCCAAGGACAAGGCCACCACCACGCTGGACTGGAAGTACGGTGATTTCAACGCAGCCGTGACCTGGTACTACACCAGCAGCTACCGCCAGGAGGCCAGCACCGCCGCCAAAGCCGTGCAGCAGCGCGTCGGCAGCTACAGCCAGTACGACCTGTACCTGGCCTACACCGGCATCGACAAGCTGACCGTGTATGCCAAGGTGCAGAACCTGGCCGACAAGACGCCGCCGTACGACGCCTCGTTCCCGGGCATCCGCGCGCCGTACGACTTCAGCCAGTACGACCTGCGTGGCCGCTACTTCACGCTGGGCTTCGATTACCGCTTCTGATCCATCCGCCGCGGCCGGTCACCTGAGGGGACCGGCCGCGCGATCGTCTGCCGTTGTGTTCCAGGGGAGTCACCGTGTCCTTGCATCGCCGTGCCGTTCTTCCGTTGCTGCTTGCCGCCGCTACCGCACTGTCCTTGCCGCAGCCGGCGCAGGCACAGAGCGCGTACTTCTTTCCGCAGGTCACTGACGCAGCGGCGTTCGATGCAGCGGTGCCGACGCCGGAGCAGTTCCTCGGCTACCCGATCGGCAGCCGTTACACCCGGCACGACCAGCTGGTGGCGTACTTCCAGGAACTGGCGAAACGCTCGGACAAGATCAGCGTGCGCGAGATCGGCCGCAGCTATGAAGGCCGCCCGCTGTTGATCGCCACCGTCACCGCTGCAGGCAATCATGCGCGGCTGGAACAGATCCGCCAGCAGCACGCGACCCTGGCCGATCCGGCGCAGCCGCGCAGCGCCGCCGGTGACAGCCCGGTGGTGGTGTGGCTGGGCTACAGCGTCCACGGCAACGAGACCTCCAGTGCCGAGGCAGCGATGCTGACGGCGTACTACCTGGTGGCCAACCGCAACGCAGAAACCCAGCAATGGCTGCAGCAGGCGGTGGTGCTGTTCGATCCAGCGCAGAATCCGGATGGTCGTGACCGTGCTGCCAACTGGCACAACGCCTGGGCCTCCGACCCAGCTTCTGCCGACCCCGCCGACAAGGAACACGTCGAGCCTTTCCCGCAGGGTCGTACCAACCACTACTTCACCGATCTCAACCGCGACTGGCTGGCCCTCACCCAGCAGGACTCACGGCCGAAGGTGGAGGTGTTCCACCAGTGGTACCCGAACGTGCAGATCGACTTCCACGAAATGGGCAAGGACAGCACCTACTACTTCGAGCCCTCGCCGAAGAGCATGCACAGTCCGCTGATTCCGGCGGCGTCGTATGAATTCAACAAGACCCTCGCCAAGTACCACGCGCAGGCGCTGGATGCCCTGGGTTCGCTGTACTACACCGGCGAGAATTTCGACAACTTCTCGCCGGTGTACGGTTCCACCTATCCGGACTTCCATGGCGCTGTCGGGGTTACCGTCGAGCAGGCCAGCTCGCGCGGCCGCGTGCAGGAATCGGTGAATGGCCTGCTGACCTTCCCCTTCACCATCCGCAACCAGGTCGCCACCGGGCTGGGCACGGTGCGTGGCGCGGTGACCGAGCGCAGCGGCCTGTTCGACCTGCAGAAGCAGTTCTTCCAGAGCGCGCTGAAGCAGGCTGCGCAGCAGCCGGTGAAGAGCTTCGTGTTCGGCGACGCGCATGACCCGGCCCTGACCCGGCGCCTGCTGGAACTGCTGCTGCTGCACCGGATCGAAGTGCGCGCACTGGACCGTGCCGTCACTGTCGATGGGCAGCGCTTCGATGCCGGCAGCGCCTACGTGGTGCCGGTGCAGCAGGCGCAGTTCCGCCTGGTGCATTCGATCTTTGCCGAGACGCCGCCGATCAAGGGTGATGTGTTCTACGGCAGCACCAGCTATGCGATCGCACCGGCCTACGGCGTGACCTTTGCGGGCAGCCGCATCGAAGGCGGCGCACGCGTGGCCGCGCTGCCGGTGGAGCAGGGCGCGGTACTGGGCGGCGAGGCCGGATTCGCCTACGCCATCGACTGGCGCGACTACAACGCCGGGCGCGCGCTGGCCGCGCTGCAGGGCAAGGGCGTGAATGCACGCGCGGCATTCCAGCCGTTCACCACCGCGACCGCGCAGGGCGACATCAGCTTCGCCGCCGGCAGCCTGGTCATTCCGGTTGCCGGGCAATCGCTGCAGGGCGCGGCGCTGCTCGAGACAGTGACATCGGCCGCGCGCGAGGCGGGCGTACAGGGCCACGCGCTGTCCAGCGGCCGCAGCCGCGAAGGCATCGACCTCGGCAGTGACGGCGTCAAGGCGCTGCGCAAGCCTGCGGTGGCACTGGTGATGGGCGAGGGCGTGGCCGCCACCGAAATCGGATCGGCGTGGTTCCTGCTCGACCAGCAGCTGCAGTTGCCGGCCAGCAAGCTGGATCCGCAGCAGCTGGGCAAGGTACCGCTGGACCGCTACACCACGATCGTGTTGTCCGGTGGCACCTACACGGGCGTCGATGCCACGGCGGTGGCTGCACTGAAGCGCTGGGTGCAGGCCGGTGGTTCACTGGTGACCTACGGCAGTGCCTCGAAGTGGGCGATCGAGCAGAAGCTGGCCGACGGCGAAAAGCTCGGCAAGGAAGAAGAGGCTGCTGATGCAAGTCGCCGCGCGTTTGGCGACCAGCGCGACATCGCTGCGATCGAGCGGGTCAGCGGCAACATCCTTAGTGCCGATGTGGACACCAGCCATCCGTTGGCGTTCGGCGTGCCGCGCCGGCAGCTGGCGATCAACAAGGAGAACACAGTGACGCTGCAGCCGAGCGCGAACCCGTTTTCCACGGTGGTGCGCATCGACACGCCGCCGCGGGTGAATGGCTATCTGTCCGAGCGCAACCGCACGCGGGTGGCGGGTAGTGCGTGGCTGCTGGTGTCGGCGCAGGGGCAGGGCAACGTGGTGCTGTTTGCCGATGACCCGGCACACCGCAAGTACTGGCACGGAACGGACCGACTGCTGATCAACGCGATCTTCTTCGGGAATCTGGTGAATCCGAGTAAAGCGCGGGGTTGAGGTGTTTGGCGCCGAGTTTCTGTTGTGCTTGGGAGGCAGGGGGCCTCAGCCAAGACACGCCGTAAACCCATCCATGGGGGCTCGATGGCGCCATCCTTGGCGCCAACGGTCCTGGCTGAGACCCCCTGCCTCCCATGACAGTTTCCTGCGGGCGCGGACGCATCAGATCCCAAGGCGGGAGCAAGGGCAAATACAAAAGCAAAAGCAAAAGCAAAAGCAAAGCCAGGAATTGCGACTTCGGCTTTTGCCTTTGAAAATTTGAATTTGATCTTTCTTCTCCCGGCTACCCGGCGGGACAAGAAGGCGCAGGCAATGCTTGAAGCGGATGGGCATGGGGGCAGCGCAGAACCGTTGGCGCCATGGATGGCGCCATCGAGCTACATGGACGTATTTACAGCGTGTTCTGCGCTGCCCCCATGCCCATTCGCCCTCGGTACTGCCACCGCGTGCTTTATCACCCGGTAGCCCGCAACAAAAAAGGACGGCGCGTCAGCGCCGTCCCTCGATAGCCTCCGCGCAGCGGGAAGCACCCTCGATGTCAGCTGGGATCAGCCGGCGCGACCACCGCCGCCACCCTGGCCACGACCACGGCCGCCACCATTGCCACCACCGCCACGGCGCTGGCCCTGGCCGGCACCTGCACGCTGCTGGCCATTGCCACCGCCTTCGCGGCGGCCACCGCCGGCCTTCTTCGGGCCTGCGTGCGCGTGGCGCGGCGCATCACCGTGCGGACGGCGCGCATGGCTCTTGCGCGGTGCGCGCTCGCCGGTATCGTGCTCGGCCTTGCCCGGCGCACTGTTGCCCCAGCGGATCGGCACCTGCAGCTCGAAGCCCGGCACATCGCGGATGTCCATGTCGCGGCCCAGCAGGCGCACGATCGCACGCAGCAGCTTCACTTCATCCTGTGCCACCAGCGAAATCGCCTGGCCGGTCGCGCCGTTGCGGCCGGTACGGCCGATGCGGTGCACGTAGTCCTCGGCCACCATCGGCAGGTCGAAGTTGATCACCTTCGGCAGCTCGTTGATGTCGATGCCGCGCGCAGCGATATCGGTCGCCACCAGCACGGTCACGCGGCCGGCCTTGAAGTCACCCAGTGCACGCAGGCGCTGCCCCTGGCTCTTGTTGCCGTGGATCGCCGCGGTCTTGATGCCCGACTTTTCCAGGAACGAGGCCAGTTTGTCGCTGCCATGCTTGGTGCGGGCGAACACCAGGGTCTGCTCGCGGCTGTCCTGCGCCAGCAGGTGCAGCAGCAGGTCGCGCTTGCGACCGGCATCGACCGGGTGCACGCGGTGGGTGATGGTTTCGGCCACGGTGTTCTTCGGCGTCACCTGGATCTGTTCCGGGTTGCGCATGAACTCCAGCGCCAGCTGGCGGATGTTGTCCTCGAAGGTGGCCGAGAACAGCAGGGTCTGCCGGTTCTGCTTCGGCAGCTTGGCCAGGATGCGCTTGATCGACGGCAGGAAGCCCATGTCGAGCATGCGGTCGGCTTCGTCCAGCACCAGCAGTTCAATGCCGGACAGGTCGATGCTGCGACGCTCCAGGTGGTCGATCAGGCGGCCCGGGCAGGCCACCAGCAGGTCCACGCCACGGCGCAGGATGTCCAGCTGGTTGCCCATGCCGACGCCGCCGTAGATACAGGCGCTGGGAATGCGCAGGTACTTGCTGTAGCCGCGCAGGCTGTCGTGCACCTGGGTGGCCAGTTCGCGGGTCGGTGCCAGGATCAGCGCGCGCGGCTTGCGTGGGCCGCTGCGCACTTCCTGCGAGGCGGTGCCCAGGTGCTGCAGCAGCGGCAGGCCGAAGGCGGCGGTCTTGCCGGTGCCGGTCTGTGCGCCGGCCAGCAGGTCACGACCGGCCAGTGCCAGCGGGATCGCCTGCTGCTGGATCGGGGTCGGGTTTTCGTAGCCCTGCTCGGCAAGCGCACGCAGCAGGAAGGGCGCCAGGCCCAGCGATTCAAAAGACATTGAGTTTGCTCCAAGTACAAGAAACGCCTGTCCGAACGGACAGACGGGGGCAGATCAAACTGATCGGCTGACTCGGAGCGTTCCCGTGAACCGCGCTGCGAGAATTGGGTGCAGCCGGCACGAAGCGCAGGCTGGAATGCGTGACGAACGGCGTCGGAGTGGGGGCGGGCGAAGAGGGCGGATCCTGGTCGCCGGCGATCCCGGAGGGAAACGGACGGCCGCTGCAGACCGTGCAAGTCTAAACGATGTTTGAGACTTCACGCAAAAAGACCTGTTCAGGTAGGGGTTCTCTCTGCAGGGCTGCGCCCTGCACCCGCAGAGGCTGAAGCAACGTCAAAGGCCGGGTTCCTGTGGGTAGGCGGGGTGGGTCCGGTGGCAGGGGGCGCTGCAAGTACGTCCATGTAAGCTCGGTCGCCGCATCCATGCGGCTCACGCCCCTGTCACCGGACCCACCCCGCCTTCGACAGTTTTCCGCGATCTGTCGAATCTCATTCGATCAATTTCGGTGTCTGACGGATCTCGACGATGAATGATGTGGATGTTCGATCAGTCATTGGGAACCTGTCGGGGGTGGGGCGGTGTGGGTGGGCAGGACCGTTGGCGCCATGGATGGCGCCATCGAGCCCCCACGGATGGGTTTACGGCGTGTCCTGTCCACTCACACGTCCCCGCCATCCCACGGAATGCAGGCTTTTGACGTTGCCGTTGCTTCTGCAGGTGCAGGGCTGCAAGCCCTGCCGAACCCCCCACTACGGTAGGGTGGGCCGATGCCGCGCTGCAGCTTGGCGCCGCCGCAGATTTGATTACACTTGAAACTTGTTTGCCCACGACTCCGGACACCCACCCATGAAGCTTGGTTCTTTGAAGGAAGGCGGCCGCGACGGCACCCTGATCGTCGTCTCGCGTGACCTGCGCCACGGCGTGCGCGCCACCGGCATTGCCGCCACCCTGCAGCAGGCTCTGGAAGACTGGAGCCACATCGCGCCGCGCCTGAACGCCCTGTACGAATCGCTCAATGCCGGCGACGCCGACGGCGTGTTCGACCTCGACCCGCAGGCCCTGGCCGCGCCGATGCCGCGCGCCTATGAATTCGTCGACGGCAGTGCCTACCTGCCGCACGTCGAGCGCGTGCGCCGCGCCCGTGGCGCCGAGGTGCCGGAGAGCTTCTACACCGATCCGCTGATGTACCAGGCCACCAGTGCCGGCTTCTACGGCCCGCGCGATGCGGTCAAGGTGGTCAGCGAGGAGTACGGTATCGACCTGGAAGCGGAGATCGTGGTGATCACCGACGACGTGCCGATGGCGGCCACCCCGGAACAGGCTGCGGGCCACATCCAGCTGGTCGGCCTGGTCAACGATGTGTCGCTACGCAACCTGATTCCGGGCGAGCTGGCCAAGGGCTTCGGCTTCCTGCATTCCAAGCCGCGCTCGGCGCTGTCGCCGGTGTTCGTCACCCCCGACGAACTGGGCGCTGCGTGGCAGGACAGCAAGGTGCACCTGCCGCTGCTGACCCACATCAACGGCAAGTGGTTCGGTGCACCGGAAGCGGGCGTGGACATGCAGTTCAATTTCGCCCAGTTGGTCGCGCATGCGGCCAAGACCCGTCCGCTGGGCGCCGGCACCATCGTCGGCTCGGGCACCATCGCCAATGAAGACACCAGCAAGGGTGCCTCGTGCTTCGCCGAGCAGCGCGTGGTCGAAACCCTGCGCGACGGCAAGCCGAGCACGCCGTTCATGTCGTTCGGCGACGTGGTCCGCATCGAGATGCTCGATGCCGCCGGTAACAGCATCTTCGGTGCGATCGAGCAGCGCATCGAACAGGCCGCCAAGCCCTGAGCATGGAGGCGGCCATGGAGATTCCGGTCGACGACGGCATCGTGCTGTACACCTACTGGCGATCCAGCGCCGCCTACCGCGTGCGCATCGGCCTGGAGCTGAAGGGCCTGGCCTGGGAGGCCCGGCCGGTGCATCTGGCGCGCGACGGCGGAGAGCAGCACCTGGACGCCTATCGCGCGCTCAACCCGCAGCAGCAGGTGCCGACCCTGCTGCATGAGGGGCATGTGCTGACCCAGTCGCTGGCGATCCTTGAATACCTGGACGAGCGCTTTCCGCAGGTACCGCTGCTGCCGGCCGACGCCGCCGGCCGCGCGCGGGTGCGGGCACTGGCCCAGCTGGTGGCCTGCGACATCCACCCGATCAACAATCTGCGGGTGATGCAGTACCTGGAACGCAGTCTGCAGCTGCCGGCCGATGCCCGTATGCAGTGGACCCTGCACTGGATGGCCGAGGGCTTCGCGGCAATGGAGGCGATGCTGGCCAACAGCCGCGACACCGGCACCTTCTGCCACGGTGACCGCCCCGGGCTGGCCGACCTCTGCCTGCTGCCGCAGCTGTACAACGCCCATCGTTTCGGCCTGGACCTTGCGCCGTACCCGACCCTTCGCCGCATCGAGGCCGCCTGCCAGGCGCTGGACGCCTTCGACCGCGCGCGCCCGGAAAACCAGCCCGACGCAGCCTGAAAGTAGAGGGACGGAGGGGATCAGGTCGCAAGTGCATTCACGACTTAGTCCCCTCCGTCCCCTTTTTGCAGCAGTTGCGCGAGATCATCGCGGAACAGTGCATAAGCCCGTTCGCGGCGCGCGCCATCGCCTTGCCGCAGCACCCACGCCGGGTGCACGGTGGCGTAGCCGCGGGTGCCTTCCTCCAGCGTGTGCCAGCGTCCACGGTCGCGCGACAGATTGAAATCACGGCCAAATACCGAGGCTGCCGCGGTTGCGCCCAGGCAGACGATGAGCTGCGGCCGCACGCGCGCGATCTCGCCCATCAGCCACGGCCGGCAGGCCTGGATGTGGCGGCTTTCCGGCCGCTTGTGCAGCCTTACCTTGCCGCGCCGCTCATGGTGGAAGTGCTTCACCGCGTTGGTCAGGTACAGCGTGGCGCGATCGATTCCCAGCTCGGCCAATGCGCGGTCCAGCAACTGGCCGGCAGGGCCGGCGAACGGCTGGCCGCGCAGATCCTCGGTATCGCCAGGCTGCTCGCCGATCACCATCACCCGCGCATCGGCCGGCCCCTGGCCGAACACCGTCTGTGTGGCGGTCTCCCACAGCGGGCACTGGCGGCAGGCGCTGGCCTGCTGTCGCAGCGTCTGCAGGCTGGCGGTATCTGGGCGCGCTGCCGCAGCGTCCCCACGCATGGGAATCCTGCGCTGGGGTGCCTGCGCGGGCCGGTCATGCATTTCCTGCACGCGATCGCCCGCATCGCGCACCAGGCGCGGCAGCAGCTGCGCCTCGGGCAGGTGGCGCCAGTATCTGGCCGGCATCTCCTGCATCATCATCCGGGTGTTGAGCCGGGCCGGATTGAAGATGCTGGCGTAATAGGTCTGCCACAGGGCCTCGCGCGCATCCTCGGCCGGGGCGTCCTCGCGGCGTGCGCCGGGGCCGAAGGTCAGCGCCTGTCCATCCCACGCCACGCTGCGCGAAGGAGTGAGGATCGCCCAGCGCATGCCGGTGAAGCGGCGTGCGAAGAACGGCGCGACCCGGTCGACGATGTGGTGCTGTGGCTCGAACCAGGCGATGAACGCATCAGGTTGGCCAGGCACCTCGCGGAAGCGCACGAATGCCTTCATCTTGTGCGTGTCACGGCGGACGGCCTGGGCCAATGTCATCGCACGCAGCACATCGGCATCGGCGGGATTGGTCAGCACCGCGCGTTCGCCATGGGTGATCCGCCACAGCAGCCGGTACAGCAGTGACAGGCGCTGCGGTTCGCCATGGCACAGGCAGGTGTCGGCCAGTTCCAGGAATTCGCGCGGGACGCCGGGAACGCTTGCCTGTGCCGCCACCGGTGCCTGCTGCACCGGCGGCGCATCCAGCAGCGAAGCCTCGCCGCCTTCGAGCCAGTCCAATTGCTCGGGCCGCACGCCCCGCAGCAGCGCATCACGCGCGCCGTCGCGCCAGGCCTGCAGCGACCACGGCGGATCCACCCGCTGCGACCAGCGCGGCGCGTCAGGCTGCCGGCGGTGCATCGAACAGTGATCCCTGGCGCGGCGGCGGGGCCAGTTGTGCTCGCAGCGCGGCCGGGTCATCCAATGCCTTGCGCGGGTGATGGTCGGCCAACAGCACGAACGGTAGCAGTTTGCTCATCGGCGCCTTCAGGCGGGCGATGTCCGCCACGCGCAGGCGCCCGTGCCGGCGCGCCATCAGCACGCGCTCTGCATTGCGCACGCCCAGGCCGGGCACCCGCAGCAGCATTTCCTTCGGTGCACGGTTCAGATCGACCGGGAAGCGTTCGGGATGGCGGATCGCCCAGGCCATCTTCGGATCGATATCCAGATCGAGCATTCCGCCCTGGGTGGTGTCGGTGATCTCGTCCACGCCGTAGCCATAGAAGCGCAACAGCCAGTCGGCCTGGTACAGCCGGTGCTCGCGTTGCAGGGGTGGGGGCTGCAGCGGCAGCTGCCGGCTGGCATCGGGAATCGGGCTGAATGCGGAGTAGTAGACCCGGCGCATCCGGTAACTGCCGTACAGGCTGTCGGCGCTGGCCAGGATCTGCTGGTCGTTGGCCCCGTCCGCGCCGACGATCATCTGCGTGCTCTGCCCGGCCGGGGCGAAACGGGGAGGGCGCGGGCGTGCGCTGCGGCTGGCCGTCGGCGCCACCGCTGCGGGGGCCTTGCGCGCCTCCTTGGCTTCCTCGATGCGCCAACGCAGTTCGCCCATCGCGCCGCGTATCGATTGCACCGTCTTCTCCGGCGCCAAGGCACTCAGCCCGGCTTCGGTGGGCAGTTCGACGTTGATCGACAGGCGGTCGGCGTAACGCCCGGCGCTGGCCAGCAGTTCCGGCGAGGCCTCGGGAATGGTCTTGAGGTGGATGTAGCCGGCGTAGCGGTGTTCTTCGCGCAGTTGCCGGGCCACCTCCACCATCTGCTCCATGGTGTAGTCCGCATTGCGGATGATGCCGCTGGAGAGGAACAGGCCCTCGATGTAGTTGCGCTTGTAGAAGTCCAGGGTGAGCGTGACCACCTCGTCCACGCTGAAGCGCGCGCGTGGCACATTGCTGGACACGCGATTGACGCAATAGGCGCAGTCGTAGACGCAGAAGTTGGTCAGCAGGATCTTCAGCAGCGATACGCAGCGGCCATCGGGCGTATAGCTGTGGCAGATGCCCATGCCCTCGGTGCTGCCGATACCGCCGCTGGCGCGCGAATCGCGCTTGCCCGAGCCGCTGGAGGCGCAGGAGGCGTCGTATTTGGCGGCATCGGCCAGAATGGCCAGCTTGCGGATGGTTTCCATTGAGGAAACCTACGGATGAGGGGTCTCATTGGATGAGACGGCCCCTGAATTCTTCAGGAAAAGGGGACGGAGGGGATCAAGTCGTAAGTGCATATACGACTTAATCCCCTCCGTCCCCCTTTTCGTGCGGTCAGAAGCCGTGGGTGATGCTGGGGGCGCCGGCCGAGAAATCTGCGTACGGGTCATGCTCGCCGCTGCTGCCTTCGGACAGGCGGAACTTCAGCGCCAGGCCATCGCGCGAGTCGGCCGCGCGCAGCGCTTCCTCCTGTTCGATGGTGCCGGCCTTGGCCAGCCGGAACAGGCACTGGTCGAAACTCTCCATGCCCTCTTCCAGCGATGCTTCCATCGCCGCCTTGATCTCGTGCACCTGGCCGCGACGCAGCAGGTCGCGGATCATCGGCGTGTTGAGCAGTACTTCGGTGGCCGGCAGGCGACGGCCTTCCTTGTTCTTCACCAGGCGCTGGCTGATCACCGCACGCAGGTTCAGCGCCAGGTTCATCAGCACGTTCTTGTGCGCGCTTTCCGGGAAGAAGTTGAGGATGCGCTCGATGGTCTGGTCGGCGTTGTTGGAGTGCAGGGTGGCCAGGCACAGGTGGCCGGTTTCGGCGAAGGCGATCGCCGCTTCCATCGTCTCTGCGTCCAGGATCTCGCCGATCAGGATCACGTCCGGCGCCTCACGCATCGCGTTTTTCAGCGCGTTGTGGAAGGCATGGGTATCCAGCCCGACCTCGCGCTGGTTGACGATCGACATCTTGTGCTTGTGCAGGTATTCGATCGGGTCTTCGATGGTGAGGATGTGACCGGTGGTGGTGCTGTTGCGGTGGTCGATCATCGACGCCAGCGAGGTGGACTTGCCGGAACCGGTGGACCCCACCACCAGTACCAGCCCGCGCGGGGTCATGATGACGTCCTTCAGCACCTGCGGCAGGTTCAGCTCCTCGATGCTCGGAATCCGGCTGCGGATGGCACGGATGACCATGCCCACTTCGCCGCGCTGCTTGAACACATTGACGCGGAAGCGACCGGCATCGGGCAGGGCGATGGCCATGTTGAGTTCCAGCTCGCGCTCGAACTGCGGCACCTGGCCTTCGTCCATCAGCGAGTAGGCGATCTTCTTGACCATGCCCGGCGGCAGGCCGGTGTTGCCCAGCGGATAGAGCTTCCCCTCGATCTTGATGTAGACCGGTGCCCCGGTGGTCAGAAACATGTCCGAAGCGTTCTTTTCGGTCATCAGCTTCAGGAAGTAGCCGATATCCATTGCGAATTTTCCCCAACGAAACGGCCGACGCCCGTTGCCAGCACGGTGTCGGCTTGACGACAATGGCCGTGAACCGACAACCGGTACGGCCTCCCCAATGAAACGACTTAGCTTCGCACGAATGCGCCACAGCCTGTATGTGATGGCGTTTGCATTCGCACTGTCTGCCCCCGCCTGGGCGCAGGATGGCGCGATGGAACTGGCCCAGGCCCGGCAGGCGGTCGACAAGGCCACCCAGGCCGATGCCGACCAGTACGCCCCGGACCTGATCGGGCTGGCCCGGCAGGGGCTGGAGCAGGCCCAGCGCGCCGCCGGCGACCGCCGCGAGCGCAAGAATGCCCCGGCCATGGCCCTGCGTGCCGCCGCCGATGCCGACCTGGCCCGCGTGCGCAGCGAGGAAGCCACCGTGACCGCGCAGCTGCAGCTGCGCCGCAACGAGGTCAATCAGCTGCAACGCCAGCTGTCGACCGGGGAGGATCGCCGGTGAAGCCGATGACTGCCGCAACCCTGGCCGCGCTGCTGGCGCTGCCGACCCTGGCCGTGGCCGCCGACAACCCGATGGTGGCGCAGCTGAGCCAGCGCCTGATGGCCATCCAGGCCAACCCGGATACCGCTGAGCTGGGCGCCTTCGAGCGCATGCAGGCCCAGCAGGCCATCGCCATCCTGGACAAGGCCAAGCGCCGCGACCAGGAGCTGGCCACCTACCTGGCCGAGCGCCGGGTGGAGATCGCCGAGACGGCGGTGCGTACCGCGCTGGCCGCCCGCGAGGTCGACCGCCTGGAGCGGACCCGCAGCGACCTGCTGATCGAGGCCAGCCGCCGCGATGCCGCGCGTGCCCGCCAGGAAGCCGAACAGCTGCGCATGCAGGCACAGATGCAGGCCGAGGAGGCTGAACGCCTGCGCCAGGCCGCCGAGGCCGAGACCCTGGCCCGCCAGGACGCCGAGAACGCCCTGACCAGCGTCGCCGGCAAGCAGCAGCAGCGCCTCAGCGCCGCCCAGCAGAATGCCGCCAAGCTGGCCCGCGAGGAAGCCGAGCTGGTGTCCGGTCAGAAGCTGCCGGGCTCGAAGTTCGATGGCCGCGGCGAGGTCTTCACCTTCCGTGGCGATGCGTTTGCCGCCGGCGCCTCCAGCCTGTCCGGCGGCGCCCGCAACCAGGCCAAGGCGTTGGCCGAATACCTGAACATCGGCAAGAAGGGCCGCCTGCGCATCGAGGCTTACGACAGTGCCAACGGCGTAGGCCAGAAGCGTGCAGAGGCCCTGCGTGACGCCCTGGTTGCGGCGGGTGTCGCGAGCAACCGGATCCAGCTTGCCGGCAAGAAGGCGGCCTCCACCCAGGCACGTTCGGCCGAGGTCATCATCGCCCCGTAATTGCTTGATATTGTTTGTTTTTCGTTGTGATGAGCATTCAGCCTGAACCCCGCCCCGGCGGGGTTCGGTCTTTTTGACGCAGGGGTCTTGTACCCCGCCTTTAGCAGGCGTAGGGTCAATCGTCCGGGACGCAATGCCGCGGACCGGACGATGGGAGGGCCGGGCCGATGCAAGCAGGGCGCGAACCGCAGCAGATCGACGTGCGCAGGCCAGTGCCGCAGGTCGTTGCATGCGTCCAGGTGGCCATCGACCGGCGCTCCTCCATGAACAACGCCCCGTGCCTTGCGGCTGGGGCGTTCGTGTATCTGTCGAAGGAGGTCCATCATGTTTGAAGATCAGCCCCAGAGCGAGATCGACGCACGTCGCGCGCGTGATCCGGAGTTCAGGGCACTCCATGACCAGCACCGCAAGTTGAACAAGAAGTGCATGGACGCGGAGTTGGGTGTACTCCCGATCGATGATGTCACCCTGGGTCGCATGAAGCGCGAGAAGCTGCTGGCCAAGCAACGACTTCTGCGAATGTACGAAACACCGCTCCCAACGACGTCCCCCACGCTTTGACGCACCCCGTCACGCCCGGAACGGCGTGACCCGGCCATCGATGGCCCCGCCGGGCGCTCCTGCCCCGGCATCGCGGCACCGCCGATGAGGCGGCCGCGCCAAGGCACCACAGGCGGTGGTGCCTTGGCCTGCAGGCACAACTCACCGATGCGGGCGGTACCGGTCTCCTCGTCGATCCGGGGCCGTCCGCATCTCTTTCTGCGGGCTTGCGGCCCGTCTCCGCGCCGACCTGACATTCATCGCCATCCGACGGATAATCATCGGTCCGGCCCCCTGCGGCGCGAACCGAAAGTCCTCCGAATGCCCATTCATTCTTCCGTCCTCGAACTCATCGGCCAGACCCCGATCGTCAAGGCCCAGCGCCTGGACACCGGCGTCTGCGAGCTCTACCTGAAGCTCGAAAGCGCCAACCCGGGCGGATCGATCAAGGATCGCATCGGCCTGTCGATGATCGAGGCGGCGGAGCAGCGTGGCGACCTGAAGCCGGGTGCGACCCTGGTGGAAGGTACCGCCGGCAACACCGGCCTGGGCCTGGCCCTGGTCGCGCAGCAGAAGGGCTACAAGCTGATCCTGGTCGTTCCCGACAAGATGAGCCGCGAGAAGATCTTCAACCTGAAGGCGATGGGCGCCGAAGTGCGCCTGACCCGCTCGGACGTGGCCAAGGGCCATCCGGAGTACTACCAGGACCTGGCCAAGACCATCGCCGAGCAGACCCCGGGCGCCTACTTCATCAACCAGTTCGGCAACCCGGACAACCCGGCCGCGCATGAATTCGGTACCGGCCCGGAGATCCTGGAGCAGATGGGCGGCGACCTCGACGCCATCGTGTTCGGCTGCGGCAGCTCCGGCACCATGACCGGCCTGTCGCGCGCCTTCGCCAAGCTGTCGCCGAAGACCGAGCTGGTGCTGGCCGATCCGGTCGGCTCGATCCTGGCCGAGTACATCAACGACGGCAATCTGAACGACAAGTCGGGCAGCTGGCTGGTGGAAGGCATCGGCGAGGACTTCCTGCCGTCGATCTCCGACTTCAGCCGCGTCAAGAAGGCCTATGCCATCAGCGACGCCGAGAGCTTCCACACCGCGCGCGAACTGCTGGGCAAGGAAGGTATCCTCGGTGGCTCGTCCACTGGCACCCTGCTGGCCGCTGCGCTGAAGTACTGCAAGGAGCAGACCGCGCCGAAGAAGGTGCTGGTGCTGGTGTGCGATACCGGCAACAAGTACCTGTCGAAGATGTACAACGACTACTGGATGCTGGACAACGGCTTCCTGGAGCGCCCGCAGCACGGCGACCTGCGCGACCTGATCCTGCGCCCGTATGGCCAGCGCGACACTGTCGTGATCGGACCGAACGACCTGCTGACCACCGCCTACCAGCGCATGAAGCTGTACGACGTGTCGCAGCTGCCGGTGATGGACGGTGACCAGCTGGTCGGCATCGTCGACGAAAGCGACGTGCTGCTGCATGTCTATGGTGACGAAGCACGCTTCCGCGACACCGTCGCCACGGCGATGGTCAGCAAGCTGGACCGGCTGGACGTGAAGTCGCCGATCGAGGCGCTGCTGCCGGTGTTCGACCGCGGCCAGGTGGCGATCGTGATGGACGGCAATGCCTTCCTGGGCCTGATCACCCGTATCGACCTGCTGAACTATCTGCGCCGTCGCGTGCAGTAAGCCGTTGATCGCAGACGTTCGCTGCTGAATCCCGGTTTATCCGCGTCAAAGGTCGTTAAGGCCGCGCTGATAGACTTCCGCACCTTCGACGGCGCCGAGCTTCGGCGCCCCTCAGGAAAGAACATGTCCAACGCTACTTCCCAGGATCGCGCCCTGGCCCTGGCCACGCTGGCCATCCACGGCGGCCAGTCGCCCGACCCCAGCACCGGCGCGGTGATGCCGCCGATCTACGCCACCTCGACCTATGCGCAGTCCAGCCCGGGCGCGCACCAGGGCTTCGAGTACTCGCGTACCCACAACCCGACCCGCTTCGCCTACGAGCGCTGCGTGGCGTCGCTGGAAGGCGGCACCCGCGGTTTTGCCTTCGCTTCGGGCATGGCGGCCAGCTCGACCGTGATCGAGCTGCTGGACGCCGGCAGCCACGTGGTGGCGATGGATGACATCTACGGCGGCAGCTTCCGCCTGTTCGAGCGCGTGCGCCGCCGCACCGCCGGGCTGGATTTCAGCTTCGTCGACCTGACCGACCTGGCTGCGTTTGAAGCGTCCATCACGCCGAAGACGAAGATGGTGTGGATCGAGACCCCGACCAACCCGATGCTGAAGATCGTGGACATCGCCGCTGTGGCCGCCATTGCCAAGCGCCATGGCCTGATCGTGGTGGTCGACAACACCTTCGCCTCGCCGATGCTGCAGCGCCCGCTGGAGCTGGGCGCGGACCTGGTCCTGCATTCGGCCACCAAGTACCTCAACGGCCACTCGGACATGGTCGGCGGCATGGTGGTGGTTGGCGACAACGCCGAACTGGCCGAGCAGATGGCTTTCCTGCAGAACTCGGTGGGTGGCGTGCAGGGCCCGTTCGACAGCTTCCTGGCCCTGCGCGGCCTGAAGACCCTGCCGCTGCGCATGAAGGCGCACTGCGCCAACGCGCTGGCCCTGGCCCAGTGGCTGGAAAAGCACCCGGCGGTGGAGAAGGTGATCTACCCGGGCCTGTCGTCGCACCCGCAGCATGAACTGGCCGGCAAGCAGATGGCTGGTTACGGCGGCATCGTCTCGATCGTGCTCAAGGGCGGGTTCGAGGCGGCCAAGCGCTTCTGCGAGAAGACCGAGCTGTTCACCCTGGCCGAGTCGCTGGGCGGCGTGGAAAGCCTGGTGAACCACCCGGCGGTGATGACGCATGCCTCGATTCCGGTCGCGCGCCGCGAGCAGCTGGGCATCAGCGATGCGCTGGTGCGGCTGAGCGTGGGTGTTGAGGATCTGGGGGATCTGCAGGTGGATCTGGAGAGGGCGCTGGTGTGAACGAACTTCTTCTGGAAACTGCTACACCCCGTTGTTCCGTTCAAGTCGGCCGCGCGAACCCAATACGAATTCATGACTGACATGCATACCCAATCAGCAGGGCCCGGCGCTCTTCTGGCCTCGTTGGCAAAACACGGTTCGTTGATCTATCAATTGGCCAAGCGTGAAGTCATCGCCCGATATCGTGGTTCTTTGGCTGGAGTTGCGTGGTCGTTCTTCAATCCGCTATTGATGCTCGCGGTCTATACGCTGGTGTTTTCCTCGATATTCAAGGTCCGCTGGGCAGGTGGTGCGGCGCAATCCACGGGTGAGTTTGCCCTGATCCTGTTCGTTGGCTTGATGATTCACGGGTTCTTCGCCGATTGCATCAATCGCGCGCCGTCCCTGATCCTGTCCAATGTCAGCTACGTGAAAAAGGTTGTCTTCCCGCTGGAAATCCTTCCATGGGTTTCCGTTGCCTCGGCGCTTTTCCACCTTGCAATCAGCGTTGTCGTGCTGTTGGTTGTGCAGTTCGCCATGGTCCAGTATCTGCCCTGGACTGCTCTCCTGCTGCCGTTGCTGCTGCTGCCCCTCCTGCTGATGACGGTGGCATTCACCTATCTCTTCGCCGCCATCGGTGTCTATCTTCGGGACATCGGCCAGCTGACGGTGATGATCACTACGGTGCTCTTCTTCCTGTCTCCCATCGTCTACCCCACCTCGAGCCTGCCGGAGCAGTTCCGCGCCTGGATCCGGTTCAGTCCCATCACCTACCCGGTAGAGCAGGCGCGCAAGCTGCTGATTTTCGGTGAAATTCCGGAGCTCTCAGGGTGGTTCATCACGATGGCGGCTGCGTTGGTACTTTTGAGCGTAGCTTTCTATGTCTACCAGAAAACCCGACGAGGATTTGCAGATGTCCTCTGACGCCAATGCAACGGGCAATGTGCAGGTGCCGCAAGAGCGGCCTGTGGCCATCCACGTGGAGTCGCTCTCCAAGCTTTACCAGATCTATGAGCATCCGCGCGATCGACTGAAACAGTTCATCCTTCCGCGTGTCTCGGGACTTATGGGTCGGGCACGACGTGACTATTTCCGCGAATACTGGGCATTGCGGGACGTCAGCTTTGACGTGCGTCGGGGGGAAGCTGTCGGCATCGTCGGCCGCAACGGCGCGGGAAAATCAACGCTTCTGCAGCTCATCTGCGGGACGCTGACGCCGACGACCGGAAGTGCCCATATCCACGGACGCGTAGCAGCACTGCTTGAGCTGGGTGCTGGCTTCAATCCTGAGTTCACCGGCCGCGAAAACGTCTACATGAGTGCCACCCTGCTGGGCCTCACGCGCCAGGAGATCGACGAACGCTACGAGGACATTCTTGCGTTCGCCGATATCGGTGATTTCGTCAACCAGCCGGTGAAGGTGTACTCAAGCGGCATGTATGTGAGGCTTGCCTTTGCGGTAATTGCCCATGTCGATGCCGACATCATGATCGTAGACGAGGCGCTGGCTGTTGGCGACAGCGTGTTCGTGCAGAAATGCATGCGCTTCCTGCGCTCGTTCCGCGAGCGTGGAACCTTGTTGTTTGTGAGCCACGATACCGGATCGGTCCTGAACTTCTGTGACCGCGCCATCTGGCTGGATAAGGGTCACGTGCGCATGCATGCATCGGCGCAGGATGTTGTGACTGAGTACATCGAGTATTGCGCGCAGGAAGTCTATGGCGAAGCAGTAAAGCTGAAGAGCATCAAGGGCGAGCGACCCAAGGAGCAGGTGGTTCCCGAGCGCAGGGAGGCAAGCCAGGTTGAGGAAGAAACCAAGCTCACATTGTTCTCCAACATCCACAATTCCGATGGTTGGACGTCCGAGGCGGCCCGCATCGAATCGGTCGAGCTGCTGGACCGTGGTCTGAGCCCGCTGAACGTATTCCGTGGCGGCGAACAGGTGACGCTGCGGATACGGGCGTCGGCGGTACGTGCACTCGAAAGCACCATTATCGGTTTCTTCGTCAAGGATCGCCTGGGGCAGTCCCTTTTCGGTGAGCACACCTATACATACGTCCCTCAGCCTTGCTCCATGGCCGCAGGAGAAACGCTGGAAGCCGAGTTCGATTTCACCATTCCGCTTCTGCCTGACGGGGACTACTCGATGACGGTCTCGATCGCGGAAGGCAATCCCTGGGACAATGTCCAGCATCATTGGCTGCACGATGCCGTGCTGATAAAGGTCGCATCGACCAAGCTGCGTTATGGCCTGGTTGGCGTCCCGTTCGAGCGTGTGGCCGTCAAGTCGCTGGGCACCAGCGGGGAGTCCGCATGACCGGTTCCCTTATTCCTGAAACGGTGGTTCACGATCCGCGCATCCAGATCGGTCGGTTCACCTATGGCAGCCCGAACTTCCGCATATGGGCCGAGCATGAATCGATCAGCATTGGTGCGTTCTGTTCCATTGCCGACGAGGTTGCGATCTTTGGCGGCGGTGAGCACAACGCGCAGTGGGTCACGACGTTTCCCTTGCGGATCGCGCTTGGCCACCCGGATGCGCATGCCGACGGTCATCCGGCCACGCGCGGCCCGACCCGCATCGGCAACGACGTCTGGATAGGACATGGCGCCACGATCATGTCAGGAGTGACTGTAGGCAATGGCGCCATCATCGGCGCGAGGGCTGTTGTGGCGAAGGACGTGCCGCCTTTCGCTGTAGTGGTGGGCAATCCGGCCCGAGTGGTGCGTTACCGCTTCGACGATGCCCAGATCCAGGCTCTGCAGCGGATCGAGTGGTGGAACTGGCCGCTTGAAAAGATTTCCGAGATGGTCCCATTGCTCTGCGGTGGGTCCGTAGAGCAGTTCATTGCCAGCGCGCAGAGCAAAGAAGAACAGGAGAACGGACGATGATCGAACTGAACAACTCTGCTTTCATCAGGCCGTTGAAGCTGCCGCCGAGCGCCTGGCACGGGCATATTCCCTTCGCTGGCTGGATAGTCGAGGCACTGCGTCCGGCGATGTTCGTTGAGCTGGGTACCCACTATGGCGCGTCCTATCTCAGCTTCTGCCAGACGATCCAGGAGCTGGGCCTTGGCACGCGCGCGTATGCCGTGGACACGTGGG
Source organism: Stenotrophomonas sp. YJH_SMC_120 (assembly GCF_059368675.1). Lineage (NCBI taxonomy): Bacteria > Pseudomonadati > Pseudomonadota > Gammaproteobacteria > Lysobacterales > Lysobacteraceae > Stenotrophomonas > Stenotrophomonas sp. YJH_SMC_120. The sequence continues at coordinate 106,490 of NZ_JCAFRY010000006.1, forward strand.
AGGGCGATGAGCACGCTGCGTTCTATGGAAACTCGGTCTATGCAGGGCTGAGTGAATACCATGATGGAAAGTACAACGATTTCTCCAAGCTGCTGCGCTGCACGTTTGATCAGGCACTGGAAAAGTTCGACGACGGCAGTGTCGATCTGCTGCATATTGATGGCCTGCATACCTACGAGGCGGTACGTCACGACTTTGAAAGCTGGATGCCGAAGCTGTCCGACCGTGCCGTGGTCCTGTTCCATGACACGCAGGAGCGGCAGGGCGATTTCGGGGTCTGGCGCCTGTGGGCTGAGCTCTCTTCCCAGTACCCGTCCTTTGAGTTCAGCCACTCTCATGGGCTGGGTGTCCTGGTGGTCGGTGAGAACGCTCCAGAAGGGGTAAAGAGGCTCGGAACGCTTGATGGCGATCAGCGCAACCTCGTTGCCCATCTGTTCGCAGCGCTGGGCCACGCCGTGGCGCTGGCCTACGCGCGGGACTGGTGGCAGAACGAGGTGCATGTGCTTGGCGGCAAGGTGGCCAACCTTGAGGGCGACCTTGCCTATGTGCGCGCGGAGCACGAGCGCAGCATCGTCACGGTGAACGAGAAAAGCCAACAGTTGCATCACGCCAATGAGCAGCTGGTGGCACTGCAGAGCGCCGCCGAGGACTCCCATGGGCGGCATGAACTGGCAACTGCCATCGCCGCACTGGAGGCGGAACTGGAGAGTGCCGAATCAGAGCGGGAGGTGCTGCGGCTGAAGGTAGATGAGATCTCGCATGAACTCGGCAAGGAGCGTGAGCGGACCATCGCCGCTCAGGTCGAGTGTCGCGCAGCGGTGACGGCATTGGCTGCGCTTGAAGCGGAGCAGGTTTCAGCTCGGGCCACCATGGAAGCGGAGATCGCTCACGAGCGTGAATTGCGCGCTGCGATCATCGCCAGCCTTGAGGCGGAGCGCGCTGCCCACCAGCGTTCGATCGCAGTGCACGAAAGCGAGTCGGCCCAGCGCTTGCGGGAGCGCGAGCAGGGGCTGCTGGAAGTGGGCGTTCGCCGTCAGCGGCTGATCGGCGACATCAAAGACCGCGACGATCTTATTGCTGCGCTGACACGGGATCTGTACCAGGCGCAGCAGCGGTCTGAGACGATTGGCGCCAAAGCAGGGCGCGCCTTTGAGCGGATCTACCAGCGTTGGAATGCTCAGGGAGGCTTGCGCGCGCGCGCGCTGAACTGGGGTATCCGCAAGGCTGAGGCGCGTCATGCCCGTGCATTGGGCCGTCAGCAGCGCTCTGCCGAAGGAATTGCATTGACCCGGCCGCAGGCAGGTTTCAATCCTGCACTGCGTGCGGATTGTCAGGATCTGGCCGACTACATCGCTGTGACCGAGTTGTCTCCGCAGGCATTGGCCGAGCAGGCCTCTGCCGCGCAGGCGTTCAGCTACCGCCCGCGGGTGTCGCTGATCATTCCGATCTACAAGGTTCCGCGCCAAGTACTGGAGGAGACACTGCAGAGTGTCGAACTGCAGACCTACGGTGAGTGGGAAACCTGCCTGGCATGGGCCGATGTGGACGACCTGGAAGGATGGGAATGGTTGAAGCAGCGCTGTGTCTCCGACCCGCGGCACAAGGCGATACTCTTGGCCGCCAACGGCGGTATTTCAGAGAACTCCAATGCCGCTCTCGAACACGCAGAGGGCGAGTTCGTGGCGTTGCTCGATCACGACGATACGATTACGCCCTGGGCGCTGTTCGACATGGTAGCGGCGATGCAGGAAGGGGGCGCCGAAGTCGATTTCCTGTACTCGGACAAGGACTCCATCAACGCTGACGGGACGTGCCGGATGAACGCACTGTTCAAGCCGCAGTGGAGTCCGGAGATGCTGCATTCGGTCAACTATCTGACCCATCTGAACCTCATGCGGACCTCGGTGGTCCGCCAGGCAGGTGCATGGAACAAGGAAACCGATGGCGCCCAGGATTGGGACATTTTCTTCCGCGTGACTTCTGCGGCACGCAGGATCCTGCATGTCCCGTCCATTCACTACCATTGGCGCATCCTGCCGACGTCGACCGCATCCGGGCTGCAGACCAAGCCGTACGCGATCATGGGCCAGTTGCGCGCGCAGAAGAACTATTTTGCAAGCCGCGGGCTGCCTGCGCAGGTGAAGCGAACCGATCAGGGGTTGTTCCACATCTCCTGGCCGCCGCTTGCATCGGCTTCCGAGGTGGTTGTCATCCAGACCGGCACCACGCAACAGCTCGTGCATACGCTGAACCTTCTTCTGGTCTCCGACCTTTCCAGCATCAAGCACATTCATGCTGTTCACGTGGGTGAGGCGAGTGCCGAACTGCAGGCATTTGCGAATCTGCCCGACAGCCGGTTCGTGCTCCGCCGGCAGGATGCGTTTAGCTGGTTGGCCGTGGCCGATTGGCTGGATGCTGCATCGGCGGGCGTCGTGATGATTGATGGCCGGGCTGTAGGCTTGTCGGAAGGATTGCTGAATGAACTGCTGGGATGGGTCCACCACCATCCGGATATCGCCTGGACCTCCGCGTTGGCGGTCCGCGAGGACGGTCGAGTGGAAGAGGCTGGGCGGGTTGTCGCCGCTGACGGCAGCAGTGCGCCACTGTTTCACGGCGCACATCCGCACGAGTATGGCTGGTTTGGCGGTGCGCAGTGGTACCGAAACATGCGGGCTGCTTCACCGTTCGCGATTGCGTTTAAGATGACGAAGTTCCAAACTGTGTCACGTTTTCCTTGCGGAGACGTGGAAATGCAGCAGGCATTCACGCGTATCTGCACTGGGAGCATCGAATCGGGCGGCGGAAGAGGCTTGATCGATCCCTTTGCTGTGGTCTACATGCCTTCTGGCGCGCAGGCTGCCTGGTCTAACGACGGCGAAAAGTATCGAGCTGACCCGTACTTCAATCCGGCGTTCCGGCAAGTCAGTCCCCTGAGGCTCAACAAATGAAAAGAAGGATTCTTTCGGCCGTTCGCGCACTCCGTGGTGATCGTGTCGTCCCCGCCAATGCTTCCATCTGGGCGGGCTACACCAGCGATGCATTGGCCCTGGCCCAGATCATCGATCTCGATGTGGCAAGTCTGTCGCAACAGCAGCAGCACCCCGAGCGGGTTGCTGCCGACCCTGCCCAACGGGTCTGTGCCTGGTATCTGCCTTACTTCGACAATCCATTCTATGGCGGGGTGATGACTATTCTCCGCCTGGCCGAGAGTCTGCACCGCAGCTCGGGGATGAAGCAGCGATTCCTGATCTGCGGCCAGGCCGATCCTGTGGCCATGCAGGAAAGCCTGGGCAAGGCATTCCCGGGGCTGGCGAATTCGGAAGTGATCGTGCTCGACAGTGGCGAGAAGATCGCCCAGATACCGCCTTCGGACTATTCTGTGGCGACCCTGTGGACCACCGCCTATGTGCTGGTGGGTGTGCAGAACACCGGGTTGAAGTTCTACATGATGCAGGACTTCGAACCGGCCTTCTATCCGGCGGGCAGCACTTACGCACAGGCTGAATTCACCTACAGCTTCGGTTTCCTGGGCATCTGCAACACGCAGACCCTCAAGGAAATCTACGAGCAGCAGTACGGTGGTTCTGCGGTGCTGCTGCAGCCAAGCGTGGATACGACGGTGTTCCATCCGGGCGCGGGTGAGCGCGACGACCACGCATCAGTGAAGCGCCTGTTCTACTACGCGCGCCCGGGCACGCCCCGCAACGCGTTCGAACTTGCTGCTGCTGCGCTGCGCAAGGTGAAGGCGCGAATGGGCGATCGCGTGCAGATCATCTGTGCGGGTACGGGCTGGGATCCGGCTGAATTCGATCTGGTTGGGGTGGTGGAAAGCGTGGGCCTTCTGCCCTATCGTGAGACCGGTAACCTCTACCGCAGTTGCCATGCGGGCTTCGTCATGATGATGACGAAGCATCCCTCGTATCTGCCGTTCGAGTTGATGGCCTGCGGTACTACCGTGGTTACCAACCACAACGAGGCCAACACGTGGCTGTTGCGCGATGGCAGCAATTGCCTGCTTTCACCGCCCACCGCAAACTGCCTGGCGCAGACGCTGGTCTACGCTCTGGAGAACCATGCGAACCTCGAGGGAATGCGCAGGACTGCCGCGGAAGAAATGAAGGCGCGCTCGGGCTGGGATGAAAGCCTTGCCCGCGTTGCCAGCTTCATGAACGCGCCGGTCTTCGCGCCGCCTGCTGCATCGATCGGTAGTCAGTTCCACGCGTTGGCAAATCGCTGAGTTGATCGATTCAAGTGCTTTCGAAAAACACTATCCAAAGGGGAACAGGTTCGATGAATCAGATTAGGAATGGAGTTGTTGTTCTGGCTATCGCGCTGGGTCTTGCCGCATGCGGCAAGTCTCCGGCTGAGCGTGCGGCCGCCGAAGGCCAGCCGGCCCCAGCTGCGGAAAATCCGGCTGCGGAGCCTGCGCCGGCAGCTGCCAACCCGGTTGCTGAAAAGTACGAGGGCAAGATCGTGCGCCGCCCTGCCAGTGACGGTGGCAAAGAAGATGGTTGGTTCTTCGTTGAGCAGGGCAAGCGTCGGTGGATCAGCAATGGCGCCTGGCTGGCCGAGCACGGCCGTAGTCCGGCCGAAGTAATCGAGATCCCCGCGGCCGAGCTTGCCCAGATTCCAGAGGATCCGAATCCGCTGGGTCAGTAACGGGGCTGCTGCTGTTCTGGGGGCCGGGAGCACGATCTGCTCCCGGCCCCAGCATGCGGTCGTTTGAAAAATCACCGAGGCGGTCGGCCTCGGTTTTTACTATTCGTTTCAGTTCAACAGCGCGGCAGATATGAAGAGTCCATTGACAAAAAACAAGAACGCACTCCGGCTGATCGGGATGACGTTGCTCTTCATTGCGGCTTTCACGCTGTTCTGCCTGCGGAATCTGGACCCCATCACCTATCCATCATTGTATGCCGAGGATGGCACCTGGTTCGGGGATCTGTTGACCCGCGGTTTCTATGACACTGCGTTCGATACCAGAGTCTTTCCGATCGTTGGTTTCATCATATTTCTGCAGATTGCAAGCTGGGTAATCGACGTATTCCTGGGGGGCAATCTCTACTATCTGCCTCTTGTGTTGTTCGTGTTGTCTAACATGTTCAGTGCGGGCATGGTGCTGGTGGCTGTGCGCGTATTCCGCGGCCACCTTCCGTTCTGGGGAGTTGCCGCCATCGTACTTTCAATCGCGCTTCTGCCTGTAGGTGGAGACGCGAATGAGATCTATGGGCGGATCCTCAACCTGGGATTCATGTTCCCCTATCTGCAGACACTGCTGCTGCTGCCATTGTTCCTGCCCGGCAGTCGCCGTCGTGTAGGTATCGCCATAGGCCTCGTATTCTCCTTGATATCGGGACTCACATTCCCGGTGGGGATCGGTGTGGCGGGCGTAGCCTGCGGGTTGCTGTTGCTGAGATTCATGCATGAACGCCGTCGTGGCGATCTGGTCGCGGCCATGCTGGTGGGGCTTACCGCGCTGCTGCCGTTGCTGATGTTGACCAGTCAGACCTTCAGCGATACAGGCGCTGCCTCCATGCCGGTCAAGGTTGAGGCGTGGGTAGAGTTCGCAATGGCCCGATCGCTCCTGTATCCGATTGTTTTCTGGTTCTATTCTTCGCTGACAGATGCCTCCGTATTGCTCATCGTGGTGGCAGTGGTGGTCGCGGTAGCTGCGCAGTTGTGGCGGACGCGCAGGTCTGCAGAGCTGCCAGCAGTTTCAGCGGGTTATCCCTTGTACCTGTTCTGGGGGGCGACGCTGGTCAACCTGGCCGCCATGCTGGTCATGCGATCCGGCTTGTCGGCGATCTTTGATGGTTACAGCAGTACGTTCCCGGACCGCTACTTCACTGGACTGAATCTGCTGTTCTTCACCAGCCTGGTGCTGACGGCCTGTCGCAGCAGGTGGGGGCAGGCGGTCGCAGCTGCATTGGCAGTTCCGTTGCTGGCGACCTCCGCCGGACGGTTCGAATTGAACAGCCCATCCATGCATTGGCACTCCGTTCCAACGTGGACCAAGAGCATCTGCGAAACCGCGATGCGCGATGGTCCCCGCGCCTTCATTCCATTTGCGCCTGAGGGCTTTTCAACCGAAGTGCCGAAGGAAGAACTGACTGCTGCGCTGCTTGCGCGCTGCGCGGCGACGGAAACCAGGGCCTATGCCGACCTTCCGTTGATTTCGGCGGTTGTGTCGGATGATCTTGACAGGCCTCCTTCGGCGGCGGCCATCCGTTACGAAGGCCAGGTGGTGCGCCGTCCGGCGCAGAGTGGCGGCAAGGACGATGGATGGTTCTATGTGTCCGAAGGCAAGCGGCGTTGGATACTGGATGGCAAGTGGCTGGAAACGCAGGGGCTGACAACGGCTGATGTTGTGCAGATCAGTGCTGCCGAGCTGGCGACCATTGCGGAGAATCCCAGCCCGATCACCGCCGACACTGGACCCATTGCGACCAACGGTGGAGCCACCCGCACTGCTGATCTCTACGATGGGCAGATCGTGCGCCGGGCCCCGCTGGACGGAAGCCGTCAGGATGGATGGTTCTATGTCAAGAACGGCAAGCGTCGCTGGATCGCGGACGGAGCGTGGTTGAAGGAGGCCGGACTGGAAGCCAAGGACGTCCAGGCGATTCCTGCGGAGACGTTGAGCGCGATTCCGGAGGATCCTGAACCGCTTGGTGTGGATAAGCCCCTGGAGAGCAACTGATGAAACTGCCTTGGCCGGCGTGGCAGGAAGCCCGGCGCGCGCTCGGCTTTGTGCTGTTCTCCGGCTTCGGCTGGTGTTTGGATATGTGCCTGTTCTTTGGACTTGTCCATGCACTGGCCTTGCCGCCTGGGCTGGCCAATCTCGTCAGCGCGACGACGGCGGCGATGGCGGTGTTCGTGGTGTCGAGGGTGCTGCTGTTCGATGGAGCGCGCCGCGGTGTGAAGCCGATTCTGGGTTACTTCTTCTACACTGAGGTGAATATTCTGCTGTCGGCGGCGGCGATTGAGGCGATCGCACTCCATCTCTCCTCCGCGTACACGCTGCAGTCAACGACGGCGGCAATTGCCGCCAAGATACTGGTGACGCCTCTCTCGTTGGCGTGCAATTTTTTTGTTACCCGCTGGATCTCAGGGAAAAAGGCAGATGAGCAATAGGACATTGGTGTTTGTGCCGGCTTACAACTGCGAGCGGCAAGTCCTACGCGTACTGGCACAGCTGGAAGATGGCTGGGTGCGCTCTTGCGTGTCACAGGTGATCGTCGTTGACAATGGCAGTACCGACGCAACACGGCACGTTGTCGCAGAGCATGCGCGTAAGCGCGGCGATGCCTATATTTCCCTGGTGACCAACGATGCCAACTACGGTCTTGGCGGTTCGCACAAGGTTGCTTTCCAGTATGCACTTGAGCACGGCTTCGACTGGGTGGTCGTATTGCATGGGGACGATCAAGGCACCATCGCAGACTTCCGGAGTGTGCTTGAGCGCCCCGATGCACTCGACGTTGACGCGGTCCTCGGAAGCCGTTTCATGGCCGGGTCGCATTCGCCGGGCTATTCACGGTTCCGGATTTTTGGCAACTTCGTCTTCAACGCGATCTATTCCCTGTGCCTGCGCCGACGTATCCACGATCTGGGAGCCGGCCTCAACATGTATCGGGTGAATCGCCTGCGGATCAATGAGGTCTTGCGCTACCCGGATAACCTCACATTCAACTGCGTGATGCTCTGCGCGCAGGTCATTCGCGGGGATCGGATAAGGTTCATGCCTATTTCTTGGCGCGAAGACGACCAGGTCTCCAATGTCAAACTGGTTCGTCAATCTTTCCAGACGCTGGGCATCGCATTGAGAGCGATGATTGCCCGCTCGTCCTTCCCGTCTGCCGAGCATCGGCAGCGGGTGATCTCCCGTTACTCATGGAAGGTGGTGGCCAATGACTGATGCGTGCATGATCATGCCGATGGCCGGCCGTGGTTCACGGTTCGCCCAGCAGGGTGAGCCCTTGCCCAAGCCAATGATCCAGTTGGGCGGCAAGCCGTTCTTCTACTGGGCGACCCGCGGCGTGCTACGCGAGCTTCCGCATGCGCGTTTGGTGTTCGTGGTGCTGCAGGAGCATATCGATGGCTTCGGCATCGACGCGCAGGTCAAGAGATACTTTCCTGACGCACAGGTGCTGGCCATCCCTGAGGTTACCTCCGGGGCCTTGGAAACTGTGCTGAAGGTCGGGGCCCTGGCGGGTGAGGGGCCGGTGCTGGTCAACGACTGCGACCACGCGTTCTCCTACTCGCGCCTGAAGCAGGCGATCACTGCGCTGGAGCGGGGGGCTGATGGCTTCCTTTCCCATTTTCGTTCGACAACTCCGCACTTCTCCTTCGCAGCTTACGATGCGGAGGGGCGACTGCAGCGTACTGCGGAGAAGGTCGCAATCAGTGACCGTGCCATCGCCGGCCTGTATGGTTTCCGCAGCATGCACCTGATCGAAACGGCGGCACGCTCGTATGAGCGCACCTGTCCCTATCCGGAGCTGTTCGTCAGCGGTCTGTACAATGACATCGTGGCATCCGGAGGCGAAGTGCGCGGCTTCGATCTGGACTCTCATATTCCGTTTGGTACGCCGGAAGAGTATCGCGAGGCGCTTCTCCGGAGCGAAGAGCTGCAGCGGCTGGAAGGGCCGCTGGAATGAAACCGGGCTTTTTTGTCGCAGCTGTGTTGCTGTTGCTTTTCTCGCATATTGTCCGAACCATTCGCTGGCGGGTCATCCTTTCCCGGTCCGGGGTGGAAGTGTCCAATACGCGCCCGCTCGCGGCACTCAGCGTTGGCTACCTCATCAATGCATTGCTGCCCCTGCGGCTGGGCGAGCTTGTCAGAACTGGACTGCTGTCCTATACCGTGCGAACGCGGTTTTCCACGGTCCTGGCGACAGTCTTCGTTGAGCGCCTGATCGATCTGGCCATACTCGTTCTGCTTCTCGTGGTGCTGCCCGGCTGGCCGGCTGCCCCGCAGCTGGTGCTGGGTTCGCTGGTCACATTGTTCGCGCTGGGCGCGTTTTTCGTGTTGCTGTTGTGTTCCGCTGCATCACGTCGCGCCCTGTTGATGTTGGCGTCGCTGTTCAACGACAGCCTGAAGAGCGCGATCCTGCATTTCTGCTATCTGGTGACACAGTTGCTGCTGCAGCCGTCACTGCTTGCGCGTGGGCGCTTCTGGGCGTTGACCGTCGCGATGTGGGGAGCGGCGCTTGCGTCGCTGGCGTTGTTCTCCATGGGTGCAGATCAAGACGTTGCCACCACCTTCCTTGCGGTCTACGGAGATACCACTCAAGGCCAGCCGGCATCCCTTGCTGTGTTGAAGAGCCCGTGGTTGCTGGCTTACCTGATTCTGCCGGTGCCGATCATCCTGGTGTACGCCTACCTGTCGGGATTCAATGCGTTGGCAGGTCTGCGTGGTGGCCTGCGCGCGATCAGCAGGCTTGAGGCCTACGGCGGAGGTCAGTTGAGGTCGAGATCGCAGACGTTCAATTCGCTTGGCCAATACAATGCGTTTCTGGATAGGCACTATCGTGGACGCGGCGGCTTGCTTTCCGAGTTCGAGCAGCGCGGAATCGATGACGTTCTCGTGCACCGGATCTTCCACGGTGGATCTGGTGCCGTCACTGCGCTGGTGGAAGTTGCCGGGACGCTGCGTGTCCGCAAGTTCGCGACGGGTGCGCTTGGAGCCAAGCTGCGCATCCAGCGTGAATGGTTGCAGAATTATCGCGGCGATCTTCCGCTGGTGGACATTATCGAAACCCGTGCCGATGGCGAAGACTATTTCTATGACATGGCGTTCATAGGAGGAAGCCGCGACCTGTATGAGGGTATTCACTCCGAGCCGGTCAACATGTCCATGGCCTTGCTGGACGACGTCATCGAGCGGATGTCCAGCTTCCATGCCATCAGCGCCTGCGAACCTGCGTCGGATGCGGTAGTGGCCGATTACATTGCCACCAAGGTGGTGGCGAACTATCGCACCATTCGCGCGGAGTTCCAGGACATACTCGATATGGGCTTGATTGAGCTCAACGGCGAGCCTTTCGACCTGGCCCAGCTGGAAATGATGGAGGACCCCGAAGCGTTCATCGGTCGACTGACGGACCGTCGGCAGTCCAGCATTCATGGCGACCTTACTATCGAGAACATCATGCTCGAGGGCACCGTACTGGAGCCTGGGCGCTGGTTCCTGATCGATCCCAATCCAGTCAATGGCTTCCAGTCTCCGTTGATCGACTTTGCCAAGCTGATGCAGTCCCTGCATCTGGGCTACGAGGCGTTGCACAAAGCACCCCGCGCCAGCCTCGTTGGCAACAGGCTGACAGTTGGGTTGCATCGTTCTTTCCAGTACGAGAGTGTCTATCGCCATGTGGTGGACGGGCTTACCCAGCGCCTCGGAGCCGATGGAATGCAGCAGGTATACCTGCATGAGCTGGTCAACTATCTGCGCTTGATTCCTTATCAGTTGCGCGCGAACCGTGAGGCCGGCCTCGCTTTCTTCGGGGGCCTTTGCCTGTTGGTGCGCGAGTTCCAGATCGCCTATCCGGCGCGCCCGTCATGATCAGGGCTGTCCTCGTCGATCTCGATGGGACCTTGGTCGACACGCACGCCGTCAATCTGGCGGCCTACCGCCTCGCGCTCGACGAAGAGGGGCTGCCCTACGATCACGCCACACTGGAGCGGACCGTGGGTCGCCTGGCGTGGCGGCTCATGCTGCAGTCGGTGCTTCCAGGACATCCTTGCGTGCATGAACGCGTGGCTGAACGCAAACGCCGTCTGTATGCAGGCATGGCGTCGCAGGTTCGTGTCAATGAAGCGCTGGTCGAAACGCTGCGGCTGCTACGACCGCGCGTGAGTATCGCACTGGTGACCGCGGCATCGCCGGGTTCAGTCGGTCCGCTGCTGCAGGCGAAGGGTCTTGACGACCTGTTCTCGGTGGTGGTGACCAGCGCTGACGTTGAGAAGCAGAAGCCGGATCCAGAGCCTTTCCAGCGCGCTGCGCAATTGCTCGGAGTAAGCGCCGACGAGTGCGTGGTGTTCGAGGACTCTGACGTGGGCCTTGCAGCCGCACGTGCGTTTGGCGCCCAGGTGTGGAAGGTCGAATGGGCCACTCGCCCCTGATTGGGAGCGAGTGGCCAAGCGGTTCGCCTACAGTGCCTTTTCCAGCTCCGGCAGGATCGCAAACAGATCCCCCACCAGGCCGATATCCGCAATCTCGAAGATCGGCGCATCGCCGTCCTTGTTGATCGCCACGATCGTGCCGGCATCCTTGATGCCGGTCAGGTGCTGGATGGCACCGCTGATGCCGACAGCCACGTACAGTTCCGGCGCAATGATCTTGCCGGTCTGGCCGACCTGCAGGTCGCTGGGCACATAGCCGGCATCGACGGCGGCGCGCGAGGCACCGACGGCGGCACCAAGCTTGTCCGCCAGCTGGAAGATGACCTTGAAGTTTTCTTCCGAACCGACGCCACGGCCACCGGAGACCACGCGCTTGGCGCTCTGCAGGTCCGGGCGGTCGCTGGCACCGGCGGCCAGGCCGATGAAGCGGGTGTGGGTCGGCAGCGCAGCATCGACGCTGGCCGCTTCAATGGCGGCACTGCCGCCCTGGGCGGCTTCCGGCCACGACGCGGCACGCACGGTGGCGACCACGATCTGGTCGGCCGGGGCTTCCACGGTGATGATCGCGTTGCCGGCGTAGATCGGGCGCTTGAAGGTGTGGCTGCCTTCGACGGTCATCAGGTCGGAGACCTGGTTGACGCCGAGCAGGGCGGCCACGCACGGTATCAGGTCCTTGCCGAAGGTGGTCGACGGGCCGAACACATGGGTATAGCCCTTGGCCAGCTGCGCGATCTGCGGGGCCAGTACCTGGGCGATGGCCTGGGCGTTGGCGGCGTTGGCCACGGTCAGGACCTTGGCAACGCCGGCGATCTTCGCGGCTTCAGCGGCGACGGCGGCCGGATCGGCGGCCAGCACCACCACATCGATGCTGGCACCGCTGATGGCAGCGGCGGCGCTGACGGTCTTGGCGGTGGCGGCGTTGAGCTTGCCGTCGTGGTGTTCGGCGATGACGAGAATCTTGCTCATTACAGCAGCCCCTTCTGCTTGAGTGCGGCAACCAGTTCGGCCGCGTCCTTGACCATCACACCCTTGCTGCGCTTGGACGGCGCGGCGTACTGGGTGGTCTTGAAGGTGTCGGCGGCTTCAACGCCCAGATCGGCCAGCTGCAGGGTCTCCAGCGGCTTGGCCTTGGCCTTCATGATGTCCGGCAGCTTGATGAAGCGCGGTTCGTTCAGGCGCAGGTCGGTGGTGACCACCGCCGGGAGGTCCACTTCCAGCGTTTCCAGGCCGGCGTCGACCTCGCGGGTCACCGTGGCCTTGCCGTCGGCGACCTCGAGCTTGCTGGCGAAGGTCGCCTGCGGGCGGCCCCAGAGCGTGGCCAGCATCTGGCCGGTCTGGTTGGCGTCATCGTCGATGGCCTGCTTGCCGAGGATCACCAGGTCCGGCTGTTCTTTCTCGATCAGCTTGAGCAGGGTGCGTGCGGCGGTGAGTGGCTGGATGGCCTGGTCGGTGACCACATGGACCGCGCGGTTGGCGCCCATGGCCAGGCCGTTGCGCAGGTGCGCCTGGGCATCGGCCGGAGCGATGGTGGCGACCACCACTTCGCTGGCGATGCCCTTGTCGCGCAGGCGCAGGGCTTCTTCCAGCGCGATTTCATCGAAGGGGTTGGGCGACAGCTTGACGCCGTCGGTGACCACGCCGGAACCGTCCGGCTTGACCTGAATGCGGACGTTGTAGTCCACCACGCGCTTGTACGCGACGAGGATTTTCATCTGGTACGGGGTCCTTGTAGCGCCGGCCGCTGGCCGGCTCACATTTGCTGGAGATCATCCGGTCCTGCGACAGCAACCGGTTCGGGGGTGGGACCCTGATTCTAGCTGGCTTGGGGGGACCATGCGAATGCGTATGGAAAGTATTGCAATGCAGCACGAAAAGCCGTGATAGCGCGTCCCGCTGACACGTTCACGTCATGCAAGCAGTCGTGAAGGTCCCCTCGATGTATTCTGTGCCGCTATATCGGGCACCGTGGGTGCCTGTGGACGTCAACATTGAACAGGAGATCACGTAGTGCCCACATGGCTTGTCACCGGCGGCGCCGGATTCATTGGCGGTAACTTCGTTCTCGAGGCCGTCGCCCGCGGTATCAAGGTCATCAACCTCGATGTGCTCACCTACGCCGGCAACCTGAAGACGCTGTCCAGCCTGGACGGCAACCCGCACCACGTGTTTGTGCAGGGTGACATCGGTGACAGCGCGCTGGTATCCCGCCTGCTGGCCGAGCACCAACCGGATGCGGTGCTGAATTTCGCCGCTGAAAGCCACGTCGACCGTTCCATCGACGGCCCTGGCGCCTTCATCCAGACCAACGTGGTGGGCACCCTGGGCCTGCTGGAAGCCGTGCGCGACTACTGGAAGGCGCTGCCGGCCGGGCAGGGCGCGGCGTTCCGCTTCCTGCACGTGTCCACCGACGAGGTGTACGGCACCCTGGGTGAGACCGGCAAGTTCAGCGAAACCACCCCGTATGCCCCCAATTCGCCGTACTCGGCGTCCAAGGCGGCCTCGGACCACCTGGTGCGTGCGTTCCATCACACCTACGGGCTGCCGGTGCTGACCACCAACTGCTCGAACAATTACGGCCCGTACCACTTCCCCGAGAAGCTCATTCCGCTGGTGATCGCCAAGGCGCTGGCCGGCGAGCCGCTGCCGGTGTACGGCGATGGCAAGCAGGTGCGTGACTGGCTGTTCGTGTCAGACCACTGCGAGGCGATCCGCACCGTGCTGGCCAAGGGCCAGGTCGGCGAGACCTACAACGTGGGTGGCAATTCGGAAAAGCAGAACATCGAAGTGGTACAGGCAATCTGCGCGCTGCTGGACCAGCGTCGCCCGCGTGAGGATGGGCAGCCGCGCAGCAGCCAGATCACCTATGTGACCGATCGCCCCGGCCACGACCGCCGTTACGCGATCGACGCCTCCAAGCTGAAGAACGACCTGGGTTGGGAACCGGCCTATACCTTCGAGCAGGGCATCACCTTCACCGTCGACTGGTACCTGGACAACCAGGCATGGGTCAACGGCGTGCTGGATGGCAGCTACCGTCTGCAGCGCATCGGCACCACAGTCTGAACAAGGGACACGACATGACCCAACGCAAGGGCATCATCCTCGCCGGTGGTTCCGGCACCCGCTTGTATCCGATCACCAAGGGCGTCAGCAAGCAGCTGCTGCCGGTGTATGACAAGCCGATGATCTACTACCCGCTCAGCGTGCTGATGCTGGCGGGGATCCGTGAAGTGCTGATCATCAACACTCCACATGAACAGGCTCTGTTCCAGCAGCTGCTGGGAGACGGTTCGCAGTGGGGCATGGACATCCAGTACGCCGTGCAGCCCAGCCCCGATGGGCTGGCCCAGGCGTATCTGATCGGCAAGGACTTCGTCGCCGGCAAGCCGAGCTGCCTGGTGCTGGGCGACAACATCTTCCACGGTCATGGCCTTCGCGAAGTGCTCAAGCGGGCCGATGAACGCAAGGAGGGCGCCACCGTGTTCGGATACTGGGTGAACGACCCGGAGCGCTATGGCGTGGCCGAGTTCGACAAGAGTGGCAAGGTAGTCGACCTGGTGGAGAAGCCGGAGATCCCGCGTTCGAACTATGCGGTGACCGGCCTGTACTTCTATGACGGTGACGCCAGCGCGCATGCTGCCGAGCTGAAGCCCTCGCCGCGTGGTGAGCTGGAGATAACCGATCTGAACCGTCGGTACCTGGCCGAGAACACCCTGCATCTGGAGCCGCTGGGCCGTGGCTACGCCTGGCTGGATACGGGTACGCATCAGTCATTGCTGGAAGCGTCCAATTTCATCGAGACCATCCAGACCCGGCAGGGCCTGCAGGTGTCCTGCCCGGAGGAAATCGCCTTCGGCAACGGTTGGATCAATGCTGAGCAGCTGGAGGCGCTGGCCGCCCCGCTGATCAAGAATGGCTATGGCCAATACCTGCACAAACTCGCCCTGCGTGGAGTCGTTCCGTGAAAGTGATTGAAACCAAGTTGCCGGGCTGCGTGGTGATCGAACCGGCCGTGTTCGGCGACGCCCGTGGTTACTTCTTCGAAACCTGGAACGCCGAACGCTTCGCCGCGCTGGGCCTGCCGGACCGTTTCGTGCAGAGCAACGTGTCCACGTCCGCGCAGGGCGTACTGCGTGGCCTGCATTACCAGTGGCCGCGCCCGCAGGGCAAGCTGGTCAGCGTGCTGGAAGGCGAGGTCTACGACGTGGCCGTGGATATCCGTCGTGGCTCGCCGACCTTCGGCCAGTGGGAAGCAGTGGTGCTGAGCGCGGAGAACAAGAAGCAGTTCTGGATTCCGGAAGGCTTCGCGCACGGCTTTGCGGTGCTGTCCGAGCGGGCGGTGTTCAGCTACCTGTGTACCGAGGTCTACCTGAAGGACTTCGACGCCGGCGTGCGCTGGAACGATGCCGATATCGCCGTGGACTGGCCGATCAGTGCGCCGACGCTGTCGGCCAAGGATGAGAACGCGCCGTTCCTGAAGGACATCGCCGAAGACCGCCTGCCGGTCTACGTGCCATGACCGTGCTGGTGTTCGGTGGCAACGGCCAGGTCGGCCAGGAGCTGCTGCGCGTGCTGGCGCCGCTGGGCAAGGTGGTTGCGACCACGCGCAGCGGCACTTTGCCGGATGGCAGCGCCTGCGAAACCGCCGATTTCGGCCAGCCTGACAGCCTGCCGACCCTGCTGAATCGTCTGCAGCCTTCGATCGTGGTCAACGCCGCGGCCTACACTGCGGTCGACCGTGCCGAACAGGAGGTCGATGCGGCCTTTGCGGCCAATGCGCAGGCTCCGGGGGTGATCGCACGATGGTGTGCGGCGCATGGCGTGCCGTTCGTGCATTACTCCACCGACTATGTGTTCGATGGCCAGGGTGCCGCGCCGTACCGCGAAGATGAGCCGACTGCGCCGCTGGGTGTATATGGCACCAGCAAGCGAGATGGTGAGGATGCCGTACGTGCGGCCGGTGGTCGCCACCTGATCTTCCGCACGGCCTGGGTCTATGCCTCGCACGGCGCGAATTTCCTGCGCACCATGCTGCGCGTGGGTGCCGAGCGTGATGCGTTGCGGGTGGTGGCCGACCAGATCGGCACGCCGACCCCGGCCGCGCTGATCGCCGATGTTACCGTGCAGGCGCTGCAGCATTCGGATCAGCTGTCTGGTACCTGGCACCTTACCGCCAATGGCCAGACCAGCTGGCATGGGTTCGCCGAGGCGATCTTCGCCGAAGCGTTGGCCACTGGCGTGCTCGCCAAGGTGCCGACCGTCGAGGCGATTCCCAGTTCCGAGTATCCGACCCCGGCCAAGCGCCCAGCCTGGTCGGTGCTGGACAACCGCAAGCTGCAGCAGGATTTCGGCATCGTGCTGCCGACCTGGCAGGACGGCCTGAAGCGGGTGATGGCGGAGATCGCCTGACCCGGTAGGCGACGTGCCGACCAACGGTCGGCACCCACCAGCGGCCGCTGCGTCAGTTGCGCCCGTACGTATCCTCGAACCGCACGATGTCATCCTCGCCCAGGTAGCTGCCCGACTGCACTTCGATCAGTTCCAGCGGCAGCTTGCCCGGATTGCGCAGGCGATGGGTCACGCCGAGCGGGATGTAGGTGCTCTGGTTCTCGCTGAGCAGGATCACCTCGTTGCCGCGGGTTACTTCCGCGGTGCCGCTGACCACGATCCAGTGCTCGGCGCGGTGGTGATGCATCTGCAGGCTGAGCGTGCCGCCGGGCTTGACCGTGATCCGCTTGACCTGGAAACGCTCGCCGTTGTCGATCGAGTCGTAGGCACCCCAGGGGCGGTACACCTTGCGGTGCCACGTCGCCTCGCTGCGGCCTTGAGCCTTCAGCTTCGCCACCACGGTCTTGACCTCCTGCATGCGGTCGGCCTTGCCGACCAGCACCGCATCGTCGGTCTCGACCACGATCACATCATCCAGCCCGACCAGTGCGACCAGGCGCTGCGCATAGGCGTAGGTGTTGCGGCAATCGATGGCGATCACATCACCCTGGTGGGCATTGCCGTCGCCGTCCTGCTGCGAGACATCGCGCAGTGCGGTCCACGAGCCGACATCGTTCCAGCCAGCATCCAGCGGGATCACCACCGCGTCGGCGGTCTTTTCCATCACCGCGTAGTCGATCGAGTCCGAGGGCACGGCGGTGAAGGCGTCCTTGTCCAGGCGGGTGAAGTCCGCATCGCGGCGAGCCTGCTGCCAGGCCCCGCGGCTGCCGGCCAGCATCGTCGGCTGGAAGCGTTCCAGTTCCTGCAGGTAGCGCGAGGCCTTGAACAGGAACATGCCGCTGTTCCAGTAGTACTGGCCACTGCTGACGTAGCCGGTGGCGGTCTCCAGGTCGGGCTTCTCGACGAAACGCTCGACTGCGCGCACGCCCTGTCCATCAGCGGCTTTGATATAGCCATAACCGGTTTCCGGGCCGGTTGGTACGATGCCGAAGGTCACCAGCTTGCCGGCGTCGGCGGCGCTGGCTGCGGCCTGCACTGCACTGCGGAAGGCCGCTTCGTCGGTGATCACATGGTCGGAGGGCAGCACCAGCAGCAGCGCGTCGGCACCGTCACGGGTGGCCTCCAGCGCGGCCACGGCAATCGCCGGTGCAGTGTTGCGGCCCACTGGTTCCAGGATGATCGCGGCAGGCTCGGCCCCGACCTGCTGCAGCTGCTCGGCAGCGACGAAACGGTGCTCTTCGTTGGCGATCACCAGCGGGCCACGCGCGGCGATCGGCGCGACACGCTTCCAGGTGGCCTGCAGCATCGTCAGTTCACCCGCCAAGGGCAGGAACTGCTTCGGGTACGCCTCGCGCGAAAGCGGCCACAGGCGGGTACCGGATCCACCGGACAGGATGACGGGCTGGATGCTGCTCATGCGGGCCTCGGTTACTGCTGGATCAGACGGGAAACTTCGTCGGTGCGCGCCTGCATCAACGCAGCGTCACCGCGTGCTTCGACGTTCAGGCGCAGCAGCGGTTCGGTGTTGGAGCTGCGCAGGTTGAAGCGCCAGTTGCCGAAGTCGGCACTGATGCCGTCGGTGTGGTCCAGTGTGGGCGATTGCGCGGCGAAGTGCTCCATCACCCGCGCAACGGCGGCCTTGGCATCGGCGACCTTGAAGTTGATCTCGCCACTGCACGGGTAGGCGGCCATGCGATCTTCAACCCAGTCGGCCAGCGAACGGCCGCTCTCGGAAACCAGCTGGGCGATCAGCAGCCACGGAATCATGCCGGAGTCGGCGTAGGCGAACTCGCGGAAATAGTGGTGCGCGCTCATCTCGCCGCCGTACACCGCGTCTTCGGCACGCATCTTTTCCTTGATGAAGGCATGGCCGCTCTTGCACTGCACCGCGACACCGCCGGCCTGCTCGACCATGTCCACCGTGTTCCAGACCAGGCGCGGGTCATGCACGATCTTGCCGCCGGGATGGCGCGCCAGGATTGCCTTGGCCAGCAGGCCAACCAGGTAATAGCCCTCGATGAAGCGGCCGCTGTGGTCGAAGAAGAAGCAACGGTCGAAGTCACCGTCCCAGGCGATGCCGAAGTCGGCACCGTGTTCGCGCACCGCATTGGCGGTGGCGGCGCGGTTTTCCGGCAGCAGCGGGTTGGGGATGCCGTTGGGGAAGCTGCCGTCCGGCTCGTGGCAGATGCGGATGAACTCGAACGGCAGGTGCGGTGCCAGCAGGTCGACGATGGCGCCTGCGCCGCCGTTGCCGGCATTGACCACCAGCTTCAGCGGCTTCAGCTTGCCGGCATCGACATAGCTCAGCAGGTGTTGGATGTAGGCGCTCTTGTCATGCTGGGCGACCTGGCCGGCACGCGGCGGCTGGGCCTCGGAGGTATCGGCGGCGACCGCGTCGGAAATCGCGAACAGGCCGGTATCGGAGCTGATCGGCCGTGCGTTTTCCTTGACCAGCTTCATGCCGTTGTAATCCATCGGGTTGTGGCTGGCGGTGACCATCACGCCGCCGGCTGCGCCCAGGTGGTCGGTCTGGAAATAGACTTCCTCGGTGCCGCACAGGCCGATGTCGATCACCTCGCGGCCGGTGCCGCGCAGGCCAGCCGCCAGCGCGTCCTGCAGCGCCGGGCTGGTCAGTCGCACGTCGTGGCCGAGGACCACCGGGCCCGGCGCGAGCTGCGCGGCCAGGGCGACGCCGATGCGACGGGCCAGGTCCTCGTTCAGTTCTTCCGGCACACGGCCGCGGATATCGTAGGCCTTGAAAGCGGGCAGGGGCATCGAAGCAGTCCATCCGGATAGAGAAACCTGATTATAGCGGGAGGGTCTGCAAACGGCCGGTGAGCCAGGGGCGCCCGGCCAGTAGCGTTGACTTGGGAGGGGCAGGCCGATTCCCCGTCGATGGGCCATGGCCAGCAGGCAGTTCGCATACAATTGCGCGCTGACGACCGAGGACATGGCCCGCGTGGCCATCGCCGATTGGCCTGCTGTTCCAGAAGGATCGAGGTTTGCTTTGAAATTCACTCACGATCAGAAACGCGTGCTGGTGACCGGTGGCGCGGGCTTCCTTGGGTCGCATCTGTGCGATCGGCTCATCGCGGGCGGCCATGACGTCCTCTGCGTGGACAACTTCTACACCGGCAGCAAGGCGAACGTGGATGGGCTGCTGGGCCACCCGCGGTTCGAGCTCATGCGCCATGACGTGACGTTCCCGCTCTATGTGGAAGTGGACCGGATCTTCAACCTGGCCTGCCCGGCGTCACCGATCCACTACCAGCAGGACCCGGTGCAGACCACCAAGACCAGCGTGCATGGGGCGATCAACATGCTCGGCCTGGCCAAGCGCCTGCGCGCGCGCATCCTGCAGGCCAGCACCAGCGAGGTGTACGGCGATCCGGAAATCCACCCGCAGGTGGAAGGCTACTGGGGCCGGGTCAACCCGATCGGCATCCGCAGCTGCTATGACGAGGGCAAGCGTTGCGCCGAAACGCTGTTCTTCGACTACTGGCGCCAGCACCAGCTGGAGATCAAGGTCATGCGCATCTTCAATACGTATGGCCCGCGCATGCATCCCAATGACGGCCGGGTGGTCAGCAACTTCATCGTGCAGGCGCTGAAGGGCGAGCCAATCACCATCTATGGTGATGGCAGTCAGACGCGCAGCTTCTGCTATGTCGATGACCTGATAGAAGGCATGCTGGGGCTGATGGACTCGCCAGCTGATCTCACCGGTCCGATCAATATCGGAAATCCGTCCGAGTACACCATGCTGGAACTGGCCGAGACCGTGCTCCGTCTCGTCGGCGGCACGTCGAAGATCGAGTACCGCCCGCTGCCGTCGGATGATCCACGCCAGCGCCAGCCGGATATCAGCCTGGCCAAAGCGGATCTGGGCTGGGAGCCCAAGGTCGGCCTGGAGGACGGCCTGAAGGAGACCATCGCCTATTTCCGCCATCGCTTGCAGGCCTGAGGTGGCGACGATGCGCAAGATCGTGGTGATGCCGGTCTACGAGGACCTGGAAGCCTCTTCGAAGCTGTTCGTCGAGCTCGCCCGCACCCAGGGCCTGGACACCTATGTGGTGGCCGTGGACGACGGCTCGGTGCGGCAGCCATTGCCGATCAGCGCCCTGGAGGCCTCCGGGCTGGAGGGCGTGGTGATTCGCCTGCGTCGCAATGTCGGGCATCAGCGTGCGATCGCCATCGGCCTGGGCTATGTGGCCGAACACTTCGATGGCAATGACATTGTCGTGGTGATGGATTCCGATGGCGAGGATACGCCGGAGAGCATCATCGAGCTGGTGGCGGGCCTGGATTCGGCCGATGTCGATGTGGTCGTGGCCAGTCGTCGCAGCCGGGTCGAATCGCTGAAGTTCAAGTCGTTCTACATCGTCTACAAGCTGCTGTTCTCGCTGCTCAGCGGACGCCAGATCAGCTTCGGCAACTTCATGGCGGCGAAGATGCCGGCGGTGCGCCGCCTGGCATCGATGCAGGAGCTGTGGATCCACGTTGCCGCCTGCGTGCTGGGCTCGAAGTTGCGCGTGCAGACCTGTGCGCTGGATCGTGGTCCGCGCTATGCCGGCCGCAGCAAGATGAACTTCGTTGGCCTGGCCCTGCACGGATTCCGTGCACTGATGGTGTTTGCCGAGGACGTGCTGGTACGCGTGGGCATCGCCTGCACCATGGTGGCGGCACTGTCGATCATCGGCGGCATCGTCGCCACCGGGCTGAAGATGCTGGGCTTTGCCTCGCAGGGCTGGTTCTCGCTGGCGTTCGGCATCCTGGTGCTGGTGTTCCTGCAGACCGCGGCATTGACGCTGATCATCCTGATGTTGTCGGGGATGATGCGCGGCGGTGGCGTCATGAGCGTGGGCAGCTATCGCGAGTTCGTCGACGAGGTCCTGCATGCCGGCCGCCGCAGTGGCTAAGGATGCGCTGGGCGGACAGGCTGTCCGCTACGTGATCAATGGCCTGGTCGCCACCGCAGTGCACTATGGAGTGCTGCACTTCAACATCGAGGTGCTGCACATCCCGCTGGCAGCAGTGGCCAATGCGATTGCAGCGGTCTTCGGCATCACCGTGTCGTTCCTCGGCAGTCGCTACTTCGTTTTCCATGGCAGGCAGGGCAGCCTGGCACGGCAGGGCTCGCTGTTCCTGCTGATCTACACGGTGATCGCCGTGCTGCATGCGCTGGTGATGTACGTCTGGGCCGATCGATGGGGTCTGGACTACCGCATCGGATTCGTAATGGCCACGGGGATGCAGATGGCTTTCAGCTTCGTTGCCAACAAATTCCTGGTGTTCAAATGAACAAGTATCTGCGTGCCGCGCTGGCAACCCTGGCGTTCATTGCCACCCTGCTGCTGGTCTACTACGTCCATATGCGCCAGTTCCGCGTTAACGTGGTGCTGTATGCCAGCATCCTCGACGCAGTGATCGCAGTGGTGGTGGTGTTCGCGGGCCTGTACGCGTTGAAGTGGTTCAGGGATTTCAGCCGCCTCGAAATGATCCAGCTGGCCGCCATCTGGCTGCTGGGAGGCTACGTGTTCGCGATTTCGGTCCCGACCGTCATCGATCGTTCGCTGTCCTTCTACATCCTGGAGAAGCTGCAGCAGCGTGGTGGCGGCATCCGCGAGGATGCCTTCCGGCAGGTCTTCATCGAAGAGTACGTCCCCGAGCATCACCTGGTGGAAGTGCGCCTGACCGAGCAGCTGCAGTCTGGAACCGTGCAGATCCATGATGGTTGTGTGCGGTTGACCGCGCGCGGCGAGCGTCTCGCATCGTTCGGCCGCTTCTACCGGCAGAACCTGCTGCCGACCCACCGCCTGCTGATGGGGCAGTACACCGATGCACTCACCGATCCCTTCCGCGACAGCCGGATGCCCTCCGACTACCGTTGCCGATAGCCCGGGCGCTGCTGGCGTATTGATTCTTCCGTTGGTTTCCTGAAACGTTTCATGGATGACATGACCTCCACCTCTCCCCCCCTGCGCACTCCGCGCCGGGACCTGGCGATTGCCGGGATCCTGGTGCTGCTGTTGGCTGCTTCCCTCGTATCGGTCGCCAAGCGATCGGACTATCAGACGTCGTTGCTGCGCCAGGCCTTCGCTGAGGACGCGGGATTCGAGGCATCCGTGCCACGCGAGGTGGTGGATGCACGTGATCTGGTGCGCGCGCAGCCGATCGCTCCCTCGCTGCTTTCACTCGGGCAGGGGCTGAAGGACGACCCATTGATCCAGCAACGCATGTGGGAGGCGCTGTATCCGGTCCGGTTCAGCGATACCGATACCCCGCAGCGCCTGCTGAGGGCCGGTGATCCGCTGGTTGACCAGTGCCACGTCCAGGGGAGGAGCGGAGATGTCGTTCTTGCCGACTGCCGCTGAACCAGGGCGCCGTGCGGCGCTGGCCATGCTGGTCTCTATTCTTCTCTGCTACGGCCTGGCCGCCGTGGGCCTGATGGGCTGGCCGGTACAGGTGGCATTCGGCGCGGTCGTGCTCAGCGCGCTGCTCGCCCTGCCGGCCGTGCGTGAACTGCGTACCGCTCCTCTGGTCCTGGCCGTGCTGGTGCTGGTGTTGATCGCACTGGGAAGCCCCAGCGATGGCTGGGACCCGCGTTCGATCTGGCTCTTCCATGCCAAGCGGATCTACCTGGAGGGCACGTTGTACGCCCAGCTGGATGATTACGCGCCGTGGAGCCACAACGACTATCCCGCGCTGGTTCCGTTGTTGATGGCCTGTGCAGCAGGCCTGGCCGGGCACTGGAACGAACTGCTGCCCAAGGCGGTGGCACCGCTGCTGCTGCTGCCGGCACTGCTGCTGATCGCCCCGAGTTTCCGCTGGCGCTGGTGCGGCGTGCTGTTCGCAGTGCTGCTGCTGCGCCTGGCACGGGACATGCTGATCAACGGCTACATGGACCCGCTGGTGGCGGTCTACGCCGTCGCTGCCGTGGCGACAGCGATGCGTCACCGCGCGCGCGCGGGGCATGGTGGCAGCTGCGAGCTGGTCGCATTCACCTTGCTGGTGGCCGTACTGTCGATGTTGAAGAACGAGGGCGCCGTGCTTGCGGCCTTGTTGACGGCCGTGGTGCTGGGCGAAGGCGTGCTGCGTGAGCGTCGCCTGGGCTGGCGCATCCTCCTGGCTGCGGTTGTGGCCCTGCTGCCACTGCTGGCATGGAAGCTGGCTGTCGGGCAGGCAGGGGTGGGCAATGACCTCGCGGGAAGCGACATGAAGACGCAGCTGTTGGCGCGGCTTGGCAGCGAGGGCGGTACCCTGCCGATCGTCGGGCGCCTGCTGCTGGATATATGGGTGCTGGTGCCGTTGCTGGTGCTGGCGGTGCTCTGGCGCCCGGTGCTGCGGGTTCCGGCGGCATCGGCTGCCGTGCTGACGGCGCTGGCGTACACAGCGGTGCTGTTCCTGGTCTACCTGGGAACACCGCATGACCTGGACTGGCACCTGCGCACCAGTGCCGACCGTGTGCGCATGCCGGTAACACTGCTGCTGGGGTTTGCGGTGCTGCTGGCGCTGGAACATCGCGCCACCGCGAAGACGCCGCGCGCTCGTTGAGCCGGAACGCGCCGTGGCGTCATGCTGCGGCGCATCCCAGCGGTAGGCAGGTGTAGCGCTAGAATGCGCTCATTCTTCCCGTGTGGGGCTGTAGAAATGGAACACGTGACTTCCACCGGCAGGCGCGGCAAGCGCTTTGCCACGGCGGCGCAGGCGCTGGAGGGCGTGGTCGCCGATGGCCAGACCCTGGCTGTCGGAGGCTTCGGCCTGTGCGGCATTCCCGAGGCGCTGATCGCCGCGCTGCGTGACAGCGGGGCCAAGGGCCTGACCGTGATCTCCAACAATGCGGGAGTCGATGGCTTCGGCCTCGGCCAGCTGCTGGAAACGCGGCAGATCAGGAAGATGATTTCGTCCTACGTGGGTGAGAACAAGGAGTTCGAGCGGCAGTTCCTGGCCGGCGAACTGGAGCTCGAATTCAATCCGCAGGGCACCCTTGCCGAGCGCCTGCGCGCCGGTGGCGCCGGCATCCCGGCGTTCTTCACCGCCACCGGCTACGGCACGGTGGTGGCCGAAGGCAAGGAAACCCGCGAGTTCGACGGCAAGCACTACGTGATGGAAACCGCGCTGCGCGCCGACGTGGCGCTGGTCAAGGCGTGGAAGGCCGACGAGGCTGGCAACCTGGTGTTCCGCAAGACCGCGCGCAACTTCAACCCTGCCTGTGCGATGGCCGGCAAGGTCTGCATCGTGGAAGTGGAGGAGGTGGTACCGGTCGGCGCCATTGATCCGGACCAGGTGCATCTGCCGGGCATCTACGTGCACCGCATCGTGCACAACGCGCATCCTGAAAAACGCATCGAACAGCGCACCATCCGCGCGGAGGGCAACTGACATGGCGTGGACCCGTGACGAGATGGCGGCGCGCGCTGCCAAGGAGCTGACCGACGGTGCCTATGTGAACCTGGGTATCGGCCTGCCGACCCTGGTTGCCAACCACATCCCCGAGGGCGTGGACGTGTGGCTGCAGTCGGAAAACGGCCTGCTGGGCATCGGCCCGTTCCCGACCGACGCCGAAGTCGATGCGGACCTGATCAATGCCGGCAAGCAGACCGTCACCGCGCGTGCCGGTGCCAGCTATTTCGGCAGCCATGACAGCTTCGCGATGATCCGTGGCGGCCACGTCAACCTGGCCATCCTCGGCGCCATGCAGGTTACCGACAAGGGCGACCTGGCCAACTGGATGGTGCCCGGCAAGATGGTCAAGGGCATGGGCGGCGCGATGGACCTGGTGGCCGGCGTGCAGCGCGTGGTGGTGCTGATGGAGCACACCGCGAAGAACGGTGAGCACAAGATCCTGGCCGAATGCACGCTGCCGCTGACCGGCGTCGGCGTGGTCGACCGCATCATCACCGACCTGGCCGTATTCGACGTCACCGATGCCGGTCTGGTGCTGGTGGAAGCGGCGCCGGGTGTCGGCGACGAGGAGCTGAAGGAGAAGACCGGCGTGGCGTTTGCGCGCAGCTGAGGCCGCAGCCTCAGCGTCCTCGGGCGTAGGCATATTCCGAGGAGGAAGCACGCGGGGGAGCGCCTTCCACCTCGGAGGTGTCGGCCACAGTGAACCCGGCAGCGGACACCACGGCTCCGGTCGCACGTTCGATGGCATGCGCAAGCGTGCCATCGATCTGCCCGGCTTCGGTGTCGAACATGCTCGGAAGCAGATGGGCATCGAGCAACGGGCGCAGCGCCGGCAGGCGCACCCAGAACATGCTGCCGGACGCGAACTGCCCGTCACCAGGCGCGCTGTCCAGGCCCAGCAATGCCCAGAGCCGCTCCATGCGCAGTGCATTGCCGCCGATGTAGTCTGCCACCTTCAGCAGGTGGCCTGCCGGAGCCATCAGGCCGATGCGGGGATCGGCCTGCAGATGGGCGAGGTTCGCGGCAGCCCGGGCAGTGCCCAGCAGCGCGTCGACCATCTCGCGCCGCCACTGGTCGCCGTTGTCGCGATGGCTGGAGCGTTTGGTATGCAGCTTCAGCACCAGTGATTCATTCTGCTGCAGCAACCGGTCGGCTGCGTGCAGGAACGGCAGGACGTCACGGCCGTGGTTGTCGTAGACCCAGATTTCAGCGGTCAGGCCCTGCGCATCGACGATCGACTGCACCTGTGCCTGACGCTCCCCTGTGGTGGTGATGACCAGGCGTGCCTGTAGCCCGCTGTCCTTCACCGCCTGCAACAGCTCCGGCAGCGCATCCAGGAACCACGCGTGGATGACGATGCAGGGACGCGACGGAGCGGCCTGCGCGGGGACCAGCGCGCGCCGGGTGGCCTGCAGCCAGGCATGGCCGAGACGGGCATCCGGTTCAAGAACAGCGCTTTCCGCCCATTCGTTCCAGGCGTTGATGAACACCAAGCGCTGGGCCTGCGGTACATCGCGCAGCCGCTCGTGCACCGTGTCGTGCAACCAGTCGCTGTAGCCACGCGGCGAAGCATGCAGCAGCACGCGTCCGCGCCCTGGCCGCCGCGCCTCGTTGTCCCAGCCCGGGTTGACGCCTGGATACAACGGATAGTCCGCCAGCGGTGCACGGCGCATCTGCGCCGCCAGCTCACGCCAGTCGCGCACGTCGCCTTCGTAATCTGGATTGAGCAGGAACTGCGTGGTGTTCAGCTGGCGCGGAGCGGCAATGTTCGGTGGGAATTCCACTGCGGCATCGAAGCCGATATCGCGGGGATCCGGGCGTTCGAAACTCTGCACGTAGGCCAGATGGATCTCGCCGATGCCGTTGTCACGGCACCAGCCACGCCAGCGCGCCGCCGTAGCCTTGGGATCGGGCAGCAACTGCGGCCGGTACAGCAAAAGCACCGGTCGTCCCTCGACCTTCAACGCACGCCGGTCGCGCAGGTAATCGGCAACGTGGGCGATGAACGCCAGGTCATCCTCGGCACTGTGCTGTTGGCCGATCAGTACGTCCTGGTTGCGCCCATCCCAGCGCCGGGTCCAGTTCTCGTTGGCCCAGCACAGGCAGAACGGCAGTTCAATCGTGCTGTCGGCCAGCCATTGGCGCAGGGGCTGCTCCATCAGCGTGTGGCCACTGAACCAGTAGAAATAGAAGCAGAACGCGCCGATGCCATGGTCGGTTGCCAACCGTGCCTGCGCGCGCAGCGTCTCGCCAACACGAAGGTCGTAGAAGCCCAGATCACCGGGCAGGCGCGGCTGCACATGCCCCTCGAACTGCGGCAGGGCACGGCTGACGTTGCGCCATTCGGTGAAGCCCTTGCCCCACCAGGCATCGTTCTCTTCGAACGGATGGAACTGCGGCAGGTAGAAGGCCACCAATGTGGCCGGCAGAGCTGCCGGCAGGGACGCCTCTTCCGCGGCGGCGTAGCCGATCGCACGTTCATCGGCGCGCTGCAGTGGACGGATGCCGTCGGCAGCGGCGCCGATGCGACCACGTGGCGGAGGCGGACTCCAGCTGCCAATGCGGTCCAGGCCCCGGTTGCGCAGCCGATCACGCAACGACGCCGGCATCGGCAGGGCACGGAACAGTGCGCGCAGGACCGAGAAGGTGAGCTGCCGGACTCCGGACGCTGCACCGCTCATCGATGAAGCCCGGCAAGGAAAAGAGTGCGCATTGTTCGGGGCCAGCAACGGGACTGCCCTCATTTTCCGGCAATCGCCGCTGCAACGGCAAATCCACCAGGTGCTACTGTGCCGCCATGCTGTTTCCCCACGACCTCCCCGATGCCGACGTCCAGCACCGCCAGGCCTGGCTGTCTCCTGCCGAAGCCGATGCCTTGCAGCGTGATCTGCAGGCCGGCGTGCCGTGGGAGGTCCATCGCATCCGCATGTTCGGCCACTGGGTGGATTCGCCGCGGTTGAGCTGCTGGATAGGTGATCCGCAGGCGCGTTATCGCTACTCGGGGGCGGAATTCGTGCCGCACCCGTGGCCGCCGTCTCTGCAGGGCATGCGCGAGCGCCTGCAGGACGATGGCCTCGGCCGCTTCAACAGCGTACTGCTGAACCGCTATCGCAGCGGCGGCGATTACATGGGCTGGCACAGCGACGACGAACTCGAACTGGGCCCGGCGCCGGTGATCGCCTCGCTGAGCCTGGGCGCGGCACGGCGTTTCCTGCTGCGCCGGCGTGATGATCCAGCGCGCAATGCGGAATACCTGCTCGGCCATGGAGACCTTCTGGTGATGGCGGGGCAGACCCAGCGTCATTACCAGCACGCGTTGCCGAAGATGGCGCGGCTGCAGGGCGAGCGGATCAACCTGACGTTCCGCTGGATCGCGCCACGTTGATACGGCGCCGCCGGGCATGGCCCGGCGCTACCCGTTTCGCGCGGCGGTAGCGCCGGGCCATACCCGGCGAGCAAAGCTGGGATGCATCAGCGCTTGGCCGCCACGGTGTCGTTCTGCCCGCTCACCAGCGTCCAGCCCACCACATCCTGCGCCAGCTGCTGCAGGCCGCGCTCGAACGCGGCGGTCACCGCCGGCACGTCGGTACTGCCGACCGGCTGTGCCTGGCGGAAGGTACGGTCGGCGACCACGCGCTGGTCGGCGACGTGGATCAGCTTGGCGTTGACCTCGATCACCACGGTCGGCGTGGCCTGGCCCTGGTAGTCCGACTCGAAGCGGCGCACGTCGGTGGACAGCTTGTAGTCGGCGCGGATGCCGGCGGTGCTGCGGGCGACGCCGTGGATGCGTCCGGAATCCTCGAAGCCGCGCAGCAGGGTGTCCTCGATCATGTCGGTGGCCGGCTGGGCCCAGCTGGCGCCCTTGTAGATCTCCAGCTGCGACGGGGTCGGCCGCACGTTGATGCGCGGGCTGTCGACCATGCGTGCGGCGCTGGGCTTGGCCAGTACCAGCTGCCAGCTGGCCTGCGGCCACGCCGGATCGGCCTTCACCTGCACGGCGGGCGAGTACAGCGTCACTGCGGTTTTCTCGCTGCTGCCAAGGATGGAGCAGCCGCCCAGCAGGGTGACCAGCGAAGCGGCCAGCAGCAGGCGCGGAAGGGGCATCGGGCTCATTTGGGTTCGAACTCCTTCGGTGCGTCGCGGCCCAGCAGGTAGCGCGCGGGATTGTTCTCGAGGCGGTCGCTGACCCGGCGCAGGTCGCGGATCAGGCCGCGCAGTTCGGTCAGCGTCGGGCCCAGCTGGCCGAGGCCATCATTGGCGAAGCTGTTGATCGCGGCGCGGTTCTCGCCAAGGATCGAATCGGCGTTGCCGGCGGCCGAGTCGAGCTTGGCCAGGGTGCCGTCCAGCTTGTCGATGATGCCCGGCAGCTGCTGCACCAGGTTCCTGTCCAGGCGCTCGATGGTGCCGTTGGTGGTCTTCAGCGTGGTGTCCAGGCTGCGGGCGGCATCGCGCGCGCTGAGCAGCAGCGCCTGCGTGCCCTGGTCACGGTCGGCCAGGCCGCCGCTGATCGTCTCCAGGTTGGCCAGCGTCGCGTTGATCGAAGCCACGTTGCGATCGCTGAGGATCTGGTCCATGCGCTCGACAATGCGATTGGCGACGTCGGTGATGTTCTGCAGCGCCGACGGCGTGGTCGGGATGATCGGCGCCGGGTCCTTGTTGACCGTGGTCAGCGCCGGCGACTGCGGCGTGCCGCCGCTGAGCTGGATGATCGATGGGCCGGTCAGGCTGGTGATCGCCAGTTTGGCGCGGGTATCGGTCTTGACCGGGGTGGTCGAGTTCAGGCGGATGCGTGCGACCACCTGGCGCGGGTCGTCCGGCACCAGGTTCAGTTCGATGATCGAACCGACCGCGATGCCGTTGTACTGCACCGGGCTGCCCACCGACAGGCCGGTCACCGCCTCGCGGAACACCACGCGGTATTCCTGCCAGGTGCGGTCGGAGGAGTACTTGGCCGCCCACAGGCCGAAGGCCAGCAGGGCCAGGCCGGTGATCAGGGTGAACGCGCCGATCAGCACGTAGTTGGCTTTGGTTTCCATGGCTCAGGCACTCTCGATCTGTTCGCCGCGCGCGGCACGCGCACGCGGTCCGTGGAAGTATTCCTGGATCCACGGATGATCCAGTTTCTCGATGTCCGGCAGCGGCGCGTTGGCCACCACTTTGCGGTCGGCGATCACCGCGACCCGGTCGCAGATGGCGTACAGCGTGTCCAGGTCGTGGGTGATCAGGAACACGGTCAGGCCCAGCGCTTCCTGCAGGGTCTTGATCAGGCGGTCGAACGCGGCCGCGCCGATCGGGTCGAGGCCAGCGGTCGGTTCGTCCAGGAACAGCAGCGGCGGGTCCAGCGCCAGCGCGCGGGCCAGGCCGGCACGCTTGCGCATGCCGCCGGACAGCTGCGAGGGCAGTTTGTTGATCGCATCGGCGGGAAGGCCGGCCAGCTTCACCTTCAGCAGCGCCAGCTCGTAGTGCCAGCGCTCGGGCAATTCGCGGTGGTGTTCCTTCAAGGGCACCTGCACGTTCTCGCCCACGGTCAGTGAAGAGAACAGGGCGCCGTCCTGGAACAGCACGCCGGTATTGCGTTCGATGTGCAGGCGGCTCTCGGCGTCGTCGGCACGCGCATCGCGGCCCAGCACCTCGATCTGGCCGGCGTCGGGCGTGCGCAGGCCCAGGATCGAGCGCATCAGCACCGACTTGCCGGTGCCCGAGCCACCCACCACGCCCAGGATCTCGCCACGGCGCACGTCCAGGTCCAGGTCTTCATGCACGGTCTGGCTGCCGAAGCGGTTGACCAGCCCGCGAACGCGGATGGCCAGGTCATGGCCGTCGTCGTCCTGCATGGAAATGTCTTCGGGGGTCGGATGCGTGCTCATGTCACCAGTCCATGTGCATGAACCACAACGCCGCGAAGGCGTCGATGATGATCACCAGCGAGATCGTCTGCACCACGCTGGAGGTGGTGCGTTCACCGACCGACTGCGCCGTGCCTTCCACCTTCAGCCCTTCCAGGCAGCCGATCAGGCCGATCACCAGCGCGAACACCGGCGCCTTCGACAGGCCGACCAGCATGTGCCGCACTTCCATCGTCTCGTGCATGCGCGCGATGTACATCTGCGGCGGGATGTCGAGGTCGAACGCGCCGACAGTGATGCCGCCGGCCAGGCCCGCGATCATCGCGATGAAGGTCAGCAGGGGCAGGGTGACCAGCAGCGCCAGCAGGCGTGGCAGCACCAGCAGGTCGATCGGATCCAGACCCAGCGTGCGCATCGCGTCGATTTCCTCGCGCGCCTTCATCGCGCCGATCTGCGCGGTGAACGCACTGGCGGTGCGGCCGGCCAGCACGATCGCGGTCAGCAGCACGGCGAACTCGCGCAGGAAGGCAATGTTGACCAGCTCGACCACGTAGATCTCGGCGCCGAAGTCGCGCAGGATGGTCGAGCCGAGGAAGGCGATCACCGCGCCAACCAGGTAGGACAGCAGCGCCACCAGCGGTACTGCGTCCAGCCCGACCTGCTCCATCTGGTGGACGGTGGCGGTCAGGCGGAAGCGACGGGGCTCCTTGACCAGGCGCGCCGCTTTGACCAGGTTCTCGCCGAGGAAACTGCACAGCGCCTTGATGTTGTGGCCAGTGGCATGGACGCTGACACCGAGCCGTTCCAGCGCCGCCAGCACGCCGAAATCGCGCTTGGGCCGGGGCCGGTCGTCGGCCACTTCCTCGATGGTGCAGACCAGCGCCTGGTGGTCCGGCCGGAACTGCAACGCGTCCTCGCCAAGGTCGGCGCGATGCGCTACGCGCAGTACCTGCAGCACGCCGGCCGAATCCATCTTCTCGATGCCGGTGGCGTCGATGCCGGTCAGCGTGTCGGGAACGCCGCGCAGGACTTCGGCCGCGGCCAGCGCGGTCTTCAAGGTCCAGGTGCCGGACAGGCGGATCAGGCCCGGGTCATGGGCATCCTGTTCGAGCTGGGGGGCGTGGTTCGGGGTCACTTGGGCCATTCGGGTCGCAGCATAACCGTTCTGTCTGGGGCATCGCGTCGAACCCGGATGAATTTATCCAGTGCGGCCCGGCAGTAGGTAATACTACGGCGCATGTCCGCAGACGCTCACACGATCCCCACGCCCCAGGCCACCTACGCGCAGCGCGTGGCCTTTGTTTCCGAGATCGCCGGACGCCTGCACAGCTACGGCACCACGGCCCAGCGCCTGGAAACGGCGGTGGTGGCACTGGCCCGCCAGCTCGATCTGGATTGTGAACCGTGGTCGAATCCCACCGGTATCATCCTCAGTTTCAGCGATCCGGCACAGGCGATCGGCTCCAGCGACATCACCCGCGTGATCCGCCTGGCGCCCGGCGAGAACGACCTGCACAAGCTCAGCGTCGCCGACCATATCGCCGAGGAAGTGGCCAACGGGCGGATGAGCATTGCCCAGGGCCACACCGCGCTGCGCCAGTTGGACAAGGATCCGGGCCGGCGCGGCAAGCTGCGCACCATTCTTTCATTCACCCTGGGCGCGGCCGGCGTGGCCGGCATGTGGAAGCTGCCGTGGCTGGACATCGCCACCGCCGGTGTCATCGGCCTGATGATCGGCCTGCTCGGCATGGTCACCGACCGTCGCCCGGCCACCCGTGAAGCGGCCGAGGCGCTGGCGGCGCTGCTGGCCGGCATGGTCGCAACCCTGGTCGCGTCCTTTGTTGGCGCACTCAACCTCAACACGGTGATCATCGCCTCGCTGGTGGTGCTGCTGCCGGGCATGTCGCTGACCAATGCGGTCAATGAACTCGCCAGCCAGCATTGGGTCTCCGGAACCGCGCGCTTCGCCGGCGCGTTGACCACCATCATGAAGCTCAGCGTGGGAGCGATGATCGCGGTGACCCTGGCTGATGTACTCGGCCTGGACCCGGTGATCCGCGCCACGCGGCCGCAGGGGCCGTGGGTGGAGTGGGGTTCGCTGCTGACCGCGGCATTCGCCTTCGCGATGCTGTTCAAGGCCAACCGGCGCGATTACCCGTGGGTGATCGCGGCCTCGGTGGCGGGTTACGCGATCTCCAAGTTCGGCGGGCACGCCTGGGGCGCGCCGGCCGGCATCTTCCTGTCAGCGATGCTGCTGACCGCCGGTGGCAATCTGTTCGGCCGCCTCGTTGGCCGCCCAGGAGCGATCATCCGCCTGCCCGGCATCATCATGATGGTGCCCGGCAGCACCAGCCTGCGCGGCGTGCTGACCCTGGTCCAGCAGCAGGACGTTGGCGCGGGCCAAAGCGTGTTCCTCACCGTGCTCAACGTGGTGATGGCGCTGGTGGCCGGCCTGCTGTTCGGCAACCTGCTGATGCCGGCGCGCAAAACGCTGTAGGTGTGGACCGTTGGCCCGCACACCGAAGAATGAAAAACGCCGGCTTCCGCCGGCGTTTTTCATTGCATCCCGATCCGGCCTCAGGCCTTCTTGATCAGGAAATCTTCCGGCTTCTTGTTGCCCTTGGCGGTCAGCTCGGCCATCCAGCGCGGCTGCTTGCCACGACCGGTCCAGGTTTCCTTGGGGTTGGCCGGGTTGCGGTACTTCGGGGCAACCTTGCCCAGCTTGCGGCCGGCGGTCTTGGACGGTGCCTTGGCTGCCGGGGCGGCTTTGCGCGCGCGCGGTGCCGGGGCGCCGCCGAACAGTTCTTCGATGGTGTAACCCTCGGTCTTGGCCAGCTTGGTCAGCTGGGCCCGGACCTTGGTGATTGGCCGGCGCTTGGCGACGATGGTCTGCTGCTTCTTGGCGGTACGGATCAGGGCGCCCAGCTCGCGTGCCGACAGGCCGGTCAGGTCAATGCTCATTTACGGTTACTCCGGAAACTAAAATGTGGACGGGACGAGCCAGTCCATGGCGTCGCGGGACAGAATAGAGATGAATTAATCACAGCACAAATGCAGGCGGGTCATGGCCTGGCAGCATCCCGGCTGCATTGCGTCGATTTTGACCGGATTATGTCCGCTGCAATATTGCTCAACTGGGCGACAGGCAAAAAAAAGACCGGGGCATGCCCCGGTCTTCTCCTGATCAGCCCTGCAGTCGCTGCAGCAGGGTGGCCTTGTCCAGGCTTTCCGCTTCGCTGGCGCGGCGCGAGCGGTACTCGTAGGTACCGGCGGCCAGGCCGCGCTCGCTCACCACCACGCGGTGCGGAATGCCGATCAGTTCCATGTCGGCGAACATCGCGCCCGGGCGCAGGCCGCGGTCGTCGAGTGCCGCGTCCAGGCCGGCGTCGCGGAGTTCCTGCAGCAGGCTGGCAGCAGCATCGGCCACGGCGGCGTCGCCCTTCGGGTTGATCACGCACACCACCACCTGCCACGGCGCCATCGCGTCCGGCCAGATGATGCCGGCATCGTCATGGTTCTGTTCGATCGCGGCAGCCACCACGCGCGAGATACCGATGCCGTAGCAGCCCATCGCCATCACCGCCGCCTTGCCGTTCTCGTCCAGCACGGTGGCATCCAGCGCTTCGGCATATTTGCGGCCGAGCTGGAACACGTGGCCGACTTCGATGCCACGGGCGATCTTCAGTTCGCCACCGTCCAGCGCGCGGTCACCGGCACGCACGTTGCGGATGTCGGCCACTTCCGGTTCCGGAAGGTCGCGGCCCCAGTTGACCCCGGCCAGGTGGAAACCGGCCTCGTTGGCGCCGACGACGAAGTCGGACATCGCGGCCACTTCGCGGTCGGCGACCACGCGGATGGCCTTGGCCGGGGCGACCGGGCCGAGGAAGCCCGGCACGCTGCCCAGGTACTCGGCGATTTCCGCCTCGCTGGCGAAGCGCTGTTCGTCCAGGCCGGCGACCTTGGCCAGCTTGATCTCGTTGACCTCATGGTCGCCGCGCACCAGCACCAGCACGAACTGCTGTGCTTCGCCTTCACCGGCGATCAGCGCCACCGACTTCACCGTGCGCTGCAGCTCGATGCCGAGCAGCGCCGCGACGTCCTCGCAGGTTTTCTGGGTAGGGGTGTCGACCTTGCGCATGGCTTCACTGGCAGCCGCACGCGGTGCCGGATCGGCGGCGATCGCCGCTTCCATGTTCGCGGCGTAGTCCGAACCGGTGGAGAACACCAGCGCGTCCTCGCCGGAATCGGCGATGACGTGGAATTCCTGCGAGGCATCGCCACCGATCGCACCGGAGTCGGCCTGCACCATGCGGAAGTCCAGGCCGAGGCGGGTGAAGATGCGGCTGTAGGCCGACTTCATGTTCTCGTATTCGCGCACCAGGCACTCATCGTGCAGGTGGAACGAATAGGCGTCCTTCATCAGGAACTCGCGCGAACGCATCACGCCGAAGCGCGGGCGGATCTCGTCGCGGAACTTGGTCTGTACCTGGTAGAAATTCACCGGCAGCTGCTTGTAGCTGGACAGCTCGCTGCGCGCGAAGTCGCAGGCGGCTTCTTCGGCAGTCGGGCTGTAGCAGAACACCTGGTCCTTGCGGTCCTTGATCTTCAGCAGCTGCGGGCCGAACTTCTGCCAGCGGCCGGTCTGCTCCCACAGTTCCTTCGGCTGGATGGTCGGGATCTGGAATTCCACGGCACCGGCGCGGTCCATTTCCTCGCGCACGATGCGTTCAACCTTGCGCAGCACGCGCAGGCCCAGCGGCGACCAGGTGTACAGGCCCGATGCCAGCTTGCGGATCATGCCCGCGCGCAGCATCAGCCGGTGGCTGGTGAGCTCGGCGTCGCTGGGGGTTTCCTTGGTGGTGTGCAGGTGGAACTGGGAGAGGCGCATCGTCGGCTTCGGATAACGGCAGAGACGCCTATTCTGCCAGCCCGGCCGGGGAGAGGGGTATCGGCAGGGCTGCGCCCTGCACCCGCGGTAGTGCCGGCCGCTGGCCGGCAACCTCAGAAGCAACTGCCGAAGCAACAGCGGGCTTCCCGTGGGATGGCGGGGTGGGTCCGGTTGCGGGAGACGCCGTAAACCCATCCATGGGGGCTTGGCCGCGGCATCCATGCCGCGGACACTCCCGCAACCGGACCCACCCCGCCATTGACAGGCCCCGCGATCTGTTGGACATGCGGATGGGGTCAGATCCGTTTTCCGCAGGAAAACGGATCTGACCCCGGATTCAATTCGAGATCTGACAGATTTCATCCACGCATGGCGTGGATCTACCACCGTCACCAGGAACCTGTCGGGGGTGGGGCGGTGTGGGTTGGCAGGACCGTTGGCGCCATGGATGGCGCCATCGAGCCCCCAGGGATGGGTTTACGGCGTGTCCTGCCAGCCCACACCGCCCCGCCAAACCAGTAGAAAACCAGAGCCGCTTTGGCATTTGACGTTGCCGTTGCTTGAAGCAGGTGCAGGGCTGCAAGCCCTGCCGATAACCCTCACTCTGCCGGGCAGTAAGCCTTGATGGCGGCCTCCGCCAATCCCTTCTGCGCGCTGCGCTGTTCCGCGGTCAACGCGGTATCGGCCTTGCCGTCGCCATTGGTGTCCTGCATCACCTGGCCGGAGCCTTCCAGCAGGGCCAGGTTGGCACGGGCGGTGCTGCACTGCTCCGGCACCGGCGCGGCCGGGGTTTCGGCGCTGGCCGCGGCCTGCGGGGTGCGGGCCTGTTCGCGGGTCTCGAACTTCTTGCCCGCCGGCGGGGTCTCCGAATACTGGGTCACGCCATGGGCGTCCTTCCATTTATAGACCGGGCCGGCCACGGCGTTGGCACTGGCCAACAGCAGCAGGCATCCAAGGCAGGACAGGGCACGCATGGCAAACTCCGCGGAATGGGCGTAGAACGCCGATTGCAGCATTGGCGCCGAGCACTGGCAAGTCGATTAAACTGGATTCCATGGACCCGATCACACCGCCGCCGCGTTCGCGCACGATTTACCTGCTGCCCAACCTGTTCACCACCGCCGGCCTGTTCGCCGGCTTCTACGCGATCATCGCCGCGGCCAACGGGGATTTCGTCAATGCCAGCATCGCCGTGTTCGTGGCGGCGGTGATGGATGGCCTGGACGGGCGCGTGGCGCGCCTGACCGGTACCAGTAGCGAGTTCGGCGTCCAGTACGACTCGCTGGCCGACTTGGTCAGCTTCGGCATGGCCCCGGCGCTGGTGATGTACCACTGGTCGCTGTCGTGGCTGAAGTTCGATGACCCGCTGCTCGGCCGCGTCGGCTGGGCCGTGGCCTTCCTGTATGCCGCCTGCGCGGCGCTGCGCCTGGCCCGCTTCAACACCCAGGTCGCGGTGGTCGACAAACGCTGGTTCGTCGGCCTGGCCAGCCCGGCCGCGGCCGGGCTGATGATGTCCTTCGTCTGGGCCTTCGCCGATGGCAACCTGGGCTGGGACGGCAACCAGCTGCGCTACGTGGCGTTGGCGGTGACGATCGTCGCGGCGCTGTTGATGGTCAGCCGTATCCGTTTCTGGAGCTTCAAGGGTGGCGGCGCCAAGGGCACCCGTTCCGACCGCGTGCCGTTCCTGGTGCTGGCCCTGGTGCCGGTCGCCATCGCCATCGCGGTCATTGATCTGCCGCGCGTGCTGTTCGCGGTCGGCATCCTGTACGCCTTGTCCGGCCCGGTGATGTGGGCCGTGCAGCGCCTGCGCAAGAAGCCCGAGGCCGCGTGAGCCAGGAACTGCCCGTGCTGTGGTCACCGGCCCAGCAGGCCTGGCTGCAGGCCATGGGCTACACCGTCTATCACGACGGCCAGTTGGCTGCGGAGCTGGATGCCGCGCTGCAGTTGAGCGTGGCCGAAGCCGATGCGGCTGCCGCGGCTTCGGCGGAACAAGTGCGGGCGGGTTCGGCCTCCATGCGGGAACACCCTGCCGAAGCCGCACCCGCTCCTCACCAGGAACGCCCGGCACCTACGCGTCGCGAGACCCCCGTCACCGCACCGGATACCGCACCGGCAACGGCCCGCCCGCTACCGGGTGGCAATGCGCGGCAGCCGGTGGTGCGGCTCCCGGATCGCCTGCAGATCGCATTGCTGCGTGCCTCCGGCTGTAATCCCAACGACCCTGCCACGCAGGCGCTGATGGACAGCTGGCCGCTGGACCAGCTGCGTCAGGACCCGGCCGCCAAGCGCGCGTTGTGGCCGCAGCTGCGCGCCCTGCGCAAGCGGGGCGCACCATGAGTGCGGTCAGCCAGCCCGGCCCGGTCAGCCTGCGCGCATTGCGCGAGAGCGACCTCAATGCGGTGATGGCGATTGAAGTGCGTGGGTATCCATTCCCATGGACCCGCGGCATCTTCGTTGATTGCCTGCGTGCCGGTTATCCCGGCCTGGCGATGGAGCGCGATGGCCAGCTGATCGGCTACGGCGTGCTCAGCATTGCCGCCGATGAGGCACATGTATTGAACATCTGCATCGATCCGCTGGCGCAGTCGCGTGGGCTGGGTCGCCAACTGCTGCGCGCACTGGTGCAGCTGGCAGGCAACCGCGGTGCGCAGCGTGTGTTCCTGGAAGTGCGTCCGTCCAACACGCCGGCGCTGGCGCTGTACCACAGCGAAGGCTTCAACGAGATCGGCCGTCGTCCGCGCTACTATCCGGCCGCACAGGGCCGCGAAGACGCGGTGGTGATGGCGATCGAACTGGTCGACGGCGACCTGCAGACGATGCCGCCGCTGTAACGGAGAAGGGTTGCCGGCCAGCGGCCGGCACTACCGGTGGATCTCCGCTGTCATCGACACGTCACCTGCCGTGGTAGGTGCCAACCTTGGTTGGCACGCTTTTCTCACGCCAGCCGCAGTGCCAACACACCGCCGACGATCAGCGCGGCCGCCAGCCAGCGCGCACGCGGAATCCGCTCGCGCAGCACGAACACCGAGATCAGCAACGCGAACAGGATCGAGGATTCACGCAGCGCCGAGACCATCGCCACTGGCGCCTGGGTCATGGCCCACAACGCCATCGCATAGGAGGCGGTGGTGCCGACGCCACCGGCCAGTCCCAGCGGCCAGTGCTGGCGCGCATAGTCCAGCACCGCGCCGCCGCGGGTGTACAACGCCCACAGCGGTAGTGGGATGCCTGACAGCAGGAACAGCCACAGCGTGTAACTGAGCGCGCTGCCGGACTGGCGCGCGCCCTGCGCATCGACCAAGGTGTAGGTGGCGATCATCGCCGCGGTCAGCAGCGGCAGCCGCAGCTGGCCGCCACGTGTGCCCAGTGCCATGCACAGGATGCCGGTGCTCACCAGCACCACGCCCAGCCACGCCGCCGGGGGCAGTTGCTCGCCCAGCAGGGTGCCGGCCAGCGCAACCAGGATCGGCGCGCTGCCACGCATCAGCGGATAGGCCAGGCTCATGTCGACCTGCTGGTAGCAGCGTGCCACCAGTCCGTAGTAGGTCACCTGCAGCAGCACGGATGCAGCCAGCCAGGGCCAGCTGTGCG
This sequence comes from Stenotrophomonas sp. YJH_SMC_120, assembly GCF_059368675.1. Taxonomy (NCBI): domain Bacteria; kingdom Pseudomonadati; phylum Pseudomonadota; class Gammaproteobacteria; order Lysobacterales; family Lysobacteraceae; genus Stenotrophomonas; species Stenotrophomonas sp. YJH_SMC_120. The sequence continues at coordinate 145,793 of NZ_JCAFRY010000006.1, forward strand.
CGGCCGGGAACGGCAGGAAGGGCAGGGCGGCCGCCGACAGCAGCGCGGCGCTGCCGGTGACCAGCACGGTGCCGAGGAATTTGTCCGGCCCGCGTTTGACGATCGCATTCCAGCTGGCATGCAGGGCCGCAGCCGCGAGGACCAGCAGGAAAATGGAAAGAGGCATCGGGCGATGATGCCATGCGGGGCAAATGTTCCGGGTTTGGTGGGTGCCAACCTTGGTTGGCACATCGCTCAGTGCGGACCAAGGTCCGCACCCACCAGAGCGGGGCAGGGCAGGTGCCAACCCCGGTTGGCACGCACCAGAGCGCGGCGCTTACAGCTTCGCGCGCTGCTCGCGCAGGCCGGCCAGCTGGGTGTTCCAGTCGGCCAGTCGCACGCGCTCCTGCTCGACCACGGCCGGCGGCACCTTGTCGGTGAACTTGGCCAGCTTGGTCTCGCTCTTTTCCTTCTCCGCTTCGACGCGGGCGATTTCCTTGTCCAGGCGCACGCGCTCGGCATCGAGATCGACCAGGCCTTCCAGCGGCACCAGCAGCTTCAGCTCGCCCACGATCGCGGCGGCGGCCGGCGGTGCGCTTTCGCCTTCGGCCAGCCACTGGATGCTGTCCAGCTTCAGCAGGAACGACAGCGAGGCGCTGAAGCGTTCGATGCGCACGCGGTCCTGCTCCAGCCCGGCCTGCAGGCGCAGCGGCACCAGCTTGGACGGCGCGACGTTCAGCTCACTGCGCACGCGGCGCACGGCACTGATCACCGCCTTCAGCCATTCCACGTCGGCCTCGGCCTGGGCGAAATCGCCTTCGAACTCGGCGGCGGTCGGGTACGGGCGCAGCGACAGCGTGGTTTCGGTCAGGCCCAGGCGCGGGGCCAGCTGCTGCCACAGCTGTTCGGTGATGAACGGCGTGAGCGGGTGCAGCAGGCGCAGCAGCGCTTCCAGCACGTACAGCAGGGTGTGGCGGGTGCTTTCGGCGTCGGCGGCGTCTGCACCGTTCAGTGCCGGCTTGCTCAGTTCCAGGAACCAGTCGCAGAACGCGTTCCAGGCGAACTCGTACAGGCACTGCGCCAGCAGGTCGAAGCGGTAGGCGGCGAAATGGCCCTGCGCTTCGGCGGTGGTGGCGGCCAGGCGCGCGAGGATCCAGCGCTCGGCATCGGTACGCGGCCTGGGCACGCCGGTGAACGCCGCGCCCTCGGTGTTCATCAGCGCGAAGCGGCTGGCATTCCACAGCTTGTTGCAGAAGTTCTTGTAGCCCTCGGCGCGGTTCATGTCGAACTTGATGTCGCGGCCGTGGGTGGCCAGTGCCGCGATGGTGAAGCGCAGCGCATCGGCACCGTGGGCGGCGATGCCGTCCGGGAATTCCTTGCGGGTGGCCTTCTCGATCTTCTCAACCATCTTCGGCTGCATCAGGCCGCCGGTGCGCTTGGCGACCAGGTCGTCGATGGTGATGCCGTCGATGATGTCCAGCGGGTCGAGCACGTTGCCCTTGCTCTTGGACATCTTCTGGCCCTGGCCGTCGCGGATCAGGCCGGTGAAGTAGACGTCCTTGAACGGGATCTTCCCGACCAGGTTGTCGGTGGCCATGATCATGCGCGCCACCCAGAAGAAGATGATGTCGAAGCCGGTGATCAGCACCGACGACGGCAGGTAGCGGTCGAAGCCGCGCTCGGCCATGGCCTGCTCGTTGGGCCAGCCCAGGGTGGAGAACGGCCACAGCTGCGAGGAGAACCAGGTCTCCAGCACGTCGCTTTCCTGGTTCAGCACCACGTCGCTGGCCAGGTTGTGCTTCGCCCGCACTTCCTCTTCGCTGCGACCGACGTAGCAGCTGCCGGTGGCTTCGTCGAACCACGCCGGAATGCGGTGGCCCCACCACAGCTGGCGACTGATGCACCAGTCCTGGATGTTGTTCATCCAGTGGCGGTAAGTGTTGATCCAGTTCGGCGGCACGAAGGAAATGCTTCCATTCTCGACCAGTTCCAGGCCGCGCTTGGCCAGGTCGTCCATCTTCACGAACCACTGGTCGGTCAGGTACGGCTCGATCACCTGGCCGGTGCGGTCACCGCGCGGCACCTGCAGCTTGTGCGCCTTGGTCTCGACCAGGATGCCCAGGTCTTCCAGTTCGGCCAGCACGGCCTTGCGCGCGGCGTAGCGGTCCAGACCCTGGAAACGCTCCGGCGCGTTTTCGTTCAGCGCTGCCACCGGGGTGAACAGGTTGATCATCGGCAGGCTGTGGCGCACGCCCACTTCGTAGTCGTTGAAATCATGCGCTGGGGTGACCTTGACCACGCCGGTGCCGAACGCGCGGTCCACGTAGTCGTCGGCGATCACCGGCACGCGGCGGCCGGTCAGCGGCAGCACCACGCTCTTGCCGATCAGGTGCGCGTAGCGCTCGTCTTCCGGGTGCACCATCACCGCGGTATCGCCCAGCAGGGTTTCCGGGCGGGTGGTGGCGACCACCAGGTAGTCGCGGGTTTCGCGCAGGGTTTCCACGCCGTCGGCATCGCGCTCGACGTGCTCGTAGCTCAGGCCCTCATCCAGCGTGTAGGCGATCGACCACAGGAAGCCGTCTTCCTCGGCGCTCTCCACTTCCAGGTCGGAAATGGCGGTCTTCAGCACCGGGTCCCAGTTGACCAGGCGCTGGCCGCGGTAGATCAGGCCCTGCTCGTACCAGCGCACGAAGGCTTCGTTCACTGCCGCCGACGGCTGCGGGTCCATGGTGAAGGTGCTGCGCGACCAGTCGGCGGAGGTGCCGAGGCGGCGCATCTGGCGCTCGATGGTATCGCCGGACTGCTGCTTCCACTCCCAGACCTTGCCGATGAAGCCTTCGCGGCCCAGCGAATCACGGGTCTCGCCCTTGCCTTCCAGCGCCAGGTTGCGGCTGACCACCATTTCGGTGGCGATGCCGGCGTGGTCGGTACCGACCTGCCACAGCGTGTCGTAGCCGCGCATGCGGTGGTAGCGCACCAGCGCGTCCATCAGGGTCTGCTGGAACGCATGGCCCATGTGCAGCGTGCCGGTCACGTTCGGCGGCGGCAGCAGGATGGTGTACGGCTCGCCCGTGCCGGACGGCTTGAAGTGGCCGGCCTTCTCCCAGGCCTCGTAGAGGTCGGTCTCGAAGGACTTCGGGTCGTAGCTGGAGGCGAGTTGGGTCATGCGGGGGAACCAGGAGGTAATCGTTGAAGGATCAGGGCGCGGCGGCGGCCCATCAAGGGGGCCGGGGCGCGCTTACATGTCGTGCTTGTTCAGCTCGTAACCGGCGGCCTTGTACTGGCGCCAGCGTTCGCGCAGCGGTTCGCGCGCTTCCGGATCGGCCGGGACCACTTCCAGCACGCGTTCGCACTGGCCCAGCCAGGGTTCATCGCGCAGGTTGATCACCAGCGGGCGTGCCGGCGCGTCGGTGCCGGGTACTGCGATCAGCACCAGGGCCTCTTCCTCGTCCATGTCTTCGCCGGCGATCTGGTGCGGGATGTAGGCATCGTTGTCGAACGCCCACAGCAGCTCGTCCAGCTCCTCGGCCTGGGCCTGGTCGCGGGCCAGCACCAGGGTGAACAACCCGGCGTCGTTGGCCTTGCGCGCCAGTTCGCAGACCAGGCGCAGCGGCTCGGTCAGGAAGCGGGGCTTGGCGATCAGGTAGAAGTCGGCGCGGGGCATGGCAGGATCCGGGTCAGGCAGGGGCCCGGCGGTGCCGGGCGAGGCCCTGGCCAGCGGGGGCCGGCCAGGGTCGGGTACGGCATCAGGCGCGGGCGGCCTGGTCCAGCAGCCACTGGCTCAGCAGGCCGACCGGGCGGCCGGTGGCCATGCCACGCTTGCCTTCATCGCTGGCCACGCCGGCGATGTCCAGATGGGCCCAGCGCTGGCCTTCGGTGAAGCGCGACAGGAAGCAGCCCGCGGTGATCGCGCCGGCCCAGCGGCCGCCGATGTTGTAGACGTCGGCGAAGGTCGAATCCAGCATCGGCTGGTACTCGTCCCACAACGGCAGGCGCCAGGCGCGGTCGAACACATGCTCGCCGGCGGCCAGCAGTTCATTGGCCAGGTCGTCGTGCTTGCTCATCAGGCCGGCGGTCTGGTGGCCCAGGGCGACCATGCAGGCACCGGTCAGGGTGGCGACGTCGACCAGCGCGGCCGGTTCGAAGCGCTGCGCATAGGTCAGCGCATCGCACAGGATCAGGCGGCCTTCGGCGTCGGTGTTGCCCACTTCGATGGTCTTGCCCGACATCGAGGTGATCACGTCGGACGGGCGGTAGGCGTTGCCGTCGATGGCGTTTTCCACCGCCGGCACCACCACCACCAGGTTCAGCGGCAGCTTGGCCTTGACCGCGGCGACGAAGGTGCCGATGACGTTGGCGCCACCGCACATGTCGTACTTCATCTCTTCGATGCCGCCCTGGGTCTTCAGGTTGACGCCACCGGTATCGAAGGTGATGCCCTTGCCGACCAGCACGTACGGCTTGGCGTCGCCGCCGCCGGTCCACTTCAGCACCACCAGGCGCGGGCGGTTGGCCGAACCACGGGCCACGGCCAGCAGCGAGCCCATGCCCAGCGCTTCCATCTGGTGCTCGTCGAGGATCTCGGCCTCGGCACCGTCATGCTCACCGGCGAACTTCACGCCCACCTCGGCCAGGTAGGCCGGGGTGCAGTAGTTCGGCGGCAGGTTGCCCAGCTCGCGGGCGAACTCGACACCGGCGGCGATGGCCTGGCCCTGGGCCAGGGCCTGGGCGTCGTCACCGGCGATGGCCAGCTGGGCCAGGCCGGCGTCGTCGGCCTTCTTCTTGCCCAGGGTGGCGGTGTAGCGGTAGGCAGCGTGATCGGCGGCGATCACCGCCTGGCGGATCGCCCAGGCCGCGTCGCGGTCCTTGATGGCCACTTCGGACAGGGTGAACAGTGCGCTGCGGGTAGCGCCCGCCTTCAGCGCGCGCACGGCGTCGCCAACGGCCTTCAGGTACTGCGGTACACCGAAGCGGGCGGCGTCGCCGAGACCGACCACCAGCACGCGCGGGGCGGACACGCCCGGCAGGTCGTGCAGCAGGGTGGTGGCGCCGGTCTTGCCGGACAGGTCGCCGCGCTGGGCCAGCGAGGCCAGGCGGCCGCCGCTGGCGGCGTCCAGGGCCTGTGCGGCCGGGGTCAGGGTATGGTCGGCATACGCGCCGACCACCAGGCAATCAACGGCGGCGGCGGCCGGAGCAACGTGGTTCAGGGTGAATTCGAGGGCCATTGAGCAGATTCCATTGGCGAGTCCGTACAATCGCAGGCCGTTTACGCCCAGACAGTAGACTGGGCGGCACCGCGAACGAACCCCAGAGTTTAAACCACCGCCCCATGCTGAAGCTCGACCGATACCTGCTGGGCGATTTCGTCCAGAGTTTCCTGGCTACCCTGATCGTCCTGCTGGTGGTCAGCGTGGGCGGCGTGCTGGTGGACATCCTCGGCAACATCGCCGACGGGCGCCTGCCGGCCAAGCTGCTGTTCTCCCAACTGGGCCTGCAGTTCATCGCCTACCTGCCACTGATCCTGCCGCTGGCGTTGATGCTGGGCCTGCTGCTGGCGGTGGCCCGTCTCTACCGCGACTCGGAAATGGCCGTCATCACTGCCATTGGCGTGGGCCCCAAACGCCTGCTGCGGCCGCTGCTGATGCTGGTGGTGCCGGTGGTGGCGCTGGTCGGCGCCTGCTCCTTGTGGCTGGGCCCGTGGGCCGGCCGGGTGGCCGAGCAGATGATCATCGAGGCCAATCGAAGCGTGCTGATGGCGGGCCTGGAGCCGGGCCGCTTCACCCAGCTGCCCAATGGTGGCGTGGTCTACCTGTCCTCGATCTCGCCCGATGGTACCCAGCTGGGCCGGGTCTTCCTGCAGCGGCAGAAGGACGATCGTCTGGAAGTGGTGTCCGCCGCAGGGGGGCGCATGTTCTTCGAAGGCGCCCGCCAGCGCTTCCTGGAGCTGGATGATGGCCACCAGGTGGAAGGACCGGTGGCCGGGGGGCTGGATTACCGTCTGGCCACCTTCGCCCGCAACGATGTGGCCCTGCCCGACGGTGCGCAGACCCGTACCGGCGATGATCCGGAACTGATGCCGACCACGCAGCTGTTCGGCGATGACCGGCCCGAGGCGCAGGCACAGCTGCATCGCCGCCTTGCCCCGCCGTTGATCGCGCTGGCGTTTGCGCTGCTGACCGTGCCGCTGGGCCGCAGCTCGCCGCGCCAGCAGCGCTACGGGCGGATGATGCTGGCGCTGATGGCCTACATGGTGGGCACCAACCTGATGTTCATCGGCAGTGGCTGGATCGCCAATGGCAAGATTCCGCCTGCGCTTGGCCTGTGGTGGCTGACCCTGCCGCTGCTGGCGCTGGCGATCTGGATGTATGCACGTGATGGCCGCCTGGGCCGCCCGAAGGGAGCCCGCGCATGAGACTGCGCCCGATGCGTTTCGACCTGTATCTCGGCCAGTCGGTGTTCACCACGGTGCTGCTGACCTGGGCCGTACTGGTGGGCCTGGACGTGGTGATGGCGTTTTCCGGCGAGTTCAAGGACATCGGCAAGAACGGCTACACCCTGGGGCATGCGGCCGCCTGGGTGCTGTATACGGTGCCACGCCGTGCCTACACCATGTTCCCCACCGCTGCGGTGATCGGTGCGCTGATGGGCCTGGGCCAGCTGGCCGCGACCTCCGAGCTGACCGCGCTGCGTGCGCTGGGCCTGTCGCGCAAGCGCCTGAGCGTATCGGTGGCCATCGCCCTGTCGTTGCTTACCGCAGTGATGGTGCTCAGCGCCGAGACGCTGGGCCCCTGGGGCCAGGACCGTGCCGATGCGCTGAAGTCCAGTGCCAAATGGGGGCGGGACATCTCCACCACCCGCTATTCCGGCCTGTGGGCGCGCGAGGGCGATACCTTCCTCAGCGCCGCCGGTGGCGAAGAGCAGCTGGTGGGCGACAAGGGCACGCGGCTGATCCTGCGTGACGTGCGCCTGTATCGCATCGCCGAGGATGGTCGGATCGCCTCGCTGACCCATGCGGACACGGCCGAGCATGACCGTGACGGCTGGGTGCTGACCGGCGTGCGCCGCGATACCTTCGCTGAACGTTCGGCCACGCGCGAGGAAGTGGCGCGCGAGCCGTGGAACTCCAAGCTGGACGCCGGCGCGCTGGCCACCGGCATCGCCAAGCCGCGCAACCTCAGCGTGGCCGAACTGCGCACCAGCATCGAATACCGCGAGCGCAACGGTCTGGATGCGCGCGACTACGAGGATGTGTACTGGAGCCGCTGGTTCTACCCGGTGAACGTGCTGGCGCTGTGCCTGGCGGCGGTGCCGTTCGCGTTCGGCTCGCTGCGCAGTGGTGGCATGGGCAAGCGCCTGTTCCTCGGCATCCTGTTCGCGCTGGGCTTCTGGCTGCTGCAGCTGTTCTTCGGTCGCATGGCCGGCGCGTTGAAGTTCGATTACCGCATTGCCTATGCGTTGCCGCCGATCGTGATGCTGGCGATATCGGGATTGCTGTTCCGGCGCAAGTCGGGCTGATCATCGTTGTTGTAGAGCCGAAGGTAGCGGCAGGAGCCGCTGCCAACGTCGCTGGCGACGGCCTGAAGGGTGCCGGCCGGGACGGCAGGCATAGCCCACGCTCGGCTGCTTTGCGCGCACCGCCCGCCAACCGAGCTTCGGCTCGACTCTACACAAGCGCCGCGCAGGATCGGATTGAAAGGTGATGCGTTACCGCTTCGGCATGCGCAGCAGGCGGGTGCCGCTGGCGCGGTCGTGCCAGGTCAGCCGCTGGCGGTCAGCCCATGCCCACCAGAATCCCAGGCCGCCCAGCAGCAGCGACAGCGTGCCCACCACGAAGCGCAGCCAAAGCTGCGTGCGTCGCAGGGGCGCGCCATCACTCGATTCCAGCTTCAAGCGCCACGGCCGCATGCCCAGCGTCTGCCCACCGCGGCGCCAGCTGGCCGTGGCATACCACCCCGTGACCAGCCAGCACACCGCCCACAGCAGCCACTGCCAGGCGCTGAACGGTGCGATGTTCTCGCGCTGGGCGTGGCCGCTGAAGGTGTAGGCAAGGGTGAACAGGGTGCCGGCCAACATCCACAGCGCCAGCACCGGCAGCGCGTCGTAGACCATCGCCAGCACGCGCCACAGCAGCAATGCACGCGGGCGGGGCAGCTCGGTAGTGGCCGCAGGGGCCGTATCAATGGCGGGGCGGGACATGCGCCGAGCATACGCAATGCTGGCCGCATCCGCAGTGGCCCTCGTATCCTGCACGCATGGCCCTTGTTTCCACCCCCGCCGAACGCCGCCAGCTGGTCCAGCAACTGCCTGAACTGCGCGCCGACGACAGCATGCGCATCCAGCGCTTCCTCGATGCGATCTGGGCCGAGAACGGTCTGGCCCGCGCCACCCTCGACAGCTACCGGCGCGACCTGGAAGGGCTGGCTCGCTGGATGGATGGGCGCGATGGTGGCCTGGCCGGCATCGAGCGCCCGGGGTTGTTCGACTACCTGGCCTGGCGCACCCGTCATGGCTGGTCGCCGCGCAGCAATGCGCGGTTGCTGTCGGCGCTGCGGGCGTTCTTCGCCGATGGCGTGCGCCGTGGCGAGCGCGGCGAGGACCCCAGCGCGCTGCTGGATCCGCCCAAGCTGCCACGATTGCTGCCCAAGGCGCTGGCCGAAAGCCAGATCGACGCGCTGTTGGCAGCGCCGGATATCGACAGCCCGCTGGGCCTGCGCGACCGCGCCATGCTGGAGTTGATGTACGCCGCCGGCCTGCGCGTGAGCGAGCTGGTGCTGCTGCCGGCCACCGCGGTCAACCTGCGCCAGGGCGTGCTGCGGGTCACCGGCAAGGGCAGCAAGGAACGGCTGGTGCCGCTGGGTGAGGAATCGCAGCACTGGCTGGAGCGCTATCTACAGGCATCGCGCCCGCTGCTGGTCGGCAAGGGCAAGGTGCAGGCGCTGGCCGATGGGCAGACCCCGTTGTTTGTCGAGCCGATGCTGCATGCGCTGACCCGGCAGGCGTTCTGGCACCTGGTCAAGCGCCACGCGCAGGTGGCCGGCATCGACCCGGCGCGGATCAGCCCGCACGGCCTGCGCCACAGCTTCGCCACCCATCTGCTCAACCGCGGTGCCGACCTGCGCGCGCTGCAGATGCTGCTTGGCCACAGCTCGTTGTCGACCACCCAGATCTATACCCTGGTGGCGCGCGAGCACCTGCAGAAACTGCACGCCCGGCATCATCCGCGCGGCTGAGCCGTGTCCTGAACCCCGGCCCCGGGCGGTGCGCGGCGTCGCGGCCCGGTGCCGGTGGCTGTGTCAGAATCCGGGGTCTTCTTCTGTCGCGGACTGCTCCATGCTCCGATTTGCCATCGCCGCCGTGTTCGGTGCGCTCAGCCTGACTGCCTGCGCCCAGCCGGCCCCGCCAGCCGCCAAGGCGCCTGCCGCTGCTGCCAAGCCCGGCCCGGCCGCCAACGCGCCAGCCGACCAGGCCGTGCGCGCCGCGTTGACTGCCCTGAACCCCGGTTTCAAGGTGGACTACATCGGTGCCGCGCCGTTCCCCGGCTTCCGCGAGGTGGTCGTTTCCGGCCAGCTGCTGTACGTGTCCGACGACGGTCGCTACCTGTTCCAGTCGCAGCCTTACGACACCCGTGCCAAGGGCCCGGCCAACAGCGAAGGCCTGCTCGGCTACCGCCGCGATCTGCTGGCCAAGGCCAACCATGGCGACCGCATCGTGTTCGCCGCGCCGAATGCCAAGTACACCATCAGCGTGTTCACCGACATCGAGTGCGGCTATTGCCGCAAGCTGCACCAGGACATCGCCGAGCTCAACCGCAACGGTATCTCCGTCGAGTATCTGGCATTCCCGCGCATGGGCCTCGGCAGCAAGGACTACACCGACATGATCTCGGTCTGGTGTGCGGCCGATCGCCGCCAGGCACTGACCAACGCCAAGCGCGGTGGCAACGTGCCGGCAAAGAACTGCACCAACCCGGTGGCGATGCAGTACGCACTGGGCCAGCAGCTGGGCGTGAACGGCACGCCGGCGATCTTCGCGCCGGACGGCACCCAGCTGGGGGGCTACCTGCCGCCGGCGCAGCTGCGCGCGGCGCTGGAAAAACTGTCGGCCAAGCGCTGATCGGCGCCGACCTTTTCCTGTAGAGCCGGGGATGCGTGTCGCATCCCCGGCTTTTTTCTTACTTCAGGCCATCACTGACCGCCTTGGTCAGCGTGCCCTGCGCATCATCACCACTGAACTCCCAGACGAACGCGCCGCCCAGGCCCTGGGTCTTCACGTAACCCATCTTGCGGGTGATGTTGGCCGGGGTGTCGAAGCTCCACAGCGTGCTGCCGTTGTAGATCCAGGTGGCACCGGCGGTGTTGTCGGTGTAGCCCGGCCACGCCAGGTTCTTCAGCACCTTCCAGTCCTCGATGCCGGCTTCATACGTGCCCGGGGCAGCGCCGGTCGCGGTCTGGTACAGGCCGTTGTTGGCGTTGGCCACACCGGTCCAGCCACGCCCGTAGTAGCCGATGCCCAGGTTGAGCTTGGCGGCAGGCACGCCACGGCTGATGAAGGCCTCGATGGCGTCGTTGCTGTTGTACAGCTTCTGGTCGCCGGTGGACGGATCATTCGGCGAATCAAACAGCGCCGACTGGTGATTGGTCTTCGCATCCCACGCGCCGTGGAAGTCGTAGGTCATCACGTTGATGTAGTCCAGGTACGGGTGGTACGCGGCCGGGTCGGTGACGCGGATCTTGTCGATGCCGGCACCCACCGCCACCGTCAGCAGCAGGCCCGGACGCACTGCATCGAGCTGGCGGCGGAACTCGGCCATCAGCGCGGTGAAGTTGGCGTTGTCTTCCGGCTTGCCGCATTCGATGCCGCACGCAACCGGGTATTCCCAGTCGATGTCGATGCCGTCGAACACGCCCAGCGCGGCACCGGCACCACCGGCACCGTCGGTTACCGGTAGGTTGCCCTTGATGTAGGCATCGATGCACGAGGCGACGAAGGCCTGGCGGTTTTCCGGGCGCGCCGCGCTGGAGAAGCCGCGCGACCAGGTCCAGCCACCCAGCGAGATCAGCACCTTCATGCCGGGGTACTTGGCCTTGAGCTGCTTGAGCTGGTTCCAGTTGCCGCGCAGCGGCTGGTCCCAGGTATCGGCGCTGCCGCTGACACTCTCGGCGGCACTGAAGGCCTTGGTGTAGTCGGCGAAGGCATCACCACCGGCACCGCTGTTCGGATCCGATGGCTGTGTGACGCCCACTTCGCAGCGGTTGTTGCGCACGTTGCCGAAGGCGTAGTTGATGTGGGTCAGGCGCGCGGCCGAACCGCTGCTGTCGATGTTCTTGACCCGGTAGTTGCGGCCGTAGATGCCCCACTGGGTGAAGTAGCCGATGACCCGCTTGCCGTTGGTGCCGCCGTCGCCGGCCAGCGTGGTGGCGCTGATCTCGGTGCCCTGCGCGGACGCGTTGCCGGCGTTGTCGCGGGCACGCACACGGTAGCGGTAAGTGGTCGATGCAGTCAGGCCGCCATCGACGTAGCTGGCACTGGATGGTGAACCGACCAGGCTGCCATTGCGGTACACGTCATAGCCGGCCACGCCGCTGCCCCCGGTGTTGTCGGTGGACGGGCTCCAGCTGAGCGCGATGCTGTTAGCGGTACGCGTGCCGACCGCCAGTCCGCCCGGCACGCTCGGTGCGGTGGTATCGCCACCGGCGGCGTTGACGGTGATGGTGATGGTCGCGGTGCTGCTGGTGGCGTTGTTGTTGTCGGTGGCTACCGCGCGCAGGGTGTGGCTGCCGGCGCTGGCATTGGTCCAGCTGGCCGCATACGGCGCACTGGTGGCCACGCCCAGCGTGCTGCCATCGCGGAAGAACTCGACCTTGGCGACGCTGCCGTCCGGATCACTGGCGGTGGCGGTCACGTTGACCGTGCTGCCGGCGCTGAAGGTGGCGCCGTTGGCCGGCGAGGTCAGGCTGACCACCGGCGGCTGGTTGGCGCCGCCGCCATCACAGGCGCCGAGGTTGGTGTAGTAGGGCGCACCGGCCGGATGGTCCGGCGGTGCGTTCCAGATGTCCTGGTTCGCCCGATAGAGGACACCTCCTTTCTGCAGGGTATCGCCGGCCCGGTAGATCTTGGCCTGGTCCCACTGGGCCACGCCGGCACAGCTGGCGGCCTGCGCCAGGCCGGGCAGGGCAGCGGCACCGGCGGCCACGGCAAGCAGCCAGGCCAGGCGGCGGGGACGACAGTTTCGGGTCGCACGTTCGGCACTGCGCACAATCGGGTCGTACATGGGTAAGTCTCCGATCAAAGGGCGCGCGGGCCCCGATGGCGCCGCGCGTGACGCAGGTCCGGGCGTCGCCCGGGAAGGCGACGGGTGGGGCCGGACGGAGGTACCTGGGAGGCCGGGGAGAGAGTCCGGCGCCAGGTGGGGACAACGTTGTCATCAATCGCGTGGTCAATCCGTGAGCAAGCGCATGGTTCCGGGATTCGGATGGAGAGCGGCGCTGCGCGCGGTCGGCGGCCATCGGCGGAGCCCCTCGTGGCTGGGGTGGGTCGCTTACAGCGGATTTCTGGGGGTTGGCCGGGCGGGTGGGCTGCGCAGGGGACGCTGCAAGTACGTCCATGTAAGCTCGGTCGCCGCATCCATGCGGCTCACGCCCCTGCGCAGCCCACCCGCCCGGCCACGGACAGGTTCCTGCGCAGTCAGCCACGAAAGGCAGAACAAAAAATCAAAAGCAGAAGCCGGTCGCTGCGCTCTTAAATGCCTGACTTCCGACGTCCCCTTATTGCCGGCCAGCGGCCGGCACTACCGGGGAGCATCCACGCATGGCGTGGATCTACCGCAGATCGCGGAAATCTGTCGGAGGCGGGGTGGGTCCGGTGGCGGGCGGCCAGATCAGTCCGCGGCATGGATGCCGCGGCCAAGCCCCCAGGGGCGGGTTTACGGCGTCCCCCGCCACCGGACCCACCCCGCCATCCCACGGGAACCCCGCTTTTGCTTTGGCCGTTGCTGTTGCTGTTGCCCTGGCCTCGGCGGGTGCCGGGCGCCGCCCGGCCAAAGCCCTTCCCCCGCTTCCGGTACAATGTCGGGCCCGTTTCCCAACCACGGTTCCCCGGACATGATGGTCCTCGAGGGCGCGCCCGCCCTGTCGCCGTTCCGCCGCGAACGTCTTGAATCCCGCCTGCAGTCCATCGCTCCCTCCCTGCGCATCAGCGGTGCCTGGCACGTCTACTTCGTGCAGCCCGAAGGCAGCGCCGCTCCCGACCTCGCCACCCTGTGCCGCATCCTCGAAGCTGCGCCGCAGGCAGAAGCCGTGGCCGACGGCGCGGTCAGCCGCATCGTGGTGCCGCGCCTGGGTACGCTGTCGCCGTGGTCGAGCAAGGCCACCGAACTGGTGCGCGGTGCCGGCCAGCCGGTAAGCCGGGTCGAGCGGGGCCTGCGCATCGACGTGCAGGGCTGGCCGGCCGATGCCGACGTGCAGCAGGCGCTGGTCAAGGCACTGCACGACCCGATGACGCAGTCAGTGCTGGAGACCGTGAAGCAGGGCCAGGCGCTGTTCTCGGCGCCCGCCCGCGGCGAACTGGAACGCGTGCCGGTGGACCAGCTGGAGGCCGCCAACGAGCGCCTCGGACTGGCCATGGCCCAGGACGAGATCGATTACCTGCGCGAACGCTTCACCGCGCTGGGCCGCTCGCCGTCGGACGTCGAACTGATGATGTTCGCGCAGGCCAATTCCGAGCACTGCCGCCACAAGATCTTCAACGCCAGCTGGACCATCGACGGCCAGGAGCAGGACCGCTCGCTGTTCCGGATGATCAAGAACACCCACCAGCAGACCCCGCAGCACACGCTCAGCGCGTACAGCGACAACGCCGCGGTGATCGAAGGCCATCCGGCGTCGCGCTACCGCCCGGATCCGGCCAGCGGCGAGTACCGTCGTGAACCGCAGGTGCCCAGCGCGTTCCAGATCAAGGTGGAGACCCACAACCACCCGACCGCCATCGCACCGTTCCCGGGCGCCTCGACCGGCGCCGGTGGTGAAATCCGCGACGAAGGCGCGACCGGCCGCGGCGGCAAGCCGAAGGCCGGCCTGACCGGTTTCTCGGTCTCGCACCTGCGCATTCCCGAGCTGCCGCAGCCGTGGGAAGCGCCGCGCGCGCTGAACCCGCGCATGGCGCCCGCGCTGGAAATCATGACCGATGGTCCGCTCGGTGGCGCCGCGTTCAACAACGAGTTCGGCCGCCCGAACCTGCTCGGCTACTTCCGCAGCTTCGAGCTGCCTGAAGGCGCCGACCTGGTGCGCGCCTACGACAAGCCGATCATGCTGGCCGGCGGCCTCGGCGCCATCGACCGTATCCAGGTCGACAAGATCCAGCTGCAGGCGGGTGATGCGGTCATCGTGCTCGGTGGCCCGGCAATGCTGATCGGCCTGGGTGGCGGTGCCGCCAGTTCGGTGGCCTCCGGCGAAAGCGCCGAGGACCTGGATTTCGCCAGCGTGCAGCGCGACAACCCGGAGATGGAGCGCCGCTGCCAGGAGGTCATCGACCGCTGCGTGGCGATGGGCAGCAACAACCCGATCAAGTTCTTCCACGACGTCGGTGCCGGTGGCCTGTCCAATGCCATCCCCGAGCTGCTGCACGACTCCAAGGTCGGTGGCGTGATCGATCTGGGCAAGGTGCCCACCGATGATCCGTCGCTGTCGCCGATGCAGCTGTGGTGCAACGAATCGCAGGAACGCTACGTGCTCGGCGTCGCCCAGGAGCGCCTGGCCGAGTTCGCCGCGCTGTGCGCCCGCGAGCGCTGCCCGTTCGCTGCGGTCGGCGTGGCCACCGCCGAGGAACACCTGGTGGTGGCCTATGGCGCCGTGCCGGGCCACACCCCGGCCGATGCGCCGATCGACCTGCCGATGGACGTGCTGTTCGGCAAGCCGCCGAAGATGCACCGCGATACCGCACACCCGCCGGCACCGCGCTGGCCGGCGCTGAAGACCGCGGGCCTGGACCTGCAGGAAGCGGGCCTGCGCGTGCTTGCGCACCCGACGGTGGCCTCGAAGAACTTCCTGGTCACCATCGGTGACCGCAGCGTCGGTGGTCTGACCGCACGCGAACAGATGGTTGGCCCGTGGCAGCTGCCGGTGGCCGATGTGGCCATCACCGTGGCCGACTTCGACGGCGTGGCCGGCGAGGCGATGTCGATCGGCGAGCGCACCCCGCTGGCCCTGCTCGATGCGGCGGCTTCGGCACGTATGGCCGTGGGCGAAGCGTTGACCAACCTGTGCGCGGCCCCGGTCGA
Source organism: Stenotrophomonas sp. YJH_SMC_120 (assembly GCF_059368675.1). Classification (NCBI taxonomy): domain Bacteria; kingdom Pseudomonadati; phylum Pseudomonadota; class Gammaproteobacteria; order Lysobacterales; family Lysobacteraceae; genus Stenotrophomonas; species Stenotrophomonas sp. YJH_SMC_120. The sequence goes on from NZ_JCAFRY010000006.1 coordinate 161,046, forward strand.
TGCGCTGGATGAGATCAAACTGTCGGCGAACTGGATGGCCGCGGCCGGCCCCCCCGGCGAAGACGCGCTGCTGTACGACGCGGTGAAGGCCGTGGGCATGGAACTGTGCCCGCAGCTGGACATCAGCATTCCGGTGGGCAAGGACTCGCTGTCGATGCAGGCGCAGTGGCACGACCAGGGCCAAGCGCACAAGAGCGTGTCGCCGGTGTCGCTGGTGATCTCTGCGTTCGCACCGGTCGCCGATGTGCGCCAGCAGCTGACCCCGCTGCTCGACCGCGACGTGGAAAGCGAGCTGTGGCTGATTGGCCTTGGCGCCGGCAAGCAGCGCCTGGGCGGTTCCATCCTGGCCCAGGTGCATGCCGACCACGGTGACCTGCCGGCGTTCGCCGGCGCTGCCCCGGATCTGGACGACCCGCAGCGCCTGCGTGGCTTCTTCGAGCTGATCCGCGATGCGCGCCAGGCCGGCCTGCTGCTGGCCTACCACGACCGCAGCGACGGCGGTGCCTTCGCCGCGCTGTGCGAAATGGCCTTCACGTCGCGCCTGGGGCTGGACATCACCCTCGATGCCTGGGGCGACGATCCATTCCGCAGCCTGTTCAACGAAGAGCTGGGCGCGGTGGTGCAGATCGCACGCGAAGACCGCGCAGCGTTCGCCGACCTGGTCGAGCGCCATGCACTGACCGAGTGCGCGCAGCGCATCGCCAAGCCGACCACCGCACCGGTGGTGCGTGTGTCGCTGGCTGGCGAGAACCTGGCTGAATGGCGCTGGGAGTCGCTGTTCGACGCATGGTGGTCGGTCACCCACGCGATGCAGAAGCGCCGCGACAACCCGGCCAACGCCGACGCCGAGCGTGAGATCGCCCGTGCCTTCAACGCACCGGGCCTGAAGCCCAAGCTCAGCTTCGACATCAATGAAGACGTGGCCGCCCCGTTCATCAGCACCGGTGCGCGTCCGCGCGTGGCCGTGCTGCGCGAGCAGGGCGTCAACGGCCAGATCGAAATGGCGAACATCTTCGAACGTGCCGGCTTCCGGCCCTTCGATGTGCACATGAGCGACCTGATCGAAGGCCGCGTCGCCCTGCAGGACTTCACCGGCCTGGTCGCCTGCGGCGGCTTCAGTTACGGCGACGTGCTTGGCGCTGGCCGTGGCTGGGCCACCTCGATCCTGGAGCGCAGCGCGCTGCGTGATGCCTTCGCCGCGTTCTTCGCGCGCGAGGACAGCTTCGCCCTGGGCGTGTGCAACGGCTGCCAGATGATGAGCCAGCTGAAGGACATCATTCCCGGTGCCGAACACTGGCCGCAGTTCCGCCGCAATGCCAGCGAGCAGTTCGAAGCCCGTACCGCGCTGCTGGAAGTGGTGGAATCTCCGTCGATCCTGCTGCGTGGCATGGCCGGTTCGCGCCTGCAGGTGGCAGTGGCGCATGGCGAAGGCCAGGCGGTGTTCGACAACGCGGTCGACCAGGCCGCGGCCCGTGTTTCGCTGCGCTACATCGATGGCCACGGCAACGTGGCCAGCCAGTACCCGCTGAATCCGAACGGTTCGCCGGACGGCATCACCGGCCTGACCAGCAGCGACGGCCGCGTGACCATCATGATGCCGCACCCGGAACGCACCCCGCGCGCGCTCAACATGAGCTGGGCCCCGGCGGAGTGGCAGGGTGATTCGCCGTGGATGCGCATGTTCCGCAACGCGCGGGTGTGGTGCGGCTGATCGCACCACACCGCGCAGGCATCAATGCCGTCGCGTATGGAAAAACCCGCCGTTGATCGGCGGGTTTTTTCTTTGCGCGTGTGAAAATCCTGATGTACCCGCGAGTTACATGGATTTTCAGGCTACAGGGTTGCGTCACGCGTCGCTAACAAAATCCTTTCATAAACAGGGAAAAGAGTGAACTGCTTCACGGCAATAGGATTTGTCGTGTCAAAGTCTTGACGATCTGCAAAGTTGCCGTTAACACTTGAACCCCGTTTCAGAATCATTCATTTCGCAGTAACCGGTTGGCGCACGCGCTCGGTTTTCTGTCGCTGCGCGCCGTTCGGCAATACCCCGCAGTAAATCACGCGAATAAACGCCCCCAGGGGACGTTGGGCCGGAAAGCCCAGCGGTGGCGTTGCTTTGCCCAAAACCAGTCCAATCAGGAGCCGTACCGATGAATCGGATTTATCGCAAGGTCTGGAACAAAGCATTGGGTCAGTTGGTGGTGGCCTCGGAACTGGCTTCCTCCGACAGCAGCAGCGGTGGGGTCGTCGACCAGCGCCGCGGTGCGACACAGGCCACGCCCGCACTGCTGGCGGTGGCACTGGGCCTGGTATTGGGATTGGGCATGAGTGGCTCTGCCACCGCACAGTCGGTGCAGATCGGCGGTAGCGCCACCTGCGTGGCATTCAGCGGCAAGCTGCTCGAAAAGTGCCTGATCGAAGGCTCGGCCACGGCCAAGGGCAGCAATGCGGTGGCGATCGGCAGCAACAGCAGTGCCAGTGCGGCCAACAGCGTGGCGCTGGGCGCCGGCTCCAAAGCCACGCGTGCCAACACCGTCTCCGTCGGCGATGCCGGCAAGGAACGGCAGGTCACCAATGTCGCCGCAGGCACGCAGGCGACCGACGCAGTGAACAAGGCGCAGCTGGACGCGCAGGCGCGTGCCACGCAGGCCGCGCTGGCCGACGTTGCCGCCGACGGCAACCGCTACTTCAAGGCCGACGGCGCAGGCGATGACAGCGACGCGGCGAAGATCGAGGGCGAGGGCGCACTGGCCGCCGGTGCCGGTGCGCAGTCGCTGGCCAACGCCACCACTGCCATCGGTACCCAGGCCATTGCTGCAGGCATCGGCGCCAGCGCATTCGGCCAGGGCGCGCTAGCGATCGGCGATGCCAGCGTGGTGGTCGGGCAAAGCGCAGCAGCGTTCGGCCTTGGCGATACCGCCGTCGGTGCCAGCGCCTACGCCGCCAGCGAAAACGGTGCAGCAACGGCACTGGGTGCACTGTCCGAAGCCACCGCCGATGGCGCGACCGCCGTCGGTGGCGGTGCCGTAGCGATGGGCCCCGGCAGTACCGCATTGGGCCGCGGCGCCACGGCTGCCAACGAAGCCTCGATTGCAGTAGGTGCGTTCAGCACGGCCGTCGGTGAATACAGCACCGCGCTGGGCTCCAATTCGGCCGCGGTCGCTACCGGCAGCGTGGCGTTGGGCGCCGGTTCGCTGGCTGACCGTGTCGATACCGTGTCCGTCGGTGCCGCCGGATATGGCCTGACCCGCCAGATCACCAGCGTTGCCGCCGGCACCGAAGATACCGATGCGGTCAACGTTGGCCAGTTGAAGGATGTTGCCGCAGTGGCCGATGCCACCGCCAAGCGCTTCCAGGCCACCGGCAGCAGCAACAGCGATGCCGGTGCGCTGGCTGAAGGTGACGACGCGCTGGCCGCAGGCGAGGCCGCCAATGCCATCGGCACTGGCACCACGGCGGTCGGTGCCGGTGCCACTGCCGTTGCGCAGAACGCGACTGCGGTGGGCAACAACGCGTTGGCCTCGGGCCAGAACAGCGCAGCATTCGGCAACAACGCGCAGGCCAACGGACCGGGCAGCGTGGCCGTCGGTGGCGCTGCGGTGGATGCCAACGGCAACCCGCTGATCACCAGTGGTGGCGTGCCGGTGGTCACCGGCGCCATCAGTGCCGGCGTGGGTGGCACGGCCGTCGGCGCCAGTGCCGATGCCAGCGGTTTTGCCGCGTCGTCCTATGGCGTGGGGGCCTATGCGTCCGGCGCGCAGGCGTCGGCGTTCGGTGCGGTCTCCAATGCCATCGGTGATTACTCCACGGCATTGGGTACGCAGAGCAATGCCACGGGCACCAGCAGCGTCGCCATTGGTGGCCCGGCCGACCTGATTCCCGGCCTGGGCTTCTTCGTACAGACACAGGCCAGTGGTGGAGCCGCGACCGCGGTGGGTGCCGGCGCCATCGCCAGCGGCGACCGTGCCGTGGCCAACGGCAGCCTCAGCGAAGCCTCCGGCGCCGAAGCCACCGCGGTGGGCTACTTCGCCTATGCGCCGGGCGAGAACGCCAGCGCGCTTGGCGCGCAGACCTGGGCCAGTGGTGCGCAGAGCACCGCAGTGGGCTACTACGCTACGGCACGCGGCGCCAACAGCGTCGCGCTGGGCGCGAACTCCGAAGCGGTGCGTGCCAACAGCGTGGCCGTCGGCAGTGCCGGCAACGAGCGGCAGATCACCAGCGTTGCAGCCGGCAGTGAAGCCACCGATGCGGTGAACAAGGCGCAGCTGGATGCGGTGGCCAGCACTGCCGACAGCACCGCGCGCTTCTTCCAGGCACAGCCTGAAGCTGGCAGTGATGCCGGTGCGCTGGTGGAAGGCGAGGGTGCCATCGCGGCCGGTTCGTCGAGCAATGCGATCGGTGCCGGCGCGGTTGCACATGGCGCGGCCGCGTCGGCCATCGGCGATGACAGCGTGGCGGTGGGCCGCAACAGCACGGCCACCGGCAATGGCGGTGTCGCCATCGGTGGCCTGGGCCAGGCCTACGACGAGTTCAACCAACCCATCATCGGTGCAGATGGCAAGGCGCAGCAGGTGGGTACCACGGCCGTGGCCGATGCCACGGCGGTCGGCAGCGCTGCGCAGGCCAGCGGTGCAGCCAGCAGCGCCTTCGGCAATGCGGCCAAGGCCAGTGGTGACAACAGCTTCGCCGCCGGCGGCAAGTCGCGCGCCACCGGCGCGTATGCGGTGGCGGTGGGTGACAGTGCGTTTGCCAGCAGCGATGACAGTACCGCGGTGGGCGGCTACAGCTGGGCCACCGCCAGCGGCGCCAGCGCCTTTGGTTCCGGTGCGTGGGCGACCGCCACCAATGCCTCGGCGTTCGGCAACGCGGCGTGGGCCAGCGGCGCTGGCGCCACGTCGATCGGTTACAACAGCTGGGCCAACGGAACCAGCGCCACCGCAGTCGGCCGTGGTGCCTTCGGCTATGGCGACAACAGCGTGGCGCTGGGCTTCCAGGCGCTGGGCAACAGCATCAACAGCATCGCCATCGGCACCAACACGGTGGCCGGCGGCGAAAGTGCGATCGCGCTGGGTGCGGGCAGCAATGCCAGTGCCAGCAACGCCGTTGCACTCGGCGCAGGCTCGGTCGCCAACCGCGCACGCACGGTGTCGGTGGGCAGCAGTGGCAACGAGCGCCAGGTCACCAACGTCGCCGCCGGTACCCAGGCCACCGATGCGGTGAACAAGGCACAGCTGGACGCGGTGGCAAGCACCGCCACAACCACCAGCCGCTTCTTCCAGGCCAGCGGCAACGGCGACGATGTGGCGGGTGCGCTGGTGGAGGGCGACAACGCACTGGCCGCAGGTGATGCAGCCAACGCCATCGGCAATGGTGCCACCGCGCTTGGCAGCGGTGCCAATGCGCTGGCCGGCAACGCGCAGGCGATCGGCTTCAACGCGCTGGCGACCGCCGCCAATGCCAGTGCCGTAGGCGCCAATGCACAGGCCACCGGCGAATACGCCACCGCGCAGGGTGCGGAAAGCGAAGCCAGCGGTGAGCAGAGTGCAGCGTTCGGCGCGGCCAGCATCGCCAGCGGCGCAGGCAGCACCGCCAGCGGTGCCTTGTCCGAAGCCTCCGGCGAAGAAGCCGTAGCCGTGGGCTACTTCAGCAATGCCAGTGGCAGTGGTGCCACCGCGGTCGGCAGCGAGAGCGTGGCCAGCGGCACGGCTGCGGCAGCATTCGGTATCGGTGCCGAAGCCTCCGGTGGTTACAGCACCGCCATCGGCGGCTACGCACAGGCCTCGGCCTTCAATGCCACCGCCTTCGGCAACTTCGCCAACGCCTCGGGTTCCAACAGCGTGGCGCTGGGCGGTGATTCGCAAGCGTCCGGCGCCTACAGCACCGCCACCGGCCAGGGGAGCATGGCCACCGGCACCAACAGCGTCGCCGTCGGCGGCTCGCTGTTCGGCGTGCTGGCTACCGAAGCCTCGGGCAACTACTCCACGGCGGTGGGCGGTGGCGCCTGGTCGGGGGGCATCAACAGCACCGCGCTGGGCAACGCGGCGGAATCGCGCGCGGCCAACAGCGTGGCGCTCGGTGCGGATTCGATTGCGGACCGCGACAACACCGTATCGGTGGGCGGCGGCGGCAACACCCGCCAGATCACCAACGTGGCCGATGGCACGCAGGGCAACGATGCGGTCAACAAGAACCAGCTCGATGCCGTAGCCGCCGCTGCGGAGAAGACCAGCAGGCAGTTCCAGGCCAGTGGCAATGCCGATGGTGAAACCGGCGCGCTGGTGGAGGGTGACAATGCGCTGGCAGCAGGTGATGCGGCCAACGCGATCGGCAACGGTGCCACTGCGCTCGGCAGTGGTGCCAATGCGCTGGCCGCCAACGCCACCGCCGTCGGCATCGATGCGCTGGCGACCGGCACCAACGCGGCGGCACTGGGCAACACCGCACAGGCCACCGGCGAGGACAGCCTGGCCCTGGGCAGCGGCGCCAGCGCCAGCGAAGTGGGGACAAGCGCGGCGGGCGCGCGTGCACAGGCAAGCGGTGTCTACAGCACCGCCAACGGTACCGAATCCAACGCCAGTGGCGCACAGTCCCTTGCCAGCGGCTTCCGCAGTGCGGCCTCCGCCGATGGCACCACAGCGGTGGGTGGCTATGCCGAAGCAACCGGTCGCCTTGGCACCGCACTCGGCTACGGCTCGGCTGCCAGCGGTGCCAACACCACGGCGGTGGGCTTCGGGGCCGCGGCGGCGGGCACCGGCGCGGTTGCGGTGGGTCAGTCGAGTGAAGCCAGCGGTGCGGAAAGCGTGGCGATCGGCGGCAGCACCTTCTTCGGCCTGATTCCGTCGCGCGCCAGTGGCACCGGTGCGGCAGCATTCGGTGCCGGTGCATGGGCCACCGAGGATTACGCTACCGCCATCGGCTGGAATGCCTGGTCGGCAGGCGCCAACGCCACGGCGCTCGGTGCCAATGCCACCGCCAATGGCAGCAACAGCGTTGCGCTCGGTGCCGGTTCCAAGGCTGACCGTGACAACACGGTGGCCGTTGGCAAGGCCGGCAGCGAACGCCAGGTCACCCACGTTGCAGCCGGTACCGAAGCCACCGATGCGGTGAACAAGGGCCAGCTCGACGCCGTTGCCAGCGTGGCCGACAAGACCAGCCGCCAGTTCCAGGCCAGCGGCAATGCCGATGGCGAGGCCGGTGCACTGGTCGATGGTGAAAATGCGCTGGCGGCAGGCAATGCGGCCAATGCGATCGGCAACGGTGCGACTGCGCTGGGCAGCGGCGCCAACGCCATGGCCGCCAACGCCACCGCGGTCGGCTTCGATGCACTGGCCACCGGCAACAACGCTGCCGCACTGGGCAATGCTGCGCAGGCCAGCGGTGTCGACAGCGTTGCGCTGGGCAGCGGCGCCAGCGCCAGCGAAACCGGCGCCAGCGCCACTGGCGCCGGGGCCCAGGCCAAGGGGCCCTACAGCACGGCCAACGGTGCGCAGTCCACGGCTACCGGCACGCAGTCGCAGGCCAGTGGTTTCCGCGCCAGTGCCTCGGCCGATGGCGCTTCGGCGCTGGGCAGCTATGCCGAAGCCAGCGGCCGCCTGGGTACTGCGGTCGGTTACGGCAGCAAGGCCACCGGTTTGAATGCCACGGCGGTGGGTGTCAGTGCCAACGCTTCGGCTGCCGGCAGTGTCGCACTGGGTGGAGGCTCGGTGGCCGATCGTGCCAATACCGTGTCCGTCGGCAGTGCCGTCAACAACCGGCAGGTCACCAATGTCGCCAACGGTACCGAAATCAATGACGCAGTGAATCGCGGGCAGCTGGACGCCGTTGCGTTCACCGCCAACACCACCAACCGATATTTCCGCGCCAATGGCACGGGAACCGCGAACGCCATCGGTACCGATTCGGTAGCGATGGGCTCGGTGGCCAATGCGGCGGGCGCACGCAGCATCGCGCTGGGTGCCAATGCCACGGTGTCTGCCTCCGGTGCACTGGCCGTTGGCGCCGGTGCGGGAGCGGTCGGCGTCAACTCGGTTGCAATCGGTGCTGGAGCGCGTGCGCTGGATGCCAATGTTGTGTCGGTGGGCAGTGGCAACCCCACCGATGGCCCGGCCACCCGGCGCATCGTCAACGTGGCCGATGGCCGCATCGCTGCCGGCAGCAGTGACGCAGTGACCGGCTCCCAGCTCAATGTCACCAACCAGCGCGTGGGCGCAGTGGAAACCCGCGTCGGTGATTTCGATTCGCGCATCGCCACGGTGGAGACCACGGCGGCCAGTGCGGTCGGCTACGACGACGCCAGCCGTGACCGCCTGACCCTGTCCGGCTTCCAGGGCACCACCATAGACAACGTCGGTGCCGGCAGCATCGCCGCCGGCAGCCGCCAGGCGATCAATGGCGGCCAGCTGTTCCAGTCGCTCAGCGATGCCGCCAGCTTCCTCGGCGGCGGTGCCAGCGTCGGCATGCAGGGCGTATTCGTGGCACCGAACTATGTGATCCAGGGCGCCACCTACAGCAACGTCGGCGATGCATTGGGTGCGCTGGACCGCAAGGTCAGTGAGATTGACCGCCGTACTGCAGGTGGCACGCGTGCAGGTGCTGCCAGCCTGCGCGCAATGAGTGCCTCCCTGGATGAAAGCGCACTGGCCAGCGTTGCCGAAGCACCGGCTGCGGCCGATGCAGCACCGGCCAGCAGCGCACGCGTGCAGGGCACGCCGACCGCTGCTGCGGCGGGCGCGGGCATCCCGGTGGGCACCCCGGCATCGGGCCTCAACGCGGTCGCCATGGGCGACGGCGCAGTGGCCAGCGGCGCCTCGTCCACCGCCATCGGCCAGGGTGCCAATGCCACCGCTGCGAACGCGGTGGCGCTGGGCCAGGGCTCGGTCGCTGATCGTGCCAACACGGTCTCGGTGGGCAGCGAAGGCAACGAACGCCAGGTCACCAACGTGGCAGCCGGTACCACCGCCACCGATGCGGTCAACAAGGGCCAGCTTGATCGTGGCATGGCTACCGCCAACAGCTACACCGACAGCCGCGTCCAGGCCGTCGCCGACAGCTTCGATGTGTTCAAGGGCGAGATCGACGGACGCCTGCGCCACATGGATCGCCGCATCGACCGCCAGGGCGCGATGAGCGCGGCGATGCTCAACATGGCCACCAGTGCTGCCGGCATCCGTACCCAGAACCGGGTCGGCGTCGGCATCGGCTTCCAGGGCGGTGAATCGGCACTGTCGCTGGGTTACCAGCGCGCGATCAGCGATCGCGCCACGGTGACGTTCGGCGGCGCCTTCAGCAGCGACGACAGCTCGGTCGGCGTCGGTGCCGGCTTCGGCTGGTAAGCCACTCCATCGCGCCGGCGGCCACCCACGCCGGCGCAGCACCTGCAACGAGGGCCTGGGGGGAGGTCACGGCAATCCCGGCTGGGCCGGCCGGGAGTCGTCAAGGAATGATGGCCGCAGTGTTGGTTCGATCCATGACCCAGAAGAGGAATTCGACGTGATCAAGAAGCAGAACCTTCGCATCAATGTGTTGGCAGCCGCCGTGCTGTCGCTGACCGGTGTTGGCCTGGCACAGGCCGCCGACCTGAAAGCAAATGCGCCGTTGTCCGGCCCGAAGACGCAGCAGGTGGATGGCATCATCGTGAAGTACCGCGCTGGCAGCGCCGCAGCTGCCGATGCGAACGCCAAGCTGGCCGTGGTCAACTCGGCCATCGCCCGCGCCGTGCCGGCAGGTACCAACGCGGCTGCGCGCAGTGCCGCGCTGCGCCCGCAGGTGGCCCGCAAGCTGGGCATCGGTGCCGATCTGATCCGCCTGCAGGGAGGGATCGCGCGCGCCGAACTGGACAAGGTGCTGGGCGAACTGAAGGCTGACCCGACCGTCGAATATGCGGTGGCCGACGCCATCATGTATCCGATCGATGCCGCGTCGTCGCCGCGTGCGGACGCCGTCGCGAAGTCCGATGCGTCGCCCAGCTTCGTGCCCAACGATCCGTACTACCAGAGCCACAACTGGCACTTCCACAACCCGGTCGGTGGCGTGAACGCACCGGCCGCATGGGACGTCTCGCAGGGCGAGGGCATCGTGGTGGCCGTGCTCGATACCGGCATCCTGCCCGAGCACCCGGATTTCGCCGCCGGCACCCTGCTGGAGGGCTACGACTTCATCAGCCAGGCCAGCCGCTCGCGTCGTGCCGCCGATGGCCGCGTGCCGGGTGCACTCGACTACGGTGACTGGATGCCCACCGCCAATGCCTGCTACGACGGCTCGCCGGTACGCGACAGCAGCTGGCACGGTACCCATGTGACCGGCACCATCGCCGAGGCCACCAACAACGGCCTGCATACCGCCGGCCTGGCCTACAAGGCCAAGGTGTTGCCGGTGCGCGTGCTCGGCTACTGCGGTGGCACCCTGTCGGACATCACCGACGCCATCACCTGGGCCTCGGGCGGTACCGTGGCCGGCATCCCTGCCAACCAGAATCCGGCCGAGATCATCAACATGAGCCTGGGCGGCTCCGGCAGCTGCGATCCGGCCTACCAGGCGGCCATCACCGGTGCCACCAACCGCGGTACCCTGGTGGTGGTGGCAGCCGGCAACGACTCGATGAATGTCGCCAACGCCCGCCCGGCCAACTGCGATGGCGTGGTCTCGGTCGGCGCGACCGGCATCACCGGCGCCATGGCCTACTACTCCAACTTCGGTACCCGCATCGATCTGTCCGGCCCGGGCGGTGGCGTCACCGACGGCAATCCGAACGGCTATGTCTGGCAGGCGGTGTCCAGCAGCAAGACGTCGCCGCCGGCAGCCGGTTCCACCGAGGGTTACACCCTTGGCGGCAAGGCTGGCACGTCGATGGCGGCACCGCATGTGGCTGCCGTCGCCGCACTGGTGCAGAGCGCGCTGATCGCCGCCAACCGCGACCCGCTCGCGCCGGCGGGCATGCGTACCCTGCTGAAGGAAACGGCACGTCCGTTCCCGGTCAGCATTCCGTCCGCCACCCCGATCGGTACCGGCATCGTCGATGCCAAGGCCGCGCTGGACAAGGCCCTGGAAGAGCCGTGCACCGAGAACTGCGGGCCGGTGGCCAAGCCGCTGACCAACAAGGTGGCCATCGGCGGGTTGAGTGGTGCCGCCGGCAGCAGCGTGCTTTACAGCTTCGAAGCCGCGGCAGGCAAGCTGCTCAGCGTCATCACCTATGGTGGCACCGGCAACGTGTCGGTCTACCTGGCCAAGGGCCGCGAGCCGAGTGCCACCGACAACGATGCGCGCTCGACCCGTCCGGGCACCTCGGAAACGGTGCGGGTGACGGCACCGACTGCCGGCACCTACTACATCAAGGTGGTGGGCGAGGCGGCTTACAGCGGTGTGAGCATTCTCGCCACGCAGTAAGCGCGCAATGCGGTAGTTGAATGGCCGAAGCCCGTCACCCGCATGTGACGGGCTTCGTCTTTTTACGAAAGCGGGCGGCGGGGCGACGGAAATCACGACGTAACTGCTAAAGTCGAGCCGATTGACAGGAGAGTCACGTGAACGCCCTTGCTGCAACCGCTGCCGACGACGCCGAAGGCCGCATCCTGGATGCGTTGTTGGCGCGTGGCCGCCTCAAGGAGAGCGATCTTGCACGGGCACGGCCGCTGCACGCGGAGGCCGGCGGCAGCCTGCTTGGCCTGCTGGTGCGGCTGGGGCTGGTGTCCGAACGTGACCAGGCGCAGGCCAGCGCCGAGGTGCTGGGCCTGCCGCTGCTGGATGGCAAGCAGCTGCCGGATTCACCGCCCCAGGGTCTGGCCGAGGGCCTGCCGCTGTCCCTGCGTTTCCTCAAACAGTTCCATGTATGCCCGCTGGCGCTGGATGAACAGGGTGTACGGCTGTGGCTGGCCGATGCCCACGATCCCTATCCGCAGCAGGCTGTGCAGCTGGCACTTGGCGTACCGGTGACCCCGGTGCTGGGCATGCGTGCGGAGATCGATGATCTGGTCGAGCGCTGGTTCGGCCAGGGCCGCAGCGCGATGGGCGCGATTGTTGAAACCGCAGACGGCGAGGGCGGCGCGGTCGACGATATCGAGCACCTGCGCGACCTGGCCTCGGAAGCGCCGGTGATCCGCCTGGTCAACCTGGTGATCCAGCGTGCGGTGGAACTGCGCGCTTCGGACATCCATGTCGAACCGTTCGAGAGCCGGTTGAAGGTGCGTTACCGTGTCGATGGCGTACTGGTGGAGGGCGAAAGCCCGCCGGCCAACCTCACCGCAGCGGTGATCAGCCGCATCAAGATCATGGCCCGCCTCAACATCGCCGAGCGCCGCCTGCCGCAGGACGGCCGCATCATGCTGCGCGTGCAGGGCAAGGAGCTGGACCTGCGCGTAAGCACGGTGCCGACCGCGCACGGCGAAAGCGTGGTGATGCGCCTGCTCGACCGCGAAACGGTGGTGTTCGATTTCCATCGTCTCGGCTTTACCGATGCGTTCCTGCCGCAGTTCCGCAAAGTGCTGGAACAACCGCACGGCATCCTGCTGGTCACAGGCCCGACCGGTTCGGGCAAGACCACCACGCTGTACACCGCGCTGAGCCAGCTCAACACCGCCGACGTCAAGATCATCACGGTGGAAGATCCGGTCGAGTACCAGATCGAGGGCATCAACCAGATCCAGGCCAAGCCGCAGATCGGCCTGGACTTCGCCAACGCACTGCGCAGCATCGTGCGCCAGGACCCGGACATCATCATGATCGGCGAAATGCGCGACCTGGAAACCGCGCGCATCGCGATCCAGTCGGCGCTGACCGGCCACCTGGTGCTGTCCACCCTGCACACCAACAATGCGGCCGGCGGCATCACCCGCCTGCTCGACATGGGCGTGGAGGACTATCTCCTCACGTCCACCATCAACGGCATCCTGGCCCAGCGCCTGGTGCGTCGGCTGGAGCCGACCCACGCCGAGCGCTATGAAGCCTCGCCGGAGGAGATCGAGCGTTTCGAGCTGCGCCGCCTGCAGCCGGAAGGGCCGATCCATCTATACCGCCCGAAGCCTTCGGCACTGGCGCCGACTGGTTACCTGGGCCGCACCACCATCATGGAATTCCTGGTGATGAACGACGCGCTGCGGCGTGCGGTGATGCGCCGCGATGGCATGGGCGAGATCGAACGCATCGCCCGTGAAGCCGGCATGCGCACCATGTACGAGGATGGCCTGGCCAAAGCACTCCGCGGCCAGACCACCATCGAGGAAGTGCTGCGCGTGACCGAGGAAAGCTGATGCGCGCAGGACGCCGGGGCTGACATGCCGAACTACCGCTACAAAGCGCTCAATTCGCACGGCGAGATATTCGACGGGCAGATGGAAGCCGCCAGCGAGGCCGAACTGGTCGCGCGCCTGCAGGATCAGGGCCATCTGCCGATGGAGACCCAGCTGGCAGATGGCGGCGTGGTCGGCGGCAGCAGCTGGCGCACGCTGCTGCGCCAGCGCCCGTTGCAGGGCGCGGCGCTGCTGCAGTTCACCCAGCAGCTGGCGACCCTGCTTGGTGCGGGCCAGCCGCTGGACCGTGCACTGTCGATCCTGCTCGGGCTTCCGGAAGACGAACGCTCGCGGCGTGCGATCACCGACATCCGCGACGTGGTGCGCGGCGGTGCGCCGCTGTCGACCGCGCTGGAGCGCCAGCACGGCCTGTTCTCGCGCCTGTACGTGAACATGGTGCGTGCCGGCGAGGCGGGTGGCAGCCTGCACGAGACCCTGCAGCGGCTGGCCGACTACCTCGAACGCAGCCGCGCGCTGCAGGGCAAGGTGATCAACGCACTGGTCTATCCGGCCATCCTGCTGGTGGTGGTGGGCGGTGCGCTGCTGTTCCTGCTCGGTTACGTGGTGCCACAGTTCGCGCAGATGTACGAAAGCCTGGACGTGGCGCTGCCGTGGTTCACCAATGCGGTGCTGCAGCTGGGCCTGTTCGTGCGCGACTGGTGGGTGCTGCTGCTGGTGGTGCCCGCACTGCTGGCATTGTTCTTCGAACGCAAGGTACGGCAACCGGCGTTCCGGCTGGCGCTGGATGGATGGCTGCTGCAGCGTCGCGGCATCGGCCGCCTGCTGGGCGAACTGGAAACCGCGCGGCTGGCGCGCACGCTGGGCACCCTGCTGCGCAATGGCGTGCCGCTGCTCGGGGCGCTGGGCATCGCACGCAACGTGCTGGGCAACCGCGCGCTGGCCGCTGATGTGGAAGCGGCCGCCGACGAAGTGAAGAACGGTGCCGGCCTGTCGCTGGCACTGTCACGCGGCAAGCGTTTCCCACGCCTGGCCCTGCAGATGATCCAGGTCGGCGAGGAATCCGGTGCCCTCGATACCATGCTGCTGAAAGCTGCCGACACGTTTGAACAGGACAGCGCCCGTCGCATCGACCGCCTGTTGGCCGCGATGGTACCAGCGATCACCCTGGTGCTGGCCTCGGTGGTCGGTGCGGTGATCGTCGCCGTGCTGGTGCCGTTGTACGACCTGACCAATGCCATCGGCTGATGATGGCTCCCTACGCAACCCCGACACTCCGCAACTGAAAGGACCGACCATGATTGCTTCCCGTCGACCGATCCGCCTTTCCTTCACTGCCGCGCGCAACCAGTCGGGCATGAGCCTGCTGGAGATCATCATCGTCATCGTGCTGATCGGCGCGGTGCTGACCCTGGTCGCCAGCCGCGTGCTGGGCGGTGCCGATCGTGGCAAGGCGAACATCGCCAAGGCCCAGGTGCAGACCGTTGCCTCCAAGGTCGACAACTACCAGATCGATACCGGCAAGCTGCCTGGCTCGCTCAACGATCTGGTGACCGCACCGGCAGGTGTCGGCGGCTGGCTGGGCCCGTACGCCAAGCCGGCCGACCTGAATGACCCGTGGGGCCACGCGCTGGAGTACCGCGCGCCGGGCGAAGGCCAGCCGTATGAACTGATCAGCCTGGGCAAGGACGGCAAGGCCGGCGGCAGCAGCGTCGACGCTGACATCCGCTACCAGCCGTAACCGGGCATGACGCATTTCCTGCCGCGCCGGCTGCCTCGCCCGCGCCTGCACGGCAGGCGCGCAGCGGGCCTGTCGCTGCTGGAAATGCTGCTGGTGATCGCGCTGATCGCCGCGATCGGCCTGATCACCGCTGCGGGTCTGTCGCGCGGCTTTGCCGGCATGCAGCTGCGCAGCGCCGGCAAGGACATCGCCAACCAGCTGCGCATGGTGCGCGCCCAGGCCATCGCGCGCGGTGAGCCGCAGCGCTTCGTGATCGAACCGGCGCGTCGCCGTTGGCAGGGGGCCAACCAGCGGCAGGGCGATGTGCCGACGCAGCTGCAGGTGCAGTTCGAAGGTGCCGCGCAGCTGGCCACCGCGCCGGGGCAGGGCGTGATCGAGTTCCATCCCGATGGTGGCTCCAGTGGTGGCCACATCCGCCTGCAACGTGAGGGCGCCGAATGGCGCATCGATGTCGGCTGGCTGACCGGCGAGGTCCGCTCCGGCCCGTGGCAGGCGCCATGAAGCGGCAGGCGCGTGGTTTCACGTTGCTGGAAGTGATCATCGCCTTCGCCTTGCTGGGCCTGGCGCTGACGCTGCTGCTGGGCAGCCTGTCAGGTGGCGCGAAACAGGTCCGGGAGGCCGAGCTGCGCACGCGTGCGGTGCTGCATGCGCAGTCATTGCTGGCCGAAGCTGGTGTCGCCGCGCCATTGCAGGTGGGCAGCCAGCAGGGCGACTGGGAACAGGGCCGATACCATTGGGAGCTGCAGGTACAGCCATGGGTCGAGCCGCGTGCCGCCAAGGCGGTACAGGCACAGGCGCAATCGCCGGGGGCTCCCTGGCTGGCCGAGCTGCAGCTTCAGGTGCGCTGGGGCGAAGGCGAACGCGAACAACTGCGCTGGCGCAGCCTGCGCCTGCTGCCGCCGGACCTGGAGAGCGCGCGATGAAGCGACGCGCCGCAGGATTTACCCTGGTGGAAGTGATGTTGGCCACGGTGCTGTTGGCCGGTGGCCTGGCGTTGGCCTTTGCCAGCGTGCGCTCGGCGATGGCGGTGAGCCAGCGTGGCGAGCAGATTGCCGCCGAGAGCGAACGCATGCGTGCGGTCGAGGCTCTGCTGCGGCGGCAGCTGGCCGGTGCGCTGCGCACGCCGCTGGAAGTGCCCGATCCCACCCGCGAACCGATCTTCTTCCAGGGCGAAGAGCAACGCATGCTGTTCGCGGCCGATCTACCGGGCTATCTGGGCCGTGGCGGTGCCTACCTGCACGCACTGCAGGTGGATGGCCGCAGCGGCCAGCAACGCCTCCTGCTCGACCTGGTGCTGCTGCAGGAGGGCGAGCGCATCGCCGAAACTCCGCCGCGCCCACCGGAGGTGCTGGTGGAGAACCTCAAGTCGGTGCAACTACGCTATCGCGGCATCGATGCCAGCACCGGGCAGGTGACTGATTGGACGCCGCGCTGGGATGACACCCGGCGCCTGCCGATGCTGGTGGAGATCCAGATCGTGCCCGCCAAGGGCGCTCCCTGGCCTGCACTGGTGGTCGCTCCGCGCGCGGGCGGCAGTGGAGGAGCGCGATGAGCCGGGCGCACGGCGCGGCGCTGGTACTGGTCCTGTGGCTGATCGCCCTGATGACGGCGCTGGTGGGCGCGTTCGCGTTGAGCGCGCGGGTCGAGCACCTGCAGCAGCGGGTGCTGGATGATGATGCGCGAGGCCAGGAGCGTGCACGGGCGGGACTTGAGTACGCGCTGACGCGCCTGTCCGCCGATCCGCAGCGGGCGCCCTGGCGCGCCGATGGCCGTGTCTATCGCTGGCAGTTCGATGACGCCAGCATCGAGATCAAGGTGCTGGACGAGAACGGCAAGATCAACCTGAACCTGGCCGACGTGGCTCTGCTGAGCGCCTTCCTCAAGGCGCTGGGTGAAGACGAAGCGCAGGCCCGCCAGCTGGCCGGCGCGATCGTCGACTGGCGCGACGAGGACAGCCTGCTGCAGCCCGGCGGCGGTGCCGAAGCGCCCGACTATGCCGCGGCAGGCCTGCCCTATGGCCCCCGCAACAAGCGTTTCGAGACGCTGGGCGAGCTGCAGCGGGTACTCGGCATGCGCGGCCCGCTGTACCAGGCCATGCTGCCGCACCTGACCCTGTACAGCCGCCAGGCGCGCCCGGATCCCCAGTTTGCCAGCGCGCCGGTGCTGACCGCACTGGGCCTGGATGCGGATACCGTGCTGGCGCAGCGCGCACAGCAGGAGCGTGACGCAGATACCGCTGGCGGTGCGACAACGCTTGCCAGCAGCAGCGGCACCTATAGTATCGAGTCTCGTGCAACCGACGGCAGTGGACGCCGGTCGGTGTTGCAGGCAGTGGTACGCAATGGCTCGGGCGGGGTTCCCGGGCGGTCCTACACAGTGCTTCGCTGGGAGCAGGGAATGACAGCAAGATGACGGCATGGCAGGACAGTGTGCGGCAGGTACAGGGCCGGATCGGCCCTGGCGCCGGCCGTTTCCTGCGCTGGTGGCGGCAATCGCTGCTGGCCTGGGTGCCGGCACGTTGGCAGTGGGCACTGGGCTGGGCACAGGCGCGCCTGCTGCTGCAGCGCGAAGGCGACCACCTTCAGGTCTGGCGTGAGGCGGGGGAGCGCCGCGAACCGGTCGTACGGCTGCCGTGGCCGCTGTCCCCGGCCGAACTGGATCGCGTGCTGGAAGCCCGCCTGCGCAGCTTGCCGCGGGTGTGGCTGCTGCCGGCAAGCGATGTGCTGCGCCGGCAGCTGCGCCTGCCGGCGGCGGCGGCGGACCGTCTGCGTGCGGTGGTCGGTTTCGAGATCGACCGGCAGACGCCTTTCGAATCCAGCCAGGTCAGCTATGACGTGCGTGAACGTGGCGCGGCGGGCGAGGGCCAGCTGCAGGTCGAACTGGTGGCCTGGCCGTTGCGGCAGCTCGAGGCTTGGCGCAGCAACGTGGGCCAATGGGCCGATGCACTGTCCGGTGTCGATGCCATTGATGCGCAGGGCAACATTCTGCAGGTGAACCTGCTGCCGCCCGCGCAGCGTCAGCTGCAGGCCGACCCGATGCGGCGCTGGAACCTTCTGCTGGCCGTGGCCGCGGTGGTGATGCTGGTGCTGTCTGGCCTGCAGGTGCTGGACAATCGCCGCGCGGCAGCCGACGAACTGCGTGCCCAGATGGAGCGCAGCGCGCGCAGTGCGCGTGGCGTGGCCAGCGAACGTGCCCAGCTGCAGGCGCTGATCGACGGTGCCGCGTTCCTTGAAAAGCAGCGCGGCCAGCGCGCGGGTACGGTGGAGATCTGGAACGAACTGACCCGGCGCCTGCCGGAGGGAACGTACCTGGAAAAACTGGCCATCGAGAACAACAACCTGCAGCTGATCGGCCTGAGCCGCGAGGCCTCGCAGCTGGTGCAGCTGCTGCAGGATGCGCCGCAGTGGCGCAAGGTCAACCTGACCGGCGTACTGCAGGCCGATGGCGCCGCCAGTGGCCGCGACCGCTTCACCATGACCGCTGAACTGCAGCCGTTGCCGGCGGCAGCCCCGAACCGGGAGGCGGCCGATGCCGATGCCAAGCGCACGCCGTGACCGCTGGCTGGCACTGGCACTGTTGCTGGCAGTGCTGGGCCTGGCCTACCTGCTGCTGGTGCACCCCTGGTTCACCCAGCCGCTGCGCGAAATCGATGCTGATGTCGCCGCCCTGCGCGAGCGCGAGCAGCGCGTGCAGGCGCAGCTGCAGCAGCAGCCGCAGATCGAACAGCGCCTGCGTGCCACCCGCGAGGCACTGCAGCAGCGGCCGGGCTTCCTGCGCGAGGCCACCGCCGAGGCTGCAGCCGCTGCGCTCGGCGCGAAGCTGCAGGATGCGGTGGCGATGGCCAGCCCGGGCAACCGCAGCTGCACCATCAGCAACCGCACGCCGCTCACCGACAACCGCCGCGACGCCGAGTTCGTGCGCGTCGCCATGCAGGTGCGCCTGCGCTGTGGCGTGGCCGAACTGGCCACGGTGCTGCACAGCCTGGAGACCGGCAGCCCGCGCCTGTTCGTCGACAACCTCAACCTGATCGCGCAGCGCTTCCAGCAGTCGCCGAATGAATCCGGGCTTGGCCTGGATGTGTCATTCGAACTGGCCGGTTACCTGCTGCCCGGTGCAGCAGCCGATGGCAGTGCGCCGACGCCTGCCGCCGAACCGGTGTCCGCGCCGCAGCCGCCTTCAGCGCCACCCGCCCCCGCACCGGCGGCGCCGGTCGAGGGACAGGAGGTCGCTGATGAAACTTGAGCAGATCAGCCTGCGCACCGGTTTCCTGCTGGCCCTGGCCGGTTGGGCTGCGGCGGTCTGGCTGGCCACCGGCTTCGGTCTGGGTAGCCAGTTGCCAGGTGCGGATGGCGATGCCGATGCGGTGCCTTCGCTGCCGGTGCTGCCGCCGTTGGCCGCAGAACGCATGCCCAGCGCCGACAGCTACAGCGCGATCGGCGAGCGACCGCTTTTCGCCGAGGACCGCAGGCCGAAGCCCTACCTGCTCGGTGGCAGCGAGCCGGCCGCCAGCGCCGCGCTGCGCCTGACCGGCGTGCTGTTGACCGGCGACTTCGGCATGGCCACCTTCACCACCGAACAGAACCGTTCGCTGCGGCTGCGCCTCAACGGCGAAGCGGTGGACGGTTGGCAACTTGTGGGGCTTGCGCCGCGCCAGGCCACGGTGATCGGCCCAAGCGGCAGCCAGGTGCTGGAACTGGCCGTGTTCAATGGCCAGGGCGGCGAGCCGCCCACCGTACTGCGGGGTGCCAATGGCGCGCCGCCGGCGGGTGCGGTCGTTGTGCCACCGCCGGCGGGTGCACCGCCGATGCCATCCCCACCTCCGGCTGCTGCAACCGCAACCGCAACCGCGCAGCCGCAGCCCGCCAGCAGCGTGCCATCAGCCGCCGCCGCGGCACCTCCTGCCAACACCAATGGCCCCAGCGAAGCGCAGATGCAGGCCATCCGCGAACGCATCCAGGCCCGTCGCCGCCAGCTGCAGCAACAACAGCAGCAACAACCGTCGCCGCCCCCGGGCGATGGCACCAACCGATAGAGTGAATGCATGAGCCTGCGTTTTCTTCCCTGGTCCTTTGCCCTCGCGCTGCTGGTCGGCTGCAGCACCGTGTCCGCGCCGCATGTGCAGCGCAAGGGCAATCTGTCGCCCACTGCCGAGGCCGGCCAGGCAGCTGATGTCGCAGCAGATGCTGCCCGTGACGCCCAGGGCGCTCCGCAGGCGGTGATCCGCCGTGGCACCGGCACCATGATCAACCGCGAAGCCGCACGCGCACCGGCACCGGCGTTGCATGGCGCCAGCACCGGCGAGGCCACCTTCAACTTCGAAGGCGAATCGGTGCATGCGGTGGTCAAGGCCATCCTGGGTGACATGCTGGGCCAGAACTACGTGATCGCACCGGGTGTACAGGGCACGGTCACCCTGGCCACGCCCAAGCCGGTGTCGCCGGCACAGGCGTTGAACCTGCTGGAAATGGTGCTGGGCTGGAACAACGCCCGCATGGTCTACAGCGGTGGCCGCTACAACATCGTCGCTGCCGACCAGGCGCTGGCCGGTACGGTTGCGCCGAGCACGGCGCCTGCAGCCAGTGCGCGTGGCTTCGAGGTACGGGTGATCCCGCTGCAGTTCATCTCCGCCACCGAGATGAAGAAGGTGCTGGAGCCGTATGCGCGGCCTAATGCCATCGTCAACGTCGACAGCGGCCGCAACGTGATCACCCTCGGTGGCACCCGCGCCGAGCTGGAAAACTACATGCGCACCGTCGAGATCTTCGACGTTGACTGGCTCTCGGGCATGTCGGTGGGCGTGTTCCCGATCCAGTCGGGCAAGGCCGAGCAGGTCGCTGCCGATCTGGAGAAGGTGTTCGGCGAGGAGAGCAAGACCCCCAGCGCCGGCATGTTCCGTTTCCTGCCGCTGGAAAACGCCAACGCCGTGCTGGTGATCACCCCGCAGGTGCGTTACCTGGACCAGATCCAGCAGTGGCTGGACCGTATCGATACCGCCGGTGGCAGCGCCCGTCTGTTCTCCTACGAGCTGCGCTACATCAAGGCGCGCGACCTGGCCGAGCGGCTGAGTGAAGCCTTCGCCAGCAGCGGCAACCGCGGCGGCTCCAGCCCGGCATCGCTGGCACCCGGCGCGATTCCATCGCAGCTGGGCAGCGACGGCGAGCGCGGCATGGACAGCAACAACAGCAGCAGTTTCGGTTCGACCCCGGGCAGCGGTTCCAGCGGTGCCGGCAACGGCAGCATGAACCTGCCGCAGCGCCAGTCCGGCAACGTCAGCGTCAGCCTGGAAGTGGAAGGCGATCGCGTGGGCGTCTCGGCGGTGGAGGAGACCAATACCCTGCTGGTGCGTTCGAGCCCGCAGGCCTGGCGCTCGATCCGCGAGGTGATCGAGAAGCTGGACGTGATGCCGCTGCAGGTGCACATCGAAGCCCAGGTGGCCGAGGTGTCGCTGGATGGTGACCTGAAGTACGGCGTGAACTGGTTCTTCGACAATGCCGTGGCCGGGCGTGCCCTGACGGGAGCATTGGGCGGCGTGACCCTGCCGGCAGCAGCGGGTGGCTCCTGGAGCAGCTTCGCCGGTGCCGCAACCGGGGGCGAAGGCCTTGGCTGGGCATTCACCGGCCACAATGGTGCGGCGGTGGTGAGCGCGCTGGACAAGGTCACCGATGTACGCCTGCTGCAGACCCCCTCGGTGTTCGTGCGCAACAACGCCGAGGCCACGCTCAACGTGGGCGACAAGGTGCCGATCAACACCACCACGGTCAACACCGGTATCGGCACCGGCACCTACAGTTCGGTGCAGTACATCGACACCGGCGTGATCCTGAAGGTGCGCCCGCGCGTAACCCGCGATGGCACGGTGTTCCTCGATATCGTGCAGGAAGTGAGCAGCGCCTCGAACGTGCCCGACAACTGCAATCCGACCGAGCGCAACTGCAACCCGCGGATTTCCACCAAGAAGCTGTCGACCGAAGCGGCGGTGCAGAGCGGCGACACCATCATGCTGGCCGGCCTGATCACCGATTCGGCCACCGATGGCAGCAGCGGCATTCCCGGCCTGAGCCGGATTCCGGTGGTCGGCGCGCTGTTCGGGCAGAAGAGCCGCACCAGCCGCCGTTCGGAGGTGATCGTGCTGCTGACCCCGAGCATCGTGCGCAACGGGCAGGAAGCGCGGAATCTGACCGATGAGTACAGCCAGCGCTTCCGCGCGATGGAGCCGCTGAACCAGCCGCGCGCAAAGAAGTAAGGGGTTTGCGGCCGGGCTGCGCCCGGCACCCGCAGAGGCCGGAGCCAGAGCCAGAGCCGGAGCAACGGCAACAGCGGGTTTACTGAGGGGTGGCGGGGCTGTGTGGGTTGGCAGGACACGCCGTAAACCCGTCCCTGGGGGCTCGATGGCGCCATCCATGGCGCCAACGGTCCTGCCAACCCACACCGCCCCACCGTCTGACAGATCCCCGCGGCTGTTGGTAGGTGTCGACCTTGGTCGACACGATCCACGCCATGCGTGGATGACTCTCCATCGAAATCGAATATTTCGAAATCTGTGAGATCTGAGCCGAGCATGGCTCGGCTCTACAGAAGAGCAGGCAGATCGCGGAAAACTGTCGAAGGCGGGGTGGGTCCGGTTGCGGGGGCGTGAGCCGCATGGATGCGGCGACCGAGCTTACATGGGTGAGGGCGCTTTGCTTGCGAAGCACTGCTTCGCAAGCGCCCGAACGCACAGCCGCCAGCGGCTGGGCCGGGCCCCGGA
>NZ_JCAFRY010000007.1:0-176588 GCF_059368675.1 Stenotrophomonas sp. YJH_SMC_120
ACCAGCGCAATTCCGTGCTGACCCAATGGCTGCACCACTACAACTGGCACCGCCCTCACATGGGGATCGGTGGCCAGCCACCTATTTCCAGAGTCCTGCTGAACAACGTGGTGGGTTTACACAACTAACAGTCGACTCTACAACCTACCGCACCAGTCAGACGCGCTTGAAGATCAGCGTGCCGTTGGTGCCGCCGAAGCCGAAGCCATTGGACATCACCACGTCCACCTTGGCCTGGCGTGCTTCGTTCGGCACGTAGTCCAGGTCGCAACCTTCGCCCGGCTGTTCCAGGTTGATGGTCGGCGGGATGACGTTGTCCTGCAGCGCCATCACCGAGAAGATCGCTTCCACGCCGCCGGCAGCGCCCAGCAGGTGGCCGGTCATCGACTTGGTGGAGCTGACCATCATCTTGTAGGCGTGGTCGCCGAAGGCGGTCTTCATCGCCATGGTCTCGCCCAGGTCGCCCAGCGGCGTGGAGGTGCCGTGCGCGTTGAGGTAACCCACCTGCTCCGGGGTCACGCCGGCGTCCTTCATGGCCATGACCATGCAGCGCGCGGCGCCTTCGCCGTTCTCGCTGGGTGCGGTCATGTGGTACGCGTCGGAGCTGGCGCCGAAGCCGGCCAGTTCGCAGTAGATCTTCGCGCCACGTGCCTTGGCGTGCTCGTACTCTTCCAGGATCAGGATGCCGGCGCCGTCGCCCAGCACGAAGCCGTCACGGTCCTTGTCCCACGGGCGCGAAGCCTGTTCCGGGGCATCGTTGCGGGTGCTCATGGCCTTCATCGCGCAGAAGCCGCCCAGCGCGGTCGGCGACGAGCCACGCTCGGCACCGCCGACCACCATCACGTCAGCATCGCCGTACTGGATCATGCGCATCGCGGTACCGATCGAGTGGTTCGAGGTCGCGCACGCCGAGACCGCCGAGAACGACGGACCCTTCAGGCCGGTGATGATGCTCAGCTGGCCCGGCAGCATGTTGATGATGGTCTTGGGTACGTAGAAGGGCGAGATCTTCTTGCCCTCGTGGAACTCGATGGTCTGCTCTTCGATGCCGAGCAGGCCGCCGATGCCGGCGCCGACGATGGCGCCGATGCGCTCGGCATTGGCGTCGGTGATCTCCAGGCCCGAATCATGCAGGGCCATGAACGAGGCACCGAGGCCGTAATGGATGAACGGGTCCATCTTCTTGGCATCCTTGCCGCTGACCCGGAACTTACCGAACAGTTCATTGTCGGCGGTGATGTCGAATCCCTTGACCTCACCTGCAATCTTGGTGGTGAACCGATCCACGTAGGCATCAGCAACGTTGGTCAGCGGACCGATGCCCGAACGACCGTGGGTGATGCCTTCCCAGCTGCTGGCCAGATCATTGCCCAACGGCGAGACGATACCCAGGCCGGTTACGACGACGCGACGCTTCATTGCTGTTTCTCCTGACCCGGATGATTTCTACGGGTAACTCGGTTTGCTTCGATGTGATGCCCAAACACACGGGGCCGCAACAGCGGCCCCATGGGGTGCGGTGCGCGGCAAGGAAATACCTGCACGCGCACTGCCGTCTGACATCAGGCCTTGACGTGGGCCTTGACGTAGTCGATGGCGGCCTGCACGGTGCTGATCTTCTCGGCTTCTTCGTCCGGGATCTCGCACTCGAATTCTTCTTCCAGGGCCATCACCAGCTCGACGGTGTCCAGCGAGTCAGCGCCCAGGTCATCGACGAACGATGCGCTGTTGGTGACTTCTTCTTCCTTGACGCCAAGCTGTTCGACGACGATTTTCTTGACGCGTTCTTCGATGGTGCTCATGGGATCTCGCTCCAGATGGAGTTGTGGTTCAAAAGTGGTCGCCATCAAAGGCGATGGCCGTGGGATAGTGTAGTGGAAACCGGCGCGGCCTTGCATCGCAGCAAAAACCTCAGCAGATCAACCACTTGCGGCGCAATCCCTGCGCCCCTTGCTTACGGCATGTACATGCCACCGTTCACATGGAGGGTTTCGCCGGTGATGTAACCGGCAG
This sequence comes from Stenotrophomonas sp. YJH_SMC_120, assembly GCF_059368675.1. Lineage (NCBI taxonomy): Bacteria > Pseudomonadati > Pseudomonadota > Gammaproteobacteria > Lysobacterales > Lysobacteraceae > Stenotrophomonas > Stenotrophomonas sp. YJH_SMC_120. The sequence goes on from NZ_JCAFRY010000007.1 coordinate 2,014, forward strand.
CCGGGCTGGCCAGGAAGGCCACCGCATGGGCGATGTCCTCCGGCGAACCCAGGCGTTCGAGGGCGATGTCGTTGATCAGCGCGGTGCGCGCTTCTTCCGGCAACGCCTTGGTCATGTCGGTGTCGATGAAGCCGGGAGCAACCACATTGACGGTGACACCGCGCGAACCGATTTCCTTGGCCAGCGACTTGCTGAAGCCGATGATGCCGGCCTTGGCGGCCGCGTAGTTGGCCTGGCCGGCATTGCCGGTCACGCCCACCACCGATGCGATGTTGATGATGCGGCCCTTGCGTGCCTTCATCATGCCGCGCATCACCGCCTTGCTGGTGCGGAACACGCTGGTCAGGTTGGTGTCGATGATCGACGCCCAGTCCTCGTCCTTCATGCGCATCAGCAGGTTGTCGCGGGTGATGCCGGCATTGTTGACCAGGATCGAGATCGGGCCGAACTCCTTGGCGATGCCGTCCAGCACGCTGTCCAGCGCGGCAGCGTCAGTCACGTTCAGTGCACGGCCGTGACCGCCGTGGGCGGCCAGGCGCTCGCCGATCGCGGCAGCACCGGATTCGGTGGTGGCGGTACCGATGACGGTGGCGCCCTGGGCGGCCAGCAGATCGGCGATGGCGGCACCAATGCCACGGCTGGCGCCGGTGACCAGTGCGATTTCACCCTGCAGGGGCTTGCTCATGATGTTTTCCTCAGGCTGGGGCGGCCGCCGTACCCGTACCCGTACCGCGTGCAGCGGCCACCGGTACGGTCGGCAGGAACAGGGGGAGTCAGGCCGACCATGCCTCGCGGGCGGCTTCGAAGTCGCCCGGGGTGGCCAGTGAACGGCCGTCGATGGCCTTGTCGATGCGCTTGACCAGGCCGGTCAGCACCTTGCCCGGGCCGCACTCGGCAACCTGGGTGATGCCACGGGCGGCCAGCGCCTGCACGCAACCGGTCCACTGCACCGGCTGGTACAGCTGCTGGACCAGCGCGGTACGGATCGCGTCGATACCGTCATGCACCTGGGCATCCACGTTCTGCACCACCGGCAGCTGCGGCGCCTGCCAGGACAGGCCGGCCATCACTTCGGCGAGGCGGTTGGCGGCTTCGCGCATCAGCGGGGTGTGCGAGGGCACGCTCACGGCCAGCTTGACGGCCTTGCGCACGCCCTTCTCGGCCAGCAGCGCCAGCGCGCGGTCAACCGCATCTGCGTCGCCGCCGATCACGATCTGGCCCGGCGAATTGAAGTTGGCCGGCACCACCACCTGGCTGCCCGCGGCTTCGGCGCAGACGTCCAGCACCAGCTGGTCTTCAGCGCCGAGCACGGCGGCCATGGCGCCGACACCGGCCGGTGCGGCTTCCTGCATCAGCTGGCCGCGCAGGCGCACCAGGTGCGCACCGTCATGCAGGCTCAGCGCGCCAGCGGCGACCAGGGCGGTGTACTCGCCCAGGCTGTGGCCGGCCAGCACCGACGGGCGCGGACCGCCCACGGCGTTCCAGGCACGCCACACGCCGATGCTCGCGGCCAGCAGGGCCGGCTGGGTGTATTCGGTACGGTTGAGCATTTCCTCCGGGCCACCCTGGGACAGCGCCCACAGGTCGACGCCGGCACCATCGGATGCTTCGGTGAAGGCTTCACGCACCTGCGGGTGCAGTTCGGCCAGCTCGGCCACCATGCCCACAGACTGCGAGCCCTGGCCGGGGAAGACAAAAGCGAGGGTGGATACGGTCACGCGGTCATCCGCTTGTTGCAATCGAAGCGGGCCATGATAAGGGCGAATCCGCTGTGTCGTCTGTACGTGCGCGTATGCAGGCGTATGGAGCGCCGCCGCGGGACAGCCCGGCATCCGGTGCGGTGCCCCGCCCAGGTAGAGTCGACTGTCAGTCGACTGCCCTTCGATCAGCCGCTGAAAGCCCGCGCTGCGCGCGGAAATTGACTGACAGTCGACTCTACCGCGGCGCCAACCTGCCAGCAGCGCGAACCTGCCGTCAGCAGAACAGCTGCAGCACGTCCAGGTCGCCGTCGGCGAGGAAGTCCACGCACAGGCCCACCAGCATCAGTACGCCCGCCGTGCTGGCGCCATGGGCGATGAAGATCGAATGCGCCAGCGCGCGCGCTGAACGGCCCAGCTTCATGCAGACCCGGGCCAGGCTGCGCAGGCGGCCGCTGACCGCGTGCACGTGTTCGCGCACAGGCGCTTGGGCCTCGCCCATCGCCTCGGCCATCATCGCCTGCAGCTGCTCGGGGCGGTCGGCGTAGTACTTGGCCACGCCGTAACCGAACATCAGCCAGTCGCGGGCCTGCGCTTCGGACAGATCCATCACTTCCAGCGGATCTTCCTCGAAGTCGATGAAGCCCACCTTCTGCCCATCCCAGGTGAGGTTGCGCGGCAGCGGCTGGCCGAAATAGGCGCCGCGCGCATGCGCTTCGGCGATCGCCTGCATGGCCGCCATCACCAGCCGGTCGCGGCCGGCCTCGTCGGCCTGGCGCAGGCAGGTATTGAACGAGCTGCCGTTGTCACCGATCACCAGCGCGGCGTGGCCGCTGCCCAGCACGTCGGGCACGTTCACGCCCTGCGCCTGCAGTTCTCCCAGGCGACGGGCTTCGGTTTCTCGCGCGGCATCACCACCACGGTGCGGCGGTGGTCGCAGGGCGTCCAGATGGAAACGACGGGCAACGAAATTGAGCAGGCCCAGGGCCACTGCGCGGCTTCCCTTGCCGTACTGCTTCAGCCAGGCGCGCTGCCCTTCGATGACGATGGGCTCAACCATGACGTGTACTCCTTTAAACGCGTTACGGCCCCAGAGGGGCCGTAACGACAAAACTTCACATTGTCGTAACTTGCACTATCAATAGCGCAGCAGGGCCGAACCCCACGTGAAGCCGCCGCCGAAGGCTTCCAGCAGCAGCAGCTGGCCGCGCTCGACGCGGCCCGAACGCACCGCGGCGTCCAGCGCCAGCGGCACCGAGCCGGACGAGGTGTTGCCGTGCTTGTCGACAGTCACCACCACCTGGTCCATCGACATGTCCAGGCGCTTGGCGGTGGCTTCGATGATGCGCAGGTTGGCCTGGTGCGGAATCAGCCAATCCAGGTCGGACTTGTCCAGGCCATTGGCAGCCAGGGTCTCGTCCACGACCGAGTCCAGCGCCTTGACGGCGTACTTGAACACGTCGTTGCCCTTCATGTTGATGGTGCCGCCACCGTTGGCACCGTCCTTGAAGCCGGTCGAGACGCCCACCGGGTTCCACAGCAGCTCCTTCTTGCTGCCGTCGGCATGCAGGTGGGTACTGAGGATGCCGGTTTCCTCGTCGGCCTTGAGCACGACGGCGCCGGCGCCATCGCCGAACAGCACGCAGGTGGTGCGATCGTTCCAGTCGACCATGCGGGTCAGCGTTTCGGTGCCGATCACCAGCACGTGCCTGCAGTCGCCGGAACGGATGAACTTGTCGGCCACGCCCAGCGCGAACACGAAGCCCGAGCAGGCGGCGTTGACGTCAAAGGCAGGGCACCCCGCAACACCGAGCTTGGCCTGGATCAGGCACGCGGTGGAGGGGAAAATGAGGTCAGGCGTGGTCGTACCGACCACGATCATGTCGAGCTGCGAAGCGTCGATACCGGCCGCTTCAAGTGCGCGCAACGCGGCCTGGTAGCCGAGGTCGCTGGTGGTTTCGCCTTCGGCCGCGATGTGCCGTTCACGAATTCCGGTGCGCGACTGGATCCACTCATCCGAGGTTTCGACCATTTTTTCCAGGTCGGCGTTGGTCAGGACTTTTTCCGGCAAATAGCTACCGGTGCCCGCGATCCTCGAATAGATCCGCTTGCTCATCATGTTTCCTGTTGCGCGGGCCGCCGATCACCGGCACGCCCGGGAAAGAAGGCAAAGGCCGCTGCCCGAGGGCAGCGGCCTTCCCGGCACATCAATCTTCTTCGACGGCCGAGGTCTTGGTCTGGATGACCTTCTTGCCGCGGTAGAAACCGTCGGCAGTGATGTGGTGACGCAGGTGCACTTCGCCGGTGGTCGGGTCGGTCGACAGCTGCTTGGCGCTCAGGGCGTCATGCGAACGGCGCTGGCCGCGGCGGGACGGGGTAACACGGGATTTCTGCACAGCCATGGGATTGCTCCAAACTCGGTTCGTTTTGCTTCGTCGTATCGTCGCGCAGGACGCCAGCGCCCAGCACACTTTCGCTTTCGCCGCAGCCGCCGACGACAATCCGGCTGCTATTGTTTCTTCAATGCCGCCAATGCCGCGAACGGATTGGCCTTCTTTGTTTCTTCTTCGCTCGGCGCCCAGTCCTTGTCGACTGCTTCACCGTCGGGCGACAGCGGAACCACCGGCACCGCCAGCACCAACTCGTCTTCGACCAGGTCCAGCGGACGCAGCTGGCCGTCTTCCGGCACCAGCAACGCCTCGTACTCCTCCGGCAGGGACGATTCCTCGTCCTCGTCGCGGATCAGGCCAAGCCTCTGGGTCACCTTCACCGGCAACAGGAATCGCTGCATGCTGCGCTGACAGGTCAGCGGCAACGCGGTGTCGATGGTCAGTTCCACATAGGATACCCGCAGGACTTCGTCGCGACCGAATTCAAGCGAGTAGGAACACTCGCCGTCGGTATCTGCGACCAGCCCCTGCAGGCGGGTCAATTCAGCCAGGGAGACCTGGCCGTCGAAGCGCCTTCGCGCTACGACCATCCGCCAAGCATCCAGCGATTCGGGCACGTTCGCGGACATAAGCCGCTGAATACTAAGGATCGGGGGGGCTGCTGTCAAATGCCCGCCATACAGCACTTGCTGCTGGCGCTGCGCACAGGCCAGACTGCCGCACCCTGCCCCGGTATTCTCGCATGTCACTGGTCCTGGCCTCCACCTCCCGCTACCGCCGCGAGTTGCTGCAGCGGCTGGGCCTGCCCTTCGACTGCGCAAGCCCGGAGGTGGATGAAACCCCGTTGAACGGTGAGACGCCGCTGGCCCTTGCAACGCGCCTTGCCACGGCCAAGGCAACCGAAGTCGCCGTCCGCCACCCCGGCGCCTGGGTGATCGGCTCTGACCAGGTGGCGGACCTGAACGGGCGGCCGCTGGGCAAACCCGGCACGGCCGAGGCGGCCTGCGCGCAGCTGGCGGCGATGTCCGGGCAGACAGTACGCTTCCATACCGCCATCAGTCTCACGCGAGACGGAGAATCATTCAGTGCCGTGGATCTGACCGAGGTCCGTTTCCGCGCGCTGGGCCAGGAGGAGATCGCGCGCTACGTGGCCACCGAACAGCCGCTGGACTGCGCCGGCAGCTTCAAGTGCGAGGGCCTGGGCATCAGCCTGTTCGAAGCGATCGACAACCGCGACCCGACCGCGCTGATCGGCCTGCCGCTGATCGCGCTGTGCGGGTTGCTGCGCCAGGCAGGGTTCGCGGTGCCCTGAAGGCGACACACTGATTGCCGGCACCGATCGCGGAAACAGGCCGGACATGGGCCGGGTAGGACCTGAGCCGGGTAACGTCGACTGTCAGTCGACCATCGCGCGCAGCGCGGGGTTTTGCCGGCGGCTGGAAGAGCAGTCGACTAACAGTCGACTCTACCAACGTGGAGCCCCCGACCAACCTGGAGCACGCAACCAACCTGGCGCGCGACCACCTGGACCGCGCTCCGCCTCAGCGCCCGCGAACCTGGAACGGCTGCTCCTGCCATTCCTCCACGCTGCCATCGCGACCGTGCAGGCGCAGGCCCAGCCAATGCCGTCCCGGCGCCAGCGTGCTCGTGTCCAATGAAGCATCGAAGCCCACCGCCGGATGCTGCGGATCGGTGCTGTCCGGCCAGGTCTGGCGCACGTCGAATGCGCGGCTATAGCGCGCATCCCCCATCGAGCGGCCATCGACCAGCACCTCAACCCGTGCCAGGCCGACACCATCCTTGAACGCCCATCCCTTGATCGCCAGCGTGCCAGACACCTTTTCGCCGTTGGAAGGCGTATCCAGCCACGCCATTGCCGGAGTCACGCACGCCCCGGGCGCGCGCTGCGCCGGCAGCCGGAACAGCAGGAAACGCTGGAAGCCATGGTCACTGCTGACCACCCGCGGCGCCGGCAGCGGCCCCACCTGTCCGCAGATGGCGTGATAGCGCGCCAGCAGATCGCGGTAACGCTGGTCGCTGGGTGAAAGCACCAGCAGCATCGGCGTCGAGCGCTTGCCCTCATGCAGCAGTTCCCACTGCGCCAGCTGCGCGGTGCGCCCATGCTTGTCGTTGAGCGGATGCGGCAGCACTTCGATATCGCCATTGCCGAGCTGGAAGCCCAGCTCGGCGCCAACCTTGAAGTTCCCCGCCAGCACCCGCGTGCCCGCCGGCATCTGCTGCAACTCTTCGCGCACCGCCATCGCCAACGGCTGCCAGCCCGCGAAATTGCGCGGGTAGTACTTGCTGCCTGCCAGCTGCTCACGCAACGCGGGCGTGGAGGCCATCAGGTAATAGCCGAACGCCAGCACCATGCCTGCGCCCGCCAGCCACCAGCCGGTGCGCCGCAGCCAGCGTGGCCAGCCGTTGAGCACCACCGGCACCGCCACCAGCAGGGCCAGATAGCCCGGCAGCGGCCAATGGAAACTGATCCGCTCGACGTCGGTGAAGAAGCCCAGCAGGAAGATGCCCAGCGTGGATACGCCCCCGACCAGACCGAAGTAGCGCCACTGCACGCGCGTGCCGCCGCCCCTGCGGGTACCGGCCAGCGCCACCTTCCACATCGCCATGCACAGGATCGGGGTGACCAGCATGGGCTGGATCACCAGGAACCACAGCCCGTTCCATTCGAACGTCCAGGGATGGCGCTCGACCACCTGGAACTTCAGGCCGGCGTCGTGGTTGTCCGCGTTCCATGCCAGCAACGGCAGCCACGCCAGCACGCCCACCGCCAGCGCGACCCATACGCGCGGATCGGCCAGCATGCGCCGCCCCTGCGGCAGCGCCAGCAACGCGATGAAGCCAACGCCGATGACACCGATGAAACGGTAGTGACTGAGCGCACCGATCGACAGGCCCAGCGCAAGCTTCATCGCCGACGATGCATCAACGTTGTGCAGCAGCCGCGCACCGGCGTGCAGGCAGATCACCGCGGCCAGTGCCATGGGCACATCCGGCACCGCCAGCAGGCCCAGCGTCGCCGACAACGGCATCAACAGCGTGAGGCTGCCCGCTTGCCAACCGGCCACATTGCCGAACCAGCGCGTGGCCGTGCGCACCACCAGCAACGGCAGCAGCGCGCCGATGGCCAGGAACGGCAGGCGCAACGCGAGCACATGGTGGCCACCGATCTCCACACCCAGGCGCGCCAACCACGCGGTCAGTCCGGGAAGGTCCGAATACGCAGCGGCCAGATGCTGGCCTTCCTGCCAATAGAACGCTTCGTCAACAAACAGTGGCAGCCGCGCAGCCACTACCAGCTTGGCCGCTGTGACCAGCGTCCATAACCAGAGAAATATTGTCCGCGCGCGCTGTTCGCCCTGCATTGCTCTATGGATAATCGAATGGATTCCAGACCTGAGACGATCATGCCAGCCTCGTCCCCCAATCCCAGCATGCTAACCGATCAACTGCGCCAGGCCCTGCGGGAGGCACAGGATCAGGTAAACGCACTGGTGCTGGGCAAGGTGCCGGAAGTCAGGCTGGCTTTCGTCGCCCTGCTTTCCGGCGGCCATCTGCTGATCGAAGATCTGCCCGGCCTGGGCAAGACCACGCTGGCGCATGCGTTGGCCAGCAGCCTGGGCCTCAGTTTCCAGCGCGTGCAGTTCACCTCCGACCTGCTGCCCGCCGATGTACTGGGCGTTTCGGTATACGAGGCCGGCAGCCGCCAGTTCCAGTTCCACCCGGGGCCGGTGTTCACCCACGTGCTGCTGGCCGATGAGATCAACCGTGCGCCGCCACGCACGCAGAGCGCGCTGCTGGAGGCGATGGCCGAACAGCAGGTCACCCTGGATGGGCAGACCCATCCCCTGCCCGATCCGTTCTTCGTGATCGCCACGCAGAACCCGGTGGATCTGTCCGGTACCTTCCCGCTGCCGGATTCGCAGCTGGATCGTTTCCTGCTGCGCCTGGCGATGGGCTACCCCAGTGCGCAGGCCGAACGCGAACTGCTGCGAGGTACAGACCGCCGCGACCTGATCGCACGTGCCGTACCGAAGCTGGATGACACCCAGGTACGCGCGCTGCGTGAAGCCGTCAGCCAGGTCCATGCCAGCGATGCACTGGTCGACTACGTGCAGGCCCTGCTGACCCGCAGCCGCCAGCACGCCGGCGTGCGCGTGGGCCTGTCACCGCGTGCCGGCCTTGCGCTGCTGCGCGCGGCCAGGGCGCATGCACTTCTGCTGGGCCGCGGCCACGTGGTGCCCGAGGACGTGCAGACCCTGTTCGTGGCGGTGGCCGGTCATCGCCTCGTGGCCGAAGCCGAGTCCAGCTCGGGGCCGGCACTGGCACGGGCCATCCTGCAGACCGTTGCGGTGGATTGAGGGTGGCCACGCGCTGGGCACGACTGCAACTGCTGGCACGCCCGCGCAGGCCTGAAGCACTGCCGCAGCGCCTGGACCGCCACCGCATCTACGTACTGCCCACCCGCTTCGGCCTGTTCGTCGCCGCGCTGCTGGCGGCAATGCTGCTGGGCGCACTGAACTACAACAACAACCCGGCGTTGCTGCTGGCCCTGCTGCTGGCGGCAGCGGCGATCGCCAGCGCCATCGCCGCGCACCTGCAGCTGTCGGGCGTACAGATCGACGCGATCTCCGCCGAGCCGGTTCCTGCCGGGCAACCACTGCGCCTGCGCGTGGACCTGTCACTGCGTGATCCGCGCGCACGCCACGGCCTGCACCTGCAGCTGGGGGACAGCGAAGCCTGGACCTCGCTGCCTGCACACGGCCGCGGTGAGGTGGAGCTGCACGTTCCCAGCGAACGCCGCGGCTGGCTGGAGCTCCCGCGCATCCGCCTCTCCACCAACCAGCCACTGGGCCTGGTGCGGGCATGGTCGTGGGTGTGGCCGGAACAACCGCTGCTGGTCTACCCGCAACCCGAGGCGCTGGCCCCTGCACTGCCGGAAAGCGGCAACGATCCGCTGCACACGCGCGCCCATGCCAGTGGCGAGGAACTGCATCAGCTACGGCCCTATCGTGCGGGCGATGCGCCACGCAGCATTTCGTGGAAGCACTCGGCACGCCGCGACAGCCTGCTGGTGCGCGAGTACGAAAGGCCGGTTGGCATCGAAGTCATCCTCGATTGGCGCACGCTGTCCCCGCTGGGCCATGAAGCACGCATCGCGCGTTTGGCGCGATGGGTCGACATGGCCGAGCGCGAAGGCCGCCGCTACACCCTGCTGCTGCCTGCACACCCGCCGTTCGGGCCAGGCCAGGGCGCCAGCCACCACCACCTGTGCCTGCGTGCACTGGCATTGATGCCGCATGACTGAGACCACGCCCGCGCTCGACCGCAATGCCCGCAACTGGACCCTGGCCAGCGCGGCGTTGGCGCTGTTGCCGTTGCTGCTGCAGTTGCCGCCCCTGCTGGCGGGCGTGATCGCGGCTGCAGCGCTCGTGACTGCGGCCCTGTCGTGGCGGAGGGTGCTGCCCATGCCGGTGCGCCTGCTGCTGGTGCTGGCCATGCTCGGTGCCATCGCCTGGCAGATGGGGATGGTCCGACCTGGGCGCGATACCGGTTGCGCCCTGCTGGCAGCGATGCTGGCGATCAAGTCCAGCGAACTGCGCAGCCGGCGCGATGCCCGCAGCCTGCTCGGGTTCGCGCTGTTTTCCCCGTTTGCGGCGTTCCTGCTCGACCAAGGACCACTGACCACGGTGTTGGCCGCACTGGCGGGGATCAGCGCGCTGCTCGCCCTGCAACGGCTGGCCGGGGATGAAGGCCACGCCGCGCCGCTGCCTTTGCGAGGGCAGCTGCGCGGCGTTGGCCGCCTGCTGGCGATCGGCCTGCCGCTGGCGTTGGCCTGCTTCTGGCTGTTCCCGCGCCTGGCCACGCCACTGTGGGGTGTTCCCGAGCGCGCCGTGGGTACGCCGGGGTTGTCCGACAGCATGGAGCCCGGCCAGTGGCTGGACCTGATGGCCGACGACAGCCCGGCGCTGCGCGTGCAGTTCTTCGGCGCGGTACCCGAGCCGATGCAACGCTACTGGCGAGGACCGGTACTGACCGCCTTCGATGGCCGGCGCTGGACACGTGACCGCGCCAGCGAGCGACGGCCGGCGGCCGTGGTCGAGGCCGGTACGCAGGGCTGGGACTACCAGATCGACTACGAACCCACCGACCGGCGCCAGCTGGTGGCACTGGACCTGCCCAGCCGCGCGCCTGCAGGCAGCACGCTGGATGCGGACATGAGCCTGAGCAGCGAGCGGTCACTGGCGTCGCTGAGCCGCTGGCGGTTGCATTCGGCGCCACCACAACGCTTCGACAGCACGCTGTCACCCTATCTGCGACGGGCCGCGCTGCAGTTGCCCAGTGGCTTCAACCCGCGCACCGCCACGTTGGCGCAGCAATGGCGGCAGCAGGCTGGCAGCGATGACGAGGCCATCGTGCGCCGCGCGCTGCAGTGGATCACCACCGACTTCTCGTACACGCTGGACACCCCTGCGGCAGGGCGCGACCCGATCGACGAGTTCCTGTTCGGCTACAAGGCCGGCTTCTGTGAACACTTCAGCTCGGCCTTCGTGGTGTTGATGCGCAACGCCGGCGTCCCGGCACGGGTGGTGACCGGCTTTGCCGGCGGCACCTACAACCGCCTTGGCGACTACTGGATCGTGCGGCGGATGGACGCCCATGCCTGGGCCGAGGTATGGCTGCCGCAGCGCGGCTGGGTACGGGTTGACCCGACCGCAGCCGTGGCACCGGAACGCATCCTGGATACACTGGACGACCGCCTGCAGGCCGGTACGGACACGCCACTGCAGCAACGCTGGCAGCAGCTGGGGCAGATGGGCGACTGGCTGCGCCGCGGCTGGAACGACCTGGTGCTGTCATTCGATGCACGCCGCCAGCAGCAACTGCTCACGCCGTTCGGGATGGATGATCTGGGCCCCACGCAACTTGTCGCTGGCTTCGTGGTGGCAACGATGCTGGCCTTGGCGTGGATGGCCTGGCTGCTGGCCCGTGGCGAGCGCGAACGCGACCCGCTGCTGCGCGCCTGGCACCGGCTCGGACGGCGCTACGCCCGCCTCGGCCTGGCCCGTGAACCGCACGAAACCGCACAGGACTGGGCCCAGCGGGTGCACCGGCAGCGCCCTGACCCGGCCCTGCTCGCACTCAGCCAGCGTTTCGCCGACGCGCGCTACGCTGGAACTTGCACCGACCTCGCTTCATTATTGCGGGACCTGCGCAGGCATCGCCCGACTTCCGGAGCCTCCCCATGAACACCAAGTTCCTTCTCACCGCTGTGGCCACGCTGGCCCTGTCGGCCTGCGCCACGGCCCCCAAGCCGCTGCAGGGACAGTTCAGCCTGGTCTCCCCGCGCGACTCGGTCGCTACCCAGCAGGTCGGCACGCCGGTCCGTTGGGGCGGCCGCATCATCGAAACCAAGCCCGGCCAGGGCGAGACCTGCTTCCAGATCATCTCGCGCCCGCTCAATGGCAGTGGCCGCCCGAACACCACCTCGTCCGACGCCAGCGACGGTCGTTTCATCGCCTGCCGTGCCGGCTTCTACGACCCGGCCGTGTTCGAAGCCGGTCGTGACGTGACTTTCATCGGCAAGATCGACGGCTACCAGAACACCCGCATCGGCGAGTACGACTACCGCCTGCCCAAGCTGTCGGCCGATGTGATCTACCTGTGGCCGGAACAGCGCCAGGTCGACGTGGTGCCCTACCCCTATGGCCCGTGGGGCCCGGGCCCGTATGGTCCGTACTGGGGCGGCTATGGTCGCTGGGGCTGGTGGTGATCGTCACCGCACAGGCATGACGGAAAAGGCCGCCCTCGGGCGGCCTTTTTCATCCGCGCATGGCGTGGACAGGGGCTTCAACGCCCAGGCGCACCGAAATGCCCCAGCGGCGCACCGGCCAGCAGGTGCATGTGGATATGGAACACGGTCTGCCCGGCATGCTCGCGGCAGTTCATCACGATACGGTAACCGTCCTGTGCGAAGCCCTCGCGGCGCGCATACTCGGCGGCAGCCAGCGCCAGCTTGCCGATCAGGTGCGCCTGCGACGGCTGCAGGTCATCCAGGGTCGGAATGATCTCGTTCTTCGGAATGAACAGCACGTGCACCGGCGCCTGCGGTGCGATGTCCTTGAAGCCCAGCACCTCGTCATCCTCGTAGACGATGGTGGCCGGGATCTCGCGACGGATGATCTTGCTGAAGAGGGTTTCGTTGCTCATGGTCGGCCTCGGCGGGGATGTCATCCGCATTGTAGGCCGGCCGCGCCGGGGGATGCCCGGCCGGCATTCAATCGCGGAATTCGCTGCGCGTTCCGAACGCGTGCGAGAGCGTGCCGCGATCGACGTATTCGAGTTCACCGCCAAGTGGCAGGCCCTGCGCCAAACGGCTCGGCTGCACCTTGCGTGCGCGCGCCAGCTGCGCCAGGTAATGCGCGGTGGCCTCGCCCTCGACAGTGGCGCTGGTGGCGATGATCAGCTCCTGCACCTCGCCTTCGGCCAACCGTCGCTCCAATTGCTCCAGGCCCAGCTCGCGCGGGCCGATGCCATCGAGCGGCGACAGCCGCCCCTGCAGCACGAAGTAGACACCGCGGAAGCCGGTGGCGTTCTCGATGGCCAGGCGGTCGGCCGGCGATTCGACCACGCACAGCTGGCTGCGCTCGCGGCTGCCGTTGGCACAGGTCGGGCACAGCTCGGTTTCGCTGAAATCGCGGCACTGCACGCAGTGGCCGATTCGCTCCACCGCCAATGCCAGTGTCTCGGCCAGACGCTGGCCACCTTCGCGCTCGCGCTCGAGCAGGTGATAGGCCATGCGCTGTGCAGTCTTCTGGCCGACGCCAGGCAGCACCCGCAATGCGTCGATCAATTGTTCAAGCAGGGGTGCGGACACGGCGGCATGCTTTCATGGCGTCGAGCACGCTCGACAGCTGTCTGTAGAGTCGAGCCATGCTCGACCGAGGGTTGGAGCGGGCACCTGCAGCGGCAGGCGCCCCCTGGGAAATCAGAACGGCAGCTTCATGCCCGGCGGCAGCTGCATGCCGGCGGTGGCCGACCCCATCTTCGACTTCGACTCGGCATCGATCTTGTTCGAGGCATCATTGAAGGCGGCGGCGATCAGGTCTTCCAGCATCTCCGGGTCGCTGGTCAGCGACGGGTCGATGCGCACCTTGCGGCATTCCTTGGCACCGGTCAGGGTCACGCTGACCATGCCGCCGCCGGCGCTGCCGGTCACTTCGATCTTGGCGATTTCTTCCTGGGCCTTCTGCAGGTTTTCCTGCATTTTCTGGGCCTGCTGCATCAGTTGGGCGATGTTTCCGCGCATGGTGTCTTACTCGTCAAAAGAACGGATGGAATCGGAAACAACCCGGGCACCGTGCTGTTGGATCAGCACCTGCACTTCCGGGTCGTCCATGAAAACGGCCTCTGCCACCTGCTGCCGCTCACTACGCTGGCGGTCGGCACGCTGGTGCAGAGTCTCGGCCGGAACGTGTTCGGTTTCCACGGTCTCGACCACGATCTTCGGCGCCTGGCCGAGGGCCTTCTCCAGCATCTCGCCCAGGGCGGCCAGCGCGCGCTCCGAGCGCAGGTATTCAAATCCGGGCGAAAGGCCCAGTTTCAAGGTCCCGTGCTGGCAACTGATGAAGGCAGCGTTGGCGGCCAGCTGCCGCGACGGGCCGCTCAGGCCACTGTTGGCGACCAGATCCAGCCAGTCCTCGGCGCTGGCCAGGTCGCTCACACCTTCCAGCGGCGCATTCTCCTGCACTGGCGCCGGCTCGACCGGCGCGATGGCAATGCCTTCAGTGCGGAACGGGCGCTCGGGCGGTGCAGGCTCGCTGGGAGCCGCGACGGGAGCCGGCGGCTCATGCCAGGGCGCCACCATGGCAGCTTCCGGCCCAGCCATCTCGGCCGCCAGCGCCTCGTCACGTGCCTCGGCTTCGTCGGTGGCCCACGGCGGCAGGTCGTCGCCCACTTCTATTTCAACGGACGGCGGCGCCGCTGCTTCGGCCTTCACCGGCGGCGGTGACACCGGCTCTTCCACCGGAACCGGCTCGGGCTCCGGCGTCGGGTCCGGTTCGGGTTGCGGGGCCGGCTCAGGTTCGGGTTCAGGTTCGCGCGGCGCGGCCTGCACCGGAGCGGCCACCTGCGCCACCACGGCCGGGCTTGCCGAAGCGGCGGCAGTCGCCGGCGTCGCTTCGTGGGTACCCGCACCGGTGCCACCACCGGCAGCATTGCCACCCGGCGCATTGCCTGCCCCCTCCACCGACTTCGGCACCGGCGGGACCGCCGCGGCCGGGCGGAACGCCAACATGCGCAGCACGGCCATCTCGAAGCCCGCGCGCGGGCTCGGCGCCATCGGCAGGTCACGACGGCCGTTCAAGGCCATCTGGTACCAGAGCTGCACCACTTCCGGGCGCAGGCGCTCGGCGAATGCGGCGGCGTCCAGGCCTTCGGCAACGGCCGCACCCGGTACCAGCTGCTGCACCTGGATGCGGTGCAGGCCTTCGGCCAGCGCTTCCAGCACGCCACTCCAGTCCGGCGAGAATTCGGCCAGCGCGGCCACCACCTGCAGCAGGCGCGGGCCATTGCCGTCAGCCAGCGCATCGAGCATCGCCGCCACCTGGGTGCGGTCGACCGTGCCCAGCATGGTACGCACCACGTCCTCGCGCAGCGCGCCGCCGGCATAGGCAATCGCCTGGTCCAGCAGCGACAGGCCATCCCGCAGGCTGCCATCAGCGGCCTTGGCCAGCTGCACGATGGCACTGCCGTCGGCCTCGATCTCCTCGGCCGCCAGGATGCGGGTCATCTGGCCCTGGATCTGGTCCTCGTCCAGGCGCTTGAGGTTGAACTGCAGGCAGCGGCTGAGCACGGTGACCGGCAGCTTCTGCGGATCGGTGGTGGCCAGCAGGAACTTCACGTGCTCCGGCGGCTCTTCCAGCGTCTTCAGCAGCGCATTGAACGCCGCCTTGGACAGCATGTGCACTTCGTCGATCAGGTAGACCTTGTACTTGCCACGCGAAGGCATGTACTGCGCGTTCTCGATCACCTCGCGCACGTCGTCCACGCCGGTGTTGGACGCGGCGTCGATTTCCAGCAGGTCGATGTAGCGGCCGGCGTCGATATCCAGGCAGGCTGCACACTGGCCGCAGGGATCGGCACTGGTGCCCTGTTCGCAGTTCAGCGACTTGGCGAAGATGCGCGCGATGGTGGTCTTGCCCACGCCGCGGGTGCCGGTGAACAGGAACGCATGGTGGACCCGGCCGCTGTCCAGTGCGTTGCTGAGCGCACGGACCACGTGTTCCTGGCCCACCAGCTCGGCAAAACGCTTTGGACGCCACTTGCGGGCAAGGACGAGATAGGACATCAGGCCACCGTTTTCCATCGGATGTTCCATTGTGCCATGCCTGTCCAGCCCCCTCGCCTCCGGCACATCTTTCGCGGGTTCCTGGCCGGGGTGCTTGTGAAGTGCCGCGCAGCCCGCTAGAATCTGCGCCCCTGCTGAGGCGTTTGCCGATGGCAGGGATCCGGAGAGGTGTCCGAGTGGTTGAAGGAGCACGCCTGGAAAGTGTGTAAGCGTCTAAACCGCGCTTCGGGGGTTCGAATCCCCCTCTCTCCGCCAGACAAACGCAAAAGGGCCGCCCACAGGGTGGCCCTTTTGCGTTTGTCTGGCGGATGGGATGGGTGGTGAGACGCCCCGCCGGGGTTCGACGGTTCTGCAGGAGCAGAACCGGACAGCCGCAGGCTGGTCCCGGGGCGCAACGCGCATCGGGATCGGGTGCAGGGATGCACCCGACAATCCCCCTCTCTCCGCCAGATAAATGAAGAAGCCGCCCACTGGGCGGCTTTTTTATTTGGCTGGCGGGAAGCGCGCTAGGTACTACCGGACTGAACAGGCCCTGCCGCCTGGGGCAGGTCCAACGGTCCGCCCGCCGACAGCGCGCGATCTGCTGCGAGTCACCTGCGCCGGAGCAGTCCCCGCACGCAGACGCCGACGAACGCCAGCCCCAGCAGCATCCACACGACCGTCATTCCCCACAGCGCACCGAACGTATCCAGGACCGGCTCCACGCGCGGTTGCGCCGGATCGTACAGCACGCGTACCGGCTGTCCAGGCTCATAGCCGAAGATCATGCCGCCCTGCGGGTAAGAGACGCGTTGGCCGGTCGCGGTGGTGAACGCAATCTGCGGATGCGATCCGCCCGCGTTCAGGCGCTCAACCTGGCCATCGACGGCCTGCGCGATCTGCAGGAACTCAAGGCGATGCGTCACTTCGAAGGCAGCCACGGCAAGGATCAACAGCCCCACCGCGCCAAACAGCAGACTGCGCATGACCTGGGCGGTCCGGGAAAGAGAAGGGTCGGGCATCGCTCGACAGCTCCGTTGCAGGCAGGAAGACGAATGGGGCCGGCGGATCCTGCCGCGCGGTCAGTCCCACGTGTCGAAAGCATAGCCCAGAAGCCGCCGCGCCCCGCTCCATCGCGGCCGCATGCGCCTCGCCACTGACGCACCCGCCTGGTACAGGCGCCTGTGTTCCGCACAGTCATTCGAGTTGGGCGAAATCATCCGTGAGAAGATCGACTCCGCTCCACGCACCTTGGAACACTTCGGCGGCTCCTGCGGCCTCGTCGTGCGATACCCACTTGAGAAGGACAACGTCTGGACGGTTGAAATGCGCCCGGGCAACGCCAAGGCATTTTCCATGAATCTCCGCCTCTACCGCCCCGCCGATGCCAGCGCCTGCCTGTCGATTTTCGACAGCAACGTGCCCACCTACTTCGCGCCCGAAGAGCGCAGCGACTTTGAGCGCTTCCTGCAAGAACAGGCCATGGACTGTGCATTCCAGGTCATCGAGCGAGATGGCAGCATCGTGGCGTGCGGCGGCCTGTCGCGACGCGGCGACGGCAGTGCCGGTTTCTGCTGGGGCATGGTACAGCGCGCGCTGCACCGGCATGGACTGGGCCGGGAACTGGCGCTGGCACGCCTGCGCCAGGCCGAAGCGGATCCCTCGATCAAGCGCATCACGCTCAGTACCAGCCAGCACACCCAGGGCTTCTATGCTGGCCTGGGCTTCCAGGTGACGCGGATCGTTTCCAATGGCCACGGCGCCGGGATCGATGCCGTGGAGATGGAGCGGAGGGTCTAGCCCTCCGCACCGCCCTGGATCCACGCAGGCGTGGATCCAACGTCGCCCGACTCTCCTCAGAAGCCCACACGCAGGTTGATCTGCCCGCCCACGTCGCGGCGGCCATCGCCGTGCTGGCCCTGCACGAACATCGACAGCTGGCTGTTGCGGCCGAGGCCCACCGCCACGCCCACCTGACTGACCAGCGCATTGCGTGCCATCACCGCGCTGTAGACGTCGAAGGCATTGCCGCCCACCGCGAAGCGGTTGCGGCTGGCCACATCGGTATCACCCGATGCATGCTGCCAGCCCAGGCCAACCGTCAGCTGCGCCGGGAAGCGCTCGCCGCTGCCCACATCCCAACGGCCGCGCACGCCCACGGTGCTGACATTGAGCGTGTCCTTGCCGCCTTCCAGCACCAGCGCAGCCGTGCCGCCCTGCTCCACCGCACCATCACTGTCGACCCAGTGCCTGGTGAACTGCACATACGGCTGCAGTTGGGTCCTGCCATGGGTCCAGGTCCAGCTGCCCTCCACCTGCGCGATGGTCACATCCGAGTCCTGGCGGCTGTACAGGGTCTGGCCCAGCAGCGGCACCTCACGCGTGGTACGCGTGCGGTAGTCACCGCGCGATACGCTGCCACCGACCGCAAAGCCGTTGTTCCACTGGCCCTGCGCATACAGGCCGAACGTGTTGCCGCGCAGGCGGGCCCGCGAGCTGCGATCGTACAGGCGCGTATCCAGCCGCTCGTTGCCTGCGGCCGCACCCAGCACCACGTGTTCGCCCAGCTGCCAGTCCACGCCCGCCATCAGTGCATTGCGGTTGGAGCGGATGTCGTCGCCGTTGCCGTCACCGTCCTGGCGGAACACCTTGCCGCTGCCGGCCAGCCAGGCCGAGGCACGCTCGCCACGCACGGTCGGCAGTTCGCTGCCGAGACGCTGGCGGATGCCCTCTTCCAGGTAGTTGTCGTACAGCAGCACCGCACGGCTGACCGCATGTACCTCGCCGGACAACTGGTCGAACGCCGCACGCGCGGTACCCGCGTCATACATCAGCAGCGTGTTGTACAGGCCCAGTGCCGGACCACTCTGCGGCAGGCTGTCCAGCGCTGCAGCGGTGTTGTACTGGTTGCGCGTCTTCGCCGCCGTGGTGAATGCCGCGGTCTGCGCCACGTCGATCTGCAGGTTGGCCGTGTTCGCGGTATAGACCGGGGTGATGGTCAGGAAGGCCGACGGCGAGGTTGCCGAAGCGAACTGCCCGCTGACGCCACCACCCGCGTTGATCACGGTGTACTGCTGGCCCTGCTGGTAGCTAGTGTTCGGCGAGATGGTATTCACCTTGACGATGCTGCCACCCACGTTGGCGCTGCCGCCCACCTGCACCGTGTCGCTGCCGCTGGCACCCAGATCGACGCCCAGCGTGCTGCCCGGCGACAACGTCAGGTTGCCGCCCACCGTGATCGTGCCGGTGCCATTGCCTGCACCACTGCCGTTGCCCGGGCCATTGCCCGGCGACAGCATGCCGCCGCTGGACACCGTCACGCCGCCACCCGTGCCACCGATGGTCCCGGTACCGGACAGCGTGGTACCGCTGCCGATGGTCCACTGGCCACCGATGTTGCCGGTGACATTCAGGCCACCGCCGGTGACCTGGCCGGTGCCACTGAAGCCGCCGCTGTTGCCGCCCAGGTTCAGGCCGCCCGGGCCTGCCTGCACGATGCTGCCACCACCGCTGATGGTGCCGCCCAGCGTGGTGGTGCCGCTGGTGTTGATGACCAGGCCACCGTTGTTGGTGATGTTGCCGGTGATCGAGCCGCTGGCGCCGCCATTGCCGACCTGCACGGTGCCGCCGGCATTGATGGTGGTGCCGCCGGTGTAGGTGTTGTTGCCGGTCAGGGTGACCGTTCCGGTGCCGGCCTGGGTCAGGCCACCACTGCCGCTGATGGTACCTCCGACGGTGGTGTTGCCGCCCACGTTGAACACCAGGCTGCCGTTGTTGCTGACGTTGCCGGCGATCGCGCCGCTGGCGCCGCCATTGCCGACCTGCAACGTGCCGCCGGTGTTGATGGTGGTGCCACCGGTATAGGTGTTGTTGCCGCCCAGGATCAACGTGCCGCTGCCGGCCTGGGTCAGGCCACCGCTGCCGCTGATGGCGCCACCGACCGTGGTATTGCCGGCCACGTTGAACACCAGGTTGCCGTTGTTGGTGACGTTGCCACCGATCGCGCCGGTCGCACCGCCGTTGCCGACCTGCAACGTGCCGCCTGCATTGATCGTGGTCGGCCCGGTGTAGGTGTTGTTGCCGGTCACGGTCAGAGTGCCGCTGCCGGCCTGGGTCAGGCCGCCGCTGCCGCTGATGGTGCCGCCCAGCGTGGTGTTGCCGGCCACGTTGGACAGCAGCGTGCCGTTGTTGGTGACATCGCCAATGATCGAGCCGGTCGCGCCGCCATTGCCCAGCTGCAGCGTGCCGCCGGCGTTAATGGTGGTACCCCCGGTGTAGGTGTTGGTGCCGGTCAGCACCAGCGACCCACTGCCCGCCTGGGTCAGGCCACCCGTACCGCTGATGGTGCCGCCCAGCTGCGTGTTGCCGGCCACGCTGGAGATCAACGCGCCATTGTTGGTGATGTCTCCAGCGATGGCGCCGGTTGCCCCGCCGTTGCCGACCTGCAGCGTACCGCCGGTATTGATCGTGGTGCCACCGGTATAGGTGTTGTTGCCGACCAGGGTCAGCACGCCGCTGCCGGCCTGGGTCAGGCCACCGCTGCCGCTGATGGCGCCACCGACCGTGGTGTTGCCGCCCACGTTGAATACCAGGCTGCCGTTGTTGGCAACGTTGCCGGTGATCGCACCGGTCGCACCGCCATTGCCCACCTGCAGGGTGCCACCGGCATTGACGGTGGTGCCGCCGGTATAGGTGTTGTTGCCGGTCAGCACCAGCACGCCGCTGCCGGCCTGGGTCAGGCCGCCACTACCGCTGATGGTGCCACCGAGCGTGGTGTTGCCGGCCACGTTGGATACCAGCGCACCGTTGTTGGTGATGTCACCGACGATCGCGCCGGTTGCACCGCCGTTGCCGACCTGCAATGTGCCACCGGCATTGATGGTGGTACCGCCGGTGTAGGTGTTGTTGCCGGTCAGCACCAGCGTACCGCTGCCGGCCTGGGTCAGGCTGCCACTGCCGCTGACCACACCGCCCACGGTTGCCGTGGTGCCGACGTTGTAGACCAGGCTGCCATTGTTGGTGATGTCGCCCAGCACCGAACCGGTGCTGCCACCGTTGCCGATCTGCAGGGTGCTGCCACCGTTGATGGTGGTACCGCCGGTATAGGTGTTGTCGCCGCTCAGGGTCAGCGTACCGGTACCTCCCTGCACCAGGCCGCCGGTGCCACTGAGGACGCCAGCGAACACGGTGCTGGCGTTGTTGCCGCCGGTAGTCAGCGTTGCGCCTCCCAGCGCCACCGTGCTGCCGGCCACGCCGGCCAGGCCACCGATGCTCTGGTTGCCACCGGCACTGATGTCCAGCGTACCGGTGCCGGCCAGGTTCACCGTGCTGGCACCGGACAGGCTGCCGCCGGCTGCTACCGCCAGCGTGCCGCTGTTGATGGTGGTGGTGCCGGTATAGCTGCTGGCACCGCCCAGGGTGACCGTCGCCGCGCCATCCTTCAGCAAGCCACCGGCACCGCTGATCGGTCCGTTCAAGGTCAGCGCGTTGCTGCCGGCCAGAGTCAGCGTGCCGCTGGCCAGCTGCACGGTGTTGGCCAGCGTCAGCGCACTGGTGCCATCCAGGCTGGCGTTGCCGCCTACGGTCAGCGCGCCGGTTCCCAGTGCATTGTTGTTGCCCAGGGCGAGGCCGCCGGCGTTGAGTGCCACGCCGCCGCTGAAGGTATTGTTACCGCTCAGGGTCTGTATGCCGGCGCCGTTCTTCACCAGGCCACCGGTGCCGGTGATGTCACCGGCGAACGTGCTGTTACCCACGCCATTGAGCGTCAGCGTGCTGCCGCCCAGCGCCACTGCCGAACCCGCCACGCCGGCCAGCGAGCCGATGGCCTGCGCGCCTCCCGCACTGATGTCGAAGGCGGTACCGGCGTTGGCCAGGTTCACCGCACCGGTGGCAGCCAGGCTGCCACCGGCGCCGATCGCCAGCGTGCCGGCGTTGATGGTGGTACCACCGGTGAAGGTGTTGGTGCCGGTCAAGGTCTGGGTACCCGATCCTTCCTTGATCAGGCCACCGGAGCCGGCCACCGAACCACTGAACGTGCCATTGGTGGCGTCTCCGATCGTCAGCGTGTTGGCACCCAGGTTCACCGTACCGTTGCCGATCAGGGTACCGAACTGCTGCGTGCCGCTACCCGCCGACAGATCGAAGGTCGCACCCGAGGCCAGGTTGACGATGCCGCTGGCGTGAAGGCTCGCGCCCGCGCCCAGTGCCAACGTACCGGCGTTGATGTTGGTACCGCCGGTGTAGGTGTTGGTGCCGTTCAAGGTCAGCGTGGCTGCCCCCTCCTTGGTCAGACTGCCGGTGCCGCTCAGGCTGCCATTGAGGGTCAGGTTGTTGCTGCCCAGCACGGTCAACGCGTTGTTGAGGACGAAGGTGTTGGCAAGGATGGCCGCAGTATTCGAATCGATCGTAGCAGCGCCTCCGACCGTCACCGTACCGGTGCCCAGCGCAGCATTGTTGCCGACCACCAGGCCACCGGCGTTGAGCGCCACGCCACCGCTGAAGGTGTTGACGCCATTGAGCGTCTGCACGCCCGCGCCGTTCTTGATCAGGCCACCACTGCCGCCGATCACACCGTTGAAGATGCTGTCCACCGTGCCGCCCAGGGTCAGCGTGCTGCCGCCCAGCGCCACCGTGCTGCCTGCCACGCCGGCCAGCGAACCGATGGTCTGGTTGCCCGCGGAGATGTCGAGCGTACCGGTACCGGCCAGGTTCACCGCGCCGGTTGCGGCGAGGCTGCCCACAGCACCGATCGCCAGCGTGCCGCTGTTGATGGTGGTACCACCGGTGTAGGTGTTGGCACCGCTCAGGGTTACCGTGGCCGCACCGTCCTTGATCAACCCACCTGTACCCGAGATCACACCGCCCAGTGCCAGCGACTGGCTGCCGAGCAGATCAAGATTGGCACCCGCTGCCAGGCTGATGTTGTTGGCCAGGCTGGCACCGGTCGATGCGTCCAGCGTTGCGTTGCTTCCGACCGTCAACGCACCGCTGCCGAGCGCAGCGTTGTTGCCAACCACCAGGCCACCGCCGTTGAGTGCAACGCCACCGCTGAAGAGATTGGCACCGCCCAGAGTGAGAATCCCGGCGCCATTCTTGACCAGGCCACCGGTGCCGGAAATAGCGCCATCGAAGAGGCTGTTGCCAACGCCACCGAGTGTCAGCGTCTGTGCCCCCAGGCTCACCGTCGAGCCCGCCACGCCGTTCAACGCCCCGATGGTCTGGCTGGCCCCTGCGGTGGAGATATCAAAGCCGGTGCCTGCGGCGCTCAGCGTCACCGCGCCGGTGGCGGCCAGGCTGCCACCGGGACCAATCGCCAGCGTGCCGGCATTGATGAAGGTCCCGCCGGTGTAGGTATTGGCACCGGTCAGCGTCTCGATGCCCGCACCGACCTTGGTCAGGCCCCCCGTGCCTGCGATCGAGCCACTGAAGGTGCCATTGGTGGCGCCGCCGACCTCGATCGAGTTGGCACCGAGGTTCACCGTACCGTTGCCGACCAGCGTGCCGAACTGCTGCGTGCCACTGCCGGCAGACAGATCCAGCGTGGCGCCGGTGGCGAGGTTCACGGTACCGCTCGCCGCCAGGCTGGCACCGGCCCCCAGCGCCAGCGTGCCGGCGTTGATGTTGGTGCCACCGGTGTAGGTGTTGGCGCCATTCAAGGTCAGCGTCGCGCTGCCATTCTTGGTCAGGCTGCCGGCCCCGGAAAGGACGCCGTTGAGTGTGAGTGCCTGGGTCCCGAGCACGGTCAGCCCGGCATTGAGCGCAATGTTGTTGGCCAGCGTTGCCAGGCCGGTGGTATCCAGCGTGGCAGCACCACCGACGGTCAATGCGCCCGTGCCCAGCGCTGCGTCATTGCCGAGCACCAGTCCGCCTGCATTGAGCGTCACGCCACCACCGAAGGTATTGGCGCCGGACAAGGTCTGTACGCCCGCGCCCACCTTGACCAGGCCACCACCGCCGCTGATCACGCCATCGAACGCGGCGTTGCCGGCCGTACCGAAGGTGAGCGAATTGCCGCCCAGCGTCAGCGTGCTTCCCCCCGCTCCGTTGAGTGCACCGATGGTCTGGTTGCTGCCGGCGCCGGAGATATCGAAGCCAGCGCCTGCGCCCAGCGTGACATCACCGACTGCGGCGAGACTGCCACCCGTACCCAACGCGAGCGTGCCGGCGTTGATGGTGGTACCGCCGGTGTAGGTGTTGGCACCGGACAGCGTCAGCGTGGTGCCGCCATTCTTGATCAGGCTGCCATTGCCGCCGACCACGCCGGACAGCGTCAGCGCATTGCTGCCGGGCAGCGTGAGTGCGACGCCCGAGCCCAGCGTGACCGCATTGCCGAGTGTCAGTGCAGTGCCCGCATCCAGCGTGGTGCTGGCATTGACCGCCAGCGCACCGGTACCGAGCGCACCACTCGCGCCGACCACCAGGCCACCACCGTTCAAGGTCAGGCCGCCACCGAAGGTATTGGTGTTGTTGAGGGTCAGCAGGCCCGCACCATTCTTGACCAGGCTGCCGTTGCCGCTCAGCACGCCTCCGAATGCAACGTCACTGGTTCCGCCCAGGGCGAGCTGGGTGCCGGCACCGAAGTTCACCGCGTTGGCCAGATTCAATGCCACCGTGCTGTCCAGCGTGGTGGTGCCGCCAATACCCAGTGCACCGGTACCAAGCGCACCTGCATCGCCCAGCACCAACCCGCCCGCGTTGAGCGCAAGGCCACCACTGAACGTGTTTGCACCGGACAGCGTCTGCACGCCCGTGCCGGTCTTGACCAAGCCACCGGTACCACCGATCACACCGGCAAAGCTGCCATTGCTGGCACCGCCAAAGGTCAGCGACTGCGCGCCCAGCGCCAGCTGGCTGCCCGCCACGCCATTCAACGCGCCGATAGTCTGTGCCGCACCGGCGGCGGAGATGTCCAGTGTCGCGCCCGCAACGGCGAGATTCACCGTACCGGCTGCGGCGAGACTGCCGCCTGCGCCCAGCGCCAGCGTGCCGGCGTTGATGGTGGTGCCGCCGTTGTAGGTATTGGCGCCCGACAACGTCAACCGCGCCGTGCCGTCCTTGATCAGCCCACCGGCACCGAATACCGGACCGGCCAGCGTCAGGTCATTGCTGCCCAGCACGGAAAGGTTGGCACCGGCAGCGAGACCGATGTTGTTGCCCAGCGCCAGCGCCGTTGTGGCCTCCAGCGAAGCGTTGCCGCCCACGTCCAGCTGGCCGGTACCCAGCGCCTGCGCATTGCCCAGCTGCAGCAGACCCGCGTTGAGGCCGACGCCCCCGCTGAACGTATTGGCGCCGTTCAACGCCAGCGTCGCCGTACCGTTCTTGACCAGGCTGCCAGTACCACTGATGAGACCGCCCAGCGACACGTTCTGGCTACCCAGCAGATCCAGCGCCGCGCCGGCGCCGAGGTTGAGGTTGTTGGCGAGGTTCAGCGCTACCGAACTGTCCAGCGTGGCATTGGCGCCCACCGACAGCGCACCGGTACCCAGTGCGCCGGCATTGCCCAGCAGCACGCCGCCGCCGTTGACGGTGAGCCCACCACCGAAGCTGTTGGCGCCGTTGAGGGTCAAGGTGGTGGCACCATTCTTCACCAGCCTGCCAGCACCGGACACCACGCCACCCAGCGTGATCGCCTGCGAGCCCGGCAGCGACAGCGCGGCACCCGCGCCCAGGGACACATTGTTGAGCAGGTTCAGCGAGACGCCGCCATCGAGCGAGACGCTGCCGCCAATGCCCAGCGTCCCGGTGCCGAGTGCGCCACTGTTGCCCAGCAGCAGACTGCCGGCGTTTGCGCTCAGTCCACCGCTGAAGGTGTTGGTACCGTTCAAGGTCAGTGTCGACGCGCCATTCTTGACCAGGCTGCCGGTGCCGGTGATGTTGCCGGCCAGGGCCAGGTTCTGGCTGCCCGGCAGGGTCAATGCCGCGCCAAGGTTGATCGCATTGCCCAGGTTGAGTGCTGCAGTGGTGTCCAGCGAACCGTTGCCACTGACCGTCAGCGCACCGCTTCCCAGCGCGCCGGCGTTGCCCAGCACCAGGCCGCCGGCCGCAAGATTCGACCCACCACTGAAGGTGTTGGCGCCGGTCAGCGTCTGCACGCCACTGCCCTGCTTGACCAGGCCACCGGTGCCGCCGATCACGCCGGCGAAGGTCTGGTTGGTGGCATCACCGAAGGTGAGCGTGCTGCTGCCCAACGTCACCGTGCTGCCGGCGATGCCGGACAGTGCACCGATGGTCTGGTTGCCACCCAGCGAGATGTCCAGGTCAGCGCCCATGCCGGCCAGGCTGACCGCACCGCCGGCAGCCAGGCTGCCGCCGCTGCCCACCGCGACCTTGCCGGCATTGATCGCCAAGCCGCCGGTGAAGGTGTTCGCACCACCCAGCGTCAGCGTGGCAGCGCCGTTCTTGACCAGGCTGCCGGTCCCGCCAATGACACCCCCCAGCGTCAGCGCGTTCGAGCCCAGCACATTGAGCGAACCGCCGGCGCCCAGTGTGATGCCATTGCCCACGGTGAGCCCGGTGCTGGCGTCGAGCGATACCGCGCCGCCGACGTTCAATGCGCCGGCTCCCAGTGCACCGCCATTGCCCAGCACCAGACTGCCGGCGTTGAGCGCCAGACCGCCGCCGAACGTATTGGCGCCGTTGAGCGTCAGGGTTGCCGCGCCATTCTTGATCAGGCCGCCAGCGCCACCGATCACGCCGTTGAAGGTGAGCGCCTGGTTGCCCAGCAGATTCAGGCTGGCCCCGGCACCGAGGTTGACGGCATTGGTCAACGCCAACCCGGTCGTGCCATCCAGCGTGGCATTGCCGCCGACGGACAGCGTGCCGCTGCCCAACGCTGCCACGTTGCCCAGCAACAAGCCGCCGGCGTTGAGCGCAACACCGCCGCTGAGGTTGTTTACGCCGGACAGGGTCTGCACACCGATGCCCTGCTTGATCAGGCCACCCGTGCCGGCGCCGAACGTGCCGCTGTAACTGGTGTCGCCCAGCCCGCCCAAGGTCAGAGTGTGGCTGCCCAGATTGACCGTGCCGCCGAGGCCGGCCAACGAGCCGATGGTCTGGTTGGCCGCTGCCGTCAGGTCCAGCGTGGTGCCAACGCCCAGCGTCATCGCACCCGTGGGTGACAGGCTGCCGCCCGCGCCGAGCGCCAACGCGCCTCCGGCCAGGTTGAAACTGCCGGTCAGCGCATTGGCACCGTTCAAGGTGAGAGTGCCGGCGCCGTTCTTGGTCACGTTGCCGGCACCGGAGATCGAACCGTTCAATGACAACGCATTGCTGCCCAGCAGGTTCAGCGAGCCCCCGCCATTGATCACCAGATTGTTGCCCAGGGTGAAGCCCGCCGTCGTATCCAACGAAGCGCTGCCACCCACGGTCAGGTTGCCGCTGCCCAGTGCACCGGCACTCCCCAGTACCAGGCCGCCGGCATTGAGGTTGACGCCGCCGGAGAACAGGTTTGCGCCGCCGAGCGTGACGATGCCGGTGTTGTTGACCGTCAGCCCGCCAGTACCGGACAGCACGCCACCCAGGCTGAACGCATTGGTCCCCGCGAGTGACAGATTGCCACCAAGGCTGAAAGCGTTGGCCAGATTCAGACCGGCCGTGGAGGAGGCGATGGCACCGCCGTTGGCGGTGAACAGCCCTGTGCCGAAGGAACCGGCATTATTGAAATTGACCAGACCATCATTGAGCGTGGTCGTGCCTGCACCCGCCCACGCGCCCTGCAGGTTCCAGGTACCGCTGTTGACGGTGAGCCTCTGGAAGTTGATGTACTGGTTCCAGCCCAGCGTGGTCACCACCCCACCGGTACCGCTGCCCGGGCCGGTGGCGCTGTTCTGCAGCACCAGGCTGTTGTTGGACGCCGAACCACCGTCGACGATGCCGGCCGCGGCCAGATTCACCGCAAGCGCGCCGACCTGCCCGGCCACGCCGATACCGGCGGTATTGACGCTGGAACCAGACACGGCGGTGAAGGTGTTCCCGGTGACCGAACTGCCCAGGTTCACACTGCCGTTGATGGTTCCTGCGTTGAGGAAGGTATTGCCGGCCCCCGCCGTGGCCGAACCCTGGAACCCTATGCGGCCGGTAATGGTGCCGGTGTTGTCGAGAGTGGTCTGCGCACCACCGTAGCTGACGATCGATGCCGCATCGGCCGTGGTCAACAGGCCTGCACCAAAGATCGACATGTCCACATTACCGGCGTTGACGATGTTGCTGACACCGCCGGAAGCATTCTGCACCACCAGCGCCTGTCCGCCGAAACCGAAGATGGAGCCGATGTTGACCAGGCCTTTGATCGCCCCGCCTGCCTGATTGTTGACGCTGATGGTGTTTCCACCGACGGTGTTGTTGCCCAGCACCATGCCCGACGCCGCCAGGCTCAGGCCACCGTTGATCGTGGGATCGACCGTGCCCTGGTTGTTCACGGTGATGCCATTACCACTCAAATTCACTGCACTTCCGCCAACGACCGGCAGCACGCTGAGCGCGGCGCCGGTCTGGATATCCAGCGTCACGCCGTTGATGCTGTTGGTCAGCGAATTGGTATTGGAGCCGGTGGCGCAGGTCACCGTCGTACCTGCGGTAGTGCAGGCCGCAAACGCCGATCCGCTGGCCAGTGTGGCGGCCAAAGCCACCGCCAGCTGGTGCGCCCGCAATCGCGGCACCCGCCCTGCGCTGACCGCGCTTCCGCCGGGATTCCGGGCGACCTCCGAAGCAACCTGCATTACCCCAAGGGCACGATTGAAAACCAGACGGTAAATGCGGTTCATCGGTAAATCTCCATGAAAAGACCGGATGGCACAGCTGGCAGGTTTTTTTGGAGACAATGCGGCCCACCCCGGCTCCCGATACGGAAACAAGGTTTGAAGGCATTAACTCCTGAAAATCTTCACATCTTCACGCGGTCGCACCCGGTGACAGGTACGACAGCGTGTCCCTCAAGGCGAAAACTCCCCGGTTTCGCCCGACGAATGGCGGCACTGTGCGACCGTCGGTGCCAGCGGCATGTGAATCACGCTCGTTATTTTCATGACGTACGTCAAATAAAACGGGCGGACAAAATGGTCTTGCCGAAAATGCATATACCTGCTGGAAGCGGAGATTCCTTTCCCCGCCATAAGTAAATCATTCAGCTGCTCGAGAGTTTCATCAGCACCAGGCCGGAAACGATCAGCACCGCTGCACCGATCCGCATCGGGCTGACCTGCTCGCCGAGGAACACGATGCCAACCACGAACGCACCGACCGCGCCGATGCCGGTCCAGATCGTATAGGCGGTGCCCAGCGGCAGGCTGCGCATGGCCACCGCCAGCAACCAGAAGCTGGCGATCATGCCGACGATCGTGACCACGGTGGGGGTGAGCTTGGTGAAGCCTTCGGACTGCTTCATGGACACGGCCCAGACGATTTCCAGCAGGCCGGCGAACAACAGATAGATCCAGGCCATGACGGCCCTCCTCTTGGTAGGGCCAGGCCGTCCTGGTCTTTGATTCCCGATGTGGGGGAGGCCGTTCCTCCTGGCCGGCATTCTAGCAACGGCGGGTGGCCCGGGCCGCCATGGGCGGGAACGGGTTACAGCGGATTCAGCGCGTGAAGCTGGCGTCGATGCACCTGCCTGCGCTAGACTACGCGTCTGCCATCGGCCAGCCGATGCGCAGTCCGGCTGTGGTCTCTGGCGCATCGCGCGCTGCTTCCCCTGGTCCGTGAACTGGCTGCCCTCCGGGCGGCCGACGTCTCTATGGTGGCCCCGTCGGCCCCTCGCGACGCTAGGTCGAAAACCCCGCCAGGGCCGGAAGGCAGCAACGGTATCGATCGACGCGGGCGCCGAGGTCAGCCGGCGGGGCCATCGCCTTTTCCGGCGACGCCCCGCCCCTGGCAGGTGCCAACCCTGGTTGGCGCCCTTCGCCGGACATGGCCCGGTCCTACCGTGCCTCGGGCGTGCCCTGGTGGAACAGCATGCGCCATCCATCCCCGTGCCGGCGCCACAGCGAGCTGCGCAGCACCCAGCCTTGCGGCTGGCCGTCGAGGTAATGGCGGCTGCGATAACGCACCTGGGCCAGACCGTCGGCCAGCAACCACGCCGCGTACTGTTCCGATTCGATCAGCACCTGCGCGCGCTCCAACGGGATCTCCTGCAAGGCTGCATCACGGCCGTAGCATTGCCCGGAACTGCCGATCTCGCTGAAATCCTCGTCCAGCAATGCGTCAAGGCGCTCAGGATCGGCCCGCACCGCAGGCGCATGCAGCGCGCGCTCCAGCACCTCCAGTCCGGCGGCCAGCGCCGCGTCGGCGGGCTGGCCGGCACCGCTCACGGCGGATCCTGCGCCAGCACGTGCGGTGCAGTGGGGGTCGCCAGCGCCACGCACTGCCCCGGCTGCGCCACGCGGTGGCCGCGCGCGGCCAGCGCCACGCCATCAGCCACGTTGGCGTAGTGGTAGAGCATCATCCGCGCCTGCAGTTCCGAGCTGTACTCGCGCTCCAGGTCGTCCACACCGGTATGCGACGGATTACCGTGCAGGCCGCAGTCGTGGGCGATCAGTTCGTTGTCATTGGCGAAGCGGGCCAGCATCTCCGGAATCGGCCGGGTATCACCACTCCAGGTCAGCGCGCCCTGCAGGCGCAGGCCGTACGCCGTCTCCGGCCAGTGGTGGCGTACCGGGAATACTTCCAGGCGCACGCCCTCGTGCCAGAACGCTTCGCCCACCACGATCAACTGGAAGGCATCCCAGAAGTTGGCACCGCCCTCGGCCAGCACGTTCGGGTAGTCACCGATGCGCTTGTGCAGCAGCGGCACCACGGTGGCAGGCACATACAGGCGCACCTTGCCGCGGCGCTGCGTACTGAAGAAGGTATCGACGAACAGCCGCTCGAAACCGGCCACGTGATCCAGGTGCACATGGGTGACGAACAGTGCCTGCGGCATGTGCCCGTAGTGCGCCTTGAACGCGGTCAGGCCTTCGCCGCCGCAGTCGATCGTCAGCCACGGCCGCCCGTCCCGCTCGATCACCGACATCGGCGACCCCAGCTCGACCGCCGACGCGTTGCCGACGCCGAGGAAACGCAACGACCAGCCCATCAGGTGCCCCGGTTCCAGGCCATGTCATAGGCGCGCCTCAGCCGCGCGTAGTCCTTCTGCACGTCCTCCACGCTGCGCTCGCCGCGCAGCTTGATCAGCGAGCGCAGCAGGCGCTTGAGGTTGCGTTCGCGCCAGGCGGTGGCCGGAATGCGGATCACCCCGCGGTCGAAGTCGATCAGCCAGCCATGGCCGTTGCCATCGAACAGGATGTTGTGCGCGTTGAGGTCGGCATGGTCCAGGCCGGCACGGTGGAAGCGGGCGATCAGCCGCCCGGTCTCTTCCCAGGGCGCGCCCCGTCCGGCGACCAGCGCACGGTCGGCCAGCGAGCGCACGCCCTCGATCCGCTCCATCAGGATTGCCGCCCGGTAGCGCAGGCCTTCGCGCATGTAGTACGCGGCGATCGGCCTGGGCACCGGCAGCTTCTTCTCGCGCAGGGCGCGCATCAGGCGGAATTCGGCAAAGCTCCGGGTCCGGTCCGAGCCACGCCAGAGGTACTGGTCATGGCTGATCTTCGCTGCCAGGCCGCCGCGCAGGTAGTGGCGCAGCACGCTGGCGCCGAACGGCGCATCGATGAACCAGGCGCTGCCGCGGCCGCCCTCGCCGACCGGCCGGGCCTTGCTGCCCCAGTGCTGGGGCGAGAACAGGCCAACCTCGGCTTGCCGCAGCCGCTCGCGGTCGAACAGAATGGCCCCGATGCCGCGACCCTCGCGGCATGGCGTCAGCGCTTCATTGGCGTCGAATGCGACCATTTCATTGAGTCTAACAACACATGGCATCAGCGTCCTCCTCCTTGTGCCTCCTGCGCCTGTCCGCACTCGGCGATGTCACCCACGTGGTGCCCCTGGTGCGCACCCTGCAGGCTGCGCGTCCGGACACGCCGATCCACTGGATCATCGACAAGGTCGGCCACAAACTGCTCGATGGCCTGCCCGGCGTCACCTTCCACGCCTACGACAAGAAGAGCGGCATGGCAGGGGTCAAGGAGCTGCGCAAACAGCTGCCACCGGGGCGTTTTGAAGCGCTGCTGCAGATGCAGGTGGCGTTCCGCGCCAACCTGCTGTCGGCGTTCATTCCCGCCGAGCGACGCATCGGCTACGACCGCAGCCGTTCCAAGGACCTGCACGGGCTCTTCATCAACGAGCGCATTCCAGACCGCCCCGGCGTCCATGTGCTGGATGCCATCGGCAGCTTCTGCGAGCCGCTGGGCCTGCGCCAGACCGAGGTCAGCTGGGACCTGGCCGTGCCACAGTCCGCATATGACTGGGCCGCTGCGCAATGGCAGGACGATGGGCGCCCGGTGCTGATGATCTCGCCCTGTTCCAGCCACGTGCGCCGCAACTGGTATGCAGACCGCTATGCAGCCGTGGCCAACCACGCCGCGCAGCGTGGTTGGCAGGTGGTGCTGTGCGGTGGCCGCAGCGAACTGGAGCGCAGCATGGCCGATGCCATCCAGGCACAACTGCTCACGCCGGCGCTGGACCTGGTCGGGAAGGACACCTTGAAGCAGCTGCCTGCCCTGCTTGCCCGCGCCAACCTGGTGATGACTCCGGACTCGGGCCCGATGCACATCGCCAACGCGATGGGCGCCAAGGTGCTGGGCCTGCATGCGGCCAGCAACCCGAACCGCAGCGGACCGTACTCGGACCGCCGCTACTGCGTGGACCGCTACGACGACGCCGCACGCAAGTACCTGGCCAAGCAGGCTGCCGATCTGAAATGGGGCACCAAGATCGAGTTCGACGATGTGATGGAACTGATCACTGTCGAAGACGGCATCGCGGCTTTCGAGCGTTACGTGGCCGATCATCTGGGGTGATTGGCCGGCCGGGCGTTGG
This sequence comes from Stenotrophomonas sp. YJH_SMC_120, assembly GCF_059368675.1. NCBI lineage: Bacteria > Pseudomonadati > Pseudomonadota > Gammaproteobacteria > Lysobacterales > Lysobacteraceae > Stenotrophomonas > Stenotrophomonas sp. YJH_SMC_120. The sequence goes on from NZ_JCAFRY010000007.1 coordinate 34,350, forward strand.
CCTGCGCCCAGCGGTTTCATCCACGCGTGGCGTGGATCTCCCCTTTTTGGCCGCCGGGATTACGCGCGCTGCGCGTAATCCTGGTAGGACTTCTCTTCCACGTACGCCGAGCCCAGCGCCAGGTTGATCGCCTTCTTGATGCGCGCACGCTCGTCGTTGCGCAGGTAGACGCTGCGCGCCAGGTCGACGAAGCCCTGGTCGAACGCCTGCGCCTTTTCCTTCAGGCGGATGTCGTCCTCGATGTCCCACAGCTGCTCGTTGACCGCCTTCAGCTCGGCACGCAGCTTGGCGATGTCCTTCACCGCCGCCGGGTGCGCCATCCAGGTCTGCTCCAGCGCCGACAGCTCCCTGCGCACGTTGGCCAGCTTGCCCTCGTCGCTGATGCGCTCGGACTTGATCTGCAGGATCGAGATCTTGTCCAGCAGCTCGCCGAAGGACACGGGGACAAGGATTTCAGCGCTCATGGGGGAAGGCTCCAGCAGGTGATGCATACATGGTAACCCGCGCGGCGCAAACGCTGCGCCCCGGCGCCTGCAGGGTCAGCCGAGCGCGATGACTGGGGGAGATCCCCCCGCAGCTGCGTTAGCGGTCTGGAGAGGCGGCCTGTCGCCCTCCTCGCCCGGCCAGTCCAACGGCCGAGCGCGCGCGACCCGCCCTGCCCACGCCGCAACGTGTTGAAACCACGCCGCATCAGCGTGTTCATGCAGCGAAAAAGGGGCGGCAACCGCACTTCACTCCTTTCCGTGGAACTCCGCATGCATCGATATCCCGCCCTCCCCACCCGTCGCGCCACCGTCCTCGGCAGTGCCCTTGTTGCAGCACTTCTCGGCATCGCTGCCTCGCCGCAGGCCCATGCCAGTGCGTTCCACGTGAATGGAGACACGCTCTACTACACCGGCAACGTACTGGCGACCGATCCGCAGACGCTGGAGGCCTACATCCTGGCCGCGCAGGCCCGGGGTACGCCGCTCCGCCAGGTGGTGTTCCGCAACTCGCCGGGCGGGGCCGCCTCCGGTGGCGTGGGCATGGGTGCCATCATCCGCCAGCACGGGCTGGATACCGTACTGGACGGCGGCTGCTACTCGGCCTGCGCCGACGCCTTCGTTGCCGGCGTGAAGCGCAAGGTCACGCAGTTCGGCCTGCTGCCGACGCACGGCAACTACACGGAGACGGTGCTGGGCATCCATGGCGAATCCGGCCCGAACGGTCCTACCCCCTACCCGGGGCAGGATAAGTACATCAAGTATTACCGGGACATGTTCGGCCCGACCGACTTCGCGGTCATCGAAGCGCGCATCGTCCAGGCGCACTATGAACTGACCCAGCAGTCGGGCTTCCTGCGCTACTTCGACCCGAACGTGGCGGCCGTGGCCACGCGCTTCTGCCCGACCCGCGACCAGAGCGCGGCAGGCAACTGCACCGCGTATCCCGGTGTGACCTTCTACAGTGATCGCGTCGTCACCGAAGCCGGTTACGTCCAGACCGGCGACGTGCTTTCCGTCGACAAGGACGTGAGCGGAGACCTCAATCCGAACCTGGCCGTGCGCGGGCGCTACACCAATGCGCTGGCCAACCTGCGCTACTTCCAGCAGTCGGCCCCGGACATCCGGCTGGACGACGCCTTCGGTGTGATCCGTATCGGCAAGGGCGGGGTCTGGTCGCTGGATACCGCTTCCGCCGCCCAGTATGTGGTCGCCGATGGCGGCACCCTGCGCCTGCAGCAGAATGGCTGGATCCACCACGCCGAAGCCATCGGCGCCCGCAATGGCGGGCGCATCGAACTGCAGCAGGGCGCACTGCGCAGCCTGACCGTGATCGAACGCGGCGGCGTGCTGACCGGGCACGGTTCATTGAATGCCACGATCGACATCAACGAGGGCGGAACGCTCGCGCCGTCCGGCATCGTCATGCGCCCCTACTCGCTGGAAGCACTCGCACCGGGTGGCGACGACGTGTTCACCAGCGAGCGCTTCCGGATCGGCAAGGGTCGCTACATCAACCTCAATGACGGTGCGAACCTGGCCTTCCAGGTCGACAGCCAGCGCACTGCACCGGCACTGACGCTGGAAGAAGCCCGCTACTTCCTGGTCGATGAGGACCGGCAGGCGGGGGACTACAACCTGTTCGGCAACATCAACCGCGCCGTGCTGAGCATTGCCCCCGCCGCCAGGCTGACGCTGGACGTCAAGCAGGCGTTCTTCCCGGCCGGGCAGCAGAACCACCTGGTGGGAACCCAGGTGGATGCCAGCGCCCTGCAGCTGCCCATCGCCCCCTGCAGCGCGTCGAACGGTGAGTACGCTGGCCTGTGGTGCCGCACCGCTACGCCCGATACCCTGACCCGCGCAGCACCGGTGTCGGACTTCATCGAAGGGCGCTTCCAGTACGTCGAGCGCAGTGGCGAGGCCGGCAGCGCGGTGGACCTCACCGCTCCCGGCGCCGTATTCCGCCCTCGCCACAATTCACTGCTCAGCTTCACCGTCAACCAGACCGGCAGCGGCCTGTGGCTGACCGCCAATCCCTCCTTCGACGACACACGCCTGTTCGGCAACGCCGCATCCGGCGACGGTCTGGGCATCGCATTGCAACAGGCCGCTGCGCAGCGCACCTCCTCGATGAGCGGACTGCTGGGTGCCCTGCAGTTCGCTGACCGCGATGACATCGCGCGCCAGGCGGGAGCATTGCGCGGCGACGCGCATGCCAGCCTGCGCCTGGCCGATACCGCACTGGTCGGCAGCATCGGCAACGTCGTGCAGCAGCACCAGGCAGCATCGCGCAGCGGTGGCGATGCGGACGGCCTGGCAGCACAGGCCGCGCAGACCGCCTCGGCGCAATCGGCAACGACCGGCAGTCGCCTGTTCAACCAGCTGGCGATGCACCTGGTCGCACCGGCAGATGCAGGCAGTGATGCGGGCGACGCCGGACACAACTGCAGCTTCTGGGCGCGCGGGTTCGGCAGCCATGGCCGTATCGAGGGTGGTGCGGGCGTCGCCGGCCTGAACCACACCATCGGCGGCATCGCGCTTGGTGCCGATACCCGTCTGGCAGACGACCGCGTGACACTGGGCGTGAGCCTTGCCGCGGCCGACATGTCGACCCGGTCCAGCGAAGGTGCAGGATTCAGCGGCGATGTCCGCGCGCTGGATATCGGCGGCTACGTGGACGCGCTCTATTCGCGCGGCTACCTGTCCGCCGCCGTCCGCTACACCGATCTTCGCCACGATACCCGTCGCAGCATCGAGGGGATCGAGGGCCTGCAGGCACCGGTGCGTGCGAAGTACAGCAACGACGCGATTTCCGCGCGCGTGGAGCATGCGTTCTCGTTCACCACCGGCAACGGCCTGGTGATACAGCCGCTGCTGCCGGTGATCGACTACATGCGCACCTCGGCCACGCACTTCAACGAAGGCCAGGACGCAGCCGCACTCATCGGCCGCAGTGGCAGCCTGGAAAGCATCCGCGTAGGCGCCGGCCTGCAGTTGTTCAAGACCTTCGACGGCAACAACGGCGAGCGCATCACCCCGCGGGCCCGCGTGGTCTGGCAGAAGGAGCTGGGCGATACCCAGGCCCGCTACAGCAACGGCTTCGCCGCCGCCCCGGACCTGCTGTTCAGTGCCAGCAGCCAGCCCGTCGGTGAGCAGGTCCTGGCCTGGAACCTGGGCGTGACCAGCCGTGCCAGCAAGCGCCTGTCGGTGATGGTTGATTACGTGGGCGAGCGGCGCGACGGCCAGACCCAGAACGGCATACAGCTGGGGCTGGGCTACACGTTCTGAGCACACGCCATTCGCACGGGGCATCGGTCCCCACCCTGTGCGAATGGCCTTGCCTTCCACGCCGTGCGTGGATGCACCCAGCGGGCAACGAGCGGCGCAACGTGTGGGGCGACGCGCGAAACGCGCGTCGCGTTCCCGCGCCTGATGAAAGAAGAAAGGCTGCCTTTCGGCAGCCCTCTCCAGTCGAGGGGATGATCACCGAACTCATCCAAGCAATGACTTGCATCCGCCACACAGGGAATCGCCGGGTGAAACAAGCCCCTCTGTTGAGGGGCTGCCCCGACAGGGGCGGGGAGAGGCAGGCAAAGGGAGGGGCCCACGCGTTGCCACGCAACGTGTGGGGCGGCGCGCGAAACGCGCGTCGTGTCCCGCGCCAGATAAAAGAAAAGGGCTGCCGAAAGGCAGCCCTTTTCTTTTATCTGGCGGAGAGGGGGGGATTCGAACCCCCGAGGCGCTATAAACGCCTGCCTGATTTCGAGTCAGGTACATTCAACCACTCTGCCACCTCTCCGGGTGGTCCCCGGCGGACCGGGGACGCGCATCATACGAGGAAGTGAGGCCGACGACAAGTCATTCCGGCCAACGAACTGAAAATTTCCTGGGCGCATGCCTTGCCGGATGCCTGCGGCCACCCGATGATGCCTGTCTCCCCCGGCAATACCCCGCCCTGCCTACCATGATCGAATTCGGACACCTCACCCACCCCGGCATGCGCCGCGAGCTCAACGAGGACACCTACTACGGTGACAGCGAGCTGGCCCTGTGGCTGGTGGCCGACGGCATGGGCGGACATGCCTGCGGCGAAGTGGCCAGTGCACTGGCACGCGAAACCATCGTGCGCGAGATCCGCCGCGGCGCACCGCTGGCACAGGCCATCCGCACTGCCGACGAAGAGATCATCCGCGCCTCGCGCCGGCGCAACGACACGTTGCCGATGGGCACCACCGTGGTCGCCGCGCGTGTGCAGGGCAACCGCTATGAAGTGGCCTGGGTCGGCGACAGCCGCGCCTACCTGTGGCGCGACGGCCAGCTGGCGCAGCTAAGCCAGGACCACAGCGTGGTGCAGGAACTGGTCGCGCAGGGCAACCTGACCGCCGAACAGGCCCGCGCGCATCCGCATCGCAACGTGGTCACCCAGGCACTGGGCGTGACCGATCCAGCCCACCTGAACGTGGCCACCACCAGTGGTGAGCTGCGTCCGGGCATGCAGCTGCTGCTGTGCAGCGACGGTCTCACCGAGGAAGTGGATGACCGCGGCATCGCCCGCACCCTGGCATTCGAAGATGCCAGCGCGCAGGAATGCGTGGATACGCTGGTCGCCGCCGCACTCGATGGCGGTGGCCGTGACAACATCAGCGTGATCCTGGTGCGCTGCCATTAACCGGTAGAGCCACGCCATGCGTGGAGGCGGTAGTGCCGGCCGCTGGCCGGCTCACCCGGGGAACCTCGTATCACGACGATGCCGGCCAGCGGCCGGCACTACCTCGATGTATTACGCGCTGGCGGGCTCTTCCACCTTCGGGCCATCCCACAGCGCGTGGCCGGCCTTCTTGCGCAGCCGCTCCAGCCGCGCAGCGTGCGCTTCCAGTTCCGACGGCGTAGCCACCACGCGCGGACGCGGCAGCAGCTTGCTGGTATCGAAAGCCTGCAACGCCGCGCCGGCACCGCCGCCATCGTCATCGCCCAAGCCGAAGCCCATCTCTTCCTGGCCCGAGGTCAGTGCGATATAGACATCGCCCAGGATCTGCGCATCGAGCAGGCCGCCATGCAGCGCACGGTGCGAGTTGTCCACGCCCAGCCGCTTGCACAGCGCATCCAGCGAGTTGCGCTGGCCCGGGAAGCGCTCACGCGCCATCGCCAGGGTATCGATGACCGTGCAGCGGTCGGTGATCTTCCCGTACTGCGGCCCCAGCAGCGACAACTCGTTGTCGAGGAAGCCAAGGTCGAACGCCGCGTTGTGGATGATCAGCTCGGCGCCATCGATGAACGCCAGGAACTCATCGGCGATCTGCGCGAATTCAGGCTTGTCATCGAGGAACTCCAGGGTCAGTCCGGTGACTTCCTGGGCGCCCTGTTCGAACTCGCAGTCCGGCTTGATGTACTGGTGGTAGTTGTTGCCGGTCGGGCGGCGCTTGAACAGCTCCACGCAGCCGATTTCGACGATGCGGTTGCCCTTCTTCCACTCCAGGCCGGTGGTTTCGGTATCGAGGATGATCTGACGCATGGGCTCAGTTTACCGGGCTGGCGTCGCGGATCTGGATCGCCGCGTTGCGGGCCAGGGTATCCACCCGCTCATTGTCCGGGTCGCCGGAGTGGCCCTTCACCCAACGCCAGTCGATCTGGTGCCGCAGCGTGGCCGCGTGCAGGCGCTCCCACAGCTCGCGGTTCTTCACCGGATCACCGCCAGCGGTCTTCCAGTTCTTGCGGATCCAGCCGGGCATCCACTGGGTCAGGCCCTGCCGCACGTACTGCGAGTCGGTGTAGAGCACGATGTTGCACGGCTCGGTCAGCGTCTCCAGCCCGGAAATGGCCGCCATCAGCTCCATCCGGTTGTTGGTGGTGTGCGCTTCACCGCCACTGAGCTCGCGCTCGTGGCCCTTGTAGCGCAGCAACGCAGCCCAGCCGCCGGGGCCGGGATTGCCGAGGCAGGATCCGTCGGTGTGGATTTCGATGGTTTTCAATACAGCTCCAGAATCAGGTAGCAACGGTGCCGTGCCAGCGCACCGGCAGCGGTTTCGGCCCGGGCAGGGCCAGCGTGCGTTTCTCCGCATGGAACAGGCAGGCCGCGCGCAATGGCGCCCAGCCTCCCGGGCGACGGCTGCCGGCACCGCGCCAGAGCGGGCCGAGGTAGCGCATATCGTCGCACTCCAGGCCATGGCGGCCGAGCAGCAGGCGGATCCGCTGCGGCGTACGCACCACCAGCCCATGTTGCCGCCAGTGCGTGCGGTAGGGGCTGAACGGATTGAGGCTGCTCAGCCACAAATGGCCGCCCGGCATCAATACGCGCTCGCACTCGTCGAGCAGGAGGTCGGCATCGCCGGTGGTGACATGCTGCAGCACGATCGCATTGACGCTCTCGTTGGCCAAAGGCAAGGGCAGCCCGCAGCGGGTATCGCCGTCATAGCCCGGTCCCGACCCCTGCCGGTACAGGCGCAGGCCGCGCCCACCCAGCTGCGCATCCTCCAGCCAGGCCGCACTCGGCGCGATCCACAGCCAGGGCTGCGCGGGCAGCGCCGACAGCTGCGGAAGCAGCAACTGCCGTTCCAGAACGCGCAGCGCCGCCGCCGGCTCACTGTCGAACCACGGGGTCTGGCTCGCTTGACGGGTGCTCTGCAGCGCGGGCATGGTCCAATTCTATGCGACTGACTGCCCTGCCCGCATTTGCGGATAACTACATCTGGACGCTGATCGCCGACGATGGCACTGCCGTGGTCGTCGACCCCGGCGATGCCGCGCCAGTGCTCGCACTGGCCGATCAGGGCCTGCGCGTGGACACGATCCTGCTCACCCACCACCACGACGACCACATCGGTGGCGTGCCCGCACTGCAGGCTCGCTTTCCCGGTGTACGGGTCATCGCGCCGGTCGAAGAGCGCATCCCCACGGCCACCGAACGGATCGGCGAAGGTGAACGCGTTCAGGCACTGGGCCGGACGTTCCACGTACTATCCGTGCCCGGGCATACCCGCAGCCACATCGCGTTTCACACTGCTGAACATCTTTTCAGCGGAGATTCGTTGTTCAGCCTGGGCTGTGGACGTCTGTTCGAAGGTACGCCGTCCCAGCTGCTGGCATCGATGCGCAAGCTGGGTACCTTGCCCGCGCAACTGCTGCTTTGTTGCGCCCACGAGTACACCGTGTCAAATGCCGTCTTCGCGCGGCATGTCGACCCCGCCAACGCTGCCCTGTGGCAGCGCCAAGAGGAGGCTTTGGCCATGCGCCGCGATGACCGTTCCACCCTGCCGGTAACCCTGGCCAACGAATTCGACTGCAATCCCTTCCTGCGTGTGCACGCGGCGCCGATCCGTGCGTCGGTCTCGGCACACCTGGGCCGTGACGTCGTTGACGACGTCGACGTGATGGCCGGTCTTCGGCACTGGAAAGACGGCTTCCGCGCATGATGCGCCGAAGTCTGCCGCTGGCCCTGGGCCTTGTCCTGGGGCTGGCCGGAACCGCGGGCGCACAGTCGCTGGGCGCCGGCATCAGCCAGAACCTGACCGCTGCCGCGGCCCTGCCGCTGGATCCGTCCGCGCTGCCAGCGGCCTCGGTGCGTAACGGCCAGGAGATCTTCACCAGCTTCCGCGACGGCCTGGCCGAACCCAGCTGCGACGCCGAGGCCACCAGCCCACGCTGGCAGAAGCAGTTCGCCCACGCCCCCTCGCGCCTGGCCAACCAGGATGACGATGCGCTGGTGCTGTTCGGCTACGTGGTCGAAGAGCTGCGCAAGGCCGACCTGCCCACCGAGTTCGCGCTGATTCCCTTCGTGGAAAGCGGCTACCGGCCCAATGCCCGCAATGGCAGCGGCCCGACCGGCCTGTGGCAGTTCATCGCCACCACCGCGCGCAACCATCGCGTGCCGATGACCAACGGCTATGACGGCCGCCTGTCGGCGGTCGATTCGACCCAGGCCGCAGTGCGCTACCTGAAGACCCTGCACGGCATGTTCGGCGGCGACTGGCGCCTGGCCACGATGGCCTACAACGCCGGCGAGTACCGCGTGCTGCAGTCCATGCGGAAGGCTGGCATGAACGCGCAGAACGCCAAGCCTTCGGCGCTGCCCGGCCTGTCGCCGGTCACCCATGCCTACGTCGAGAAGCTGCATGCCCTGGCCTGCGTGCTGGAAGACGTGGAAGACCAGCCTGGCGTGATGGCCTCGCTGGACCGCACCGTGCCGGTGCTGAAGGACCACACCCTGCCTGCGGGCACCAGCGTGCAGCAGTGGGCCGCACAGCGCGCCCTGGACCCTGCCAGGATCGCCCGCCTCAACCCGGCCCTGGCCTCCGGTGGCCGCCCCTCGGGTACCACCCGCGTGCTGGCGCCGGTCTCGGCCGCAAATGCGACGGTAGCGGAGGCAGCGACCGCGCTGGTCGCCACCACCGCACCGGTGGCGGCCGCTGTACCGACGCCGCAGGTCACCAGAACCGTCGCCGCGATCGCCGACCGTCCGCGCAGCCGCCGCCACACCGTGCGTGATGGCGAGTCGGCCTGGACCATCGCCCGCCGCTACGGCATGCCGGTGAAGGCCCTGCTGTCGCTGAACGGACTGAGCGGCAGCAGTGTGCTGAAGCCTGGCGCGGTGCTGCGCGTCGAGGATTGAAGCAGGCGCGATTCCGGCCGCGCCCTGCCCTGCCTCCTACAGAGCCGAGCCCATGCTCGGCTTTTTCATGCCTGCGCCCAGCGGATGCAGTCGAGCACGGCTCGACTTTACAAGAGGCGGTCGAGCAAGCTCGACCACTACCAGAGGCCAAGCGCGCCACAAACGACGCGAAGACAAAGAAAGGCCCGGCATTGCCGGGCCTTCTTCGATTCTGCCCGCCGCGAGGCTTACAGGTTCGCTTCGGTGGTCTGGATCACGAACTTCTTGCGCATCGCCTCGACATAGGCCTTGGCCGCAGCCATGCCATCGATCTGGCTCAGCTGGTCCTTCAGCTGCTTCTGCTGCTCGGCGGTCACTTCCTTCACGTCGCCCGGGTTCACCTTGTTCACCGCGAACAGCAACGCATGGCCGTTGACATCGACCTTGCCGTAGCTCGGCTTGCCATCGGCCGGCACCGGCGCGCTGAAGATCGCGCGGTTGATTTCCGGGGTCGGCACCGGCTGGCTGCGCGGCAGGCCGGGCATCGGGCTCAGCTGCAGCTTCTCGCTGGCCGCCAGCGACTGCAGGGTGGCGCCCGCCTTCAGCTTGGCCAGCACGGCATCGGCCGCTTTGTCGCTGGCCTGGCGCTGACGGTCGGCACGGATCGCGGCGATCACCTGCTCGCGCGCCTTGTCCAGCGGCATGGCCTGTTCCGGGGTGTGCGCGGCCACGCGGATGACCACACTGTGGTTGGTCGCGCCGCCCAGCGCAATCGGGTCGCTGGCGGTCCCGTCCTGCACCAGCACGTCGGAGAAGGCGGCACGCAGCACGCCCGGGTCAGCGGCGATGCCACTGGCGGTGGCACGGGTGATCGGGCCCAGCGTCTGCAGCGGCAGGTTCACTTCCTTGGCCGCGGCAGCCAGATCGCTCGGGCTCTTGTTGATGGCGTCGACCAGACGGCCGGCCAGTTCGTTGAAGCCGCGCTCGCCGTCGGCCTTCAGCTGCTCGGCAGCCAGCGTGTCACGCACTTCCTCGAAGGACTTGCCCTGGCCGCCACGGACCGCAGCAACCTTGATGATGTGATAGCCGAACTCGGTCTTGACCGGACCAATCACGTCACCGGCCTTGGCAGCGAACAGCGCATCTTCGAACGGCTTGACCATCGCGCCGCGTTCGACCCAACCCAGGTCACCCCCCTGGCCCTTCGAACCCGGGTCTTCCGAGTTGGCCTTGGCCAGTGCAGCGAAGTCGGCGCCGGCAGCCTTGGCTTCGGCGGCAATCTTGTTCGCCTTGGCTTCGGCACCGTCGCCGGTGATCAGGATATGCGAGGCCTGGCGCTGCTCCGGCGTGGTGAACTTCGCCTTCTCGTCTTCATAGCGCTTGCGCAGGGTGGCTTCGTCGGCGGCGGTCGGTGCCGGCAGGTTCGCACCATTGATCTCGACGTACTCGAGCGAAACGCTCTCGGCCTGGCGGAAGTCCTTGCCATGGCTGTCGTACCACTGCTTGATCTGCGCGTCGGTCACCGGCGCGGTATCGGCCGGCATTTCCGGCAACGCGGCCAGTTCGACATCGCGGGTCTCGCCCAGCAGCTTCAGCAGGCGCTCGGTCTCGGACTGGGTAACGAAGCCCGAGTTCTGCAGGCCCGACGGAATCACCGACTGCTGCAGGCTCTCACGCACCAGTTCCTGGAACTGGGTCGGCGTGCGCGGCGGATTGCCACCGGCAAGCGCCAGGCGGTAGTTGTTCTCGTTGAACTTGCCGTTCGAATCGAGGAAGGCCGGGATGGTGGCGATGTACTCGCGCACCGCGCCATCGCCGATCACGACACCGGCCTGCTCGCCAACCAGGCGCACGACCTGTTCGTCGATCAGCTGATCGAGCACGGCCAGCTTGTTTTCGGTGCTTTCAAACGCGCGCGGGTCGAAATTCTCGCCCTGCTGCTGGCGCTCACGCATGCGCTCCTGCTCGAAGCGGGTGCGGAAATCCTGCGCGCTGATCTCATGGTGCTGCCACAGCATGCGCACCGGCCACCACGACGGTGCCGAACGCCACCAGGTCGGCGGCGCGGAAACCTTGGCCACGTTCTGTGCGCCAACGCCACCGAGGTAGCTGTTGTCGATCACGAACAGGAACGGAATCATCAGCAGCCCCAGGATCACGGTGACGATCCAGCCTGAGGTCTTGTCGCGGAGTTTCTGCAGCATGGTGAGGAATCACAAGGCCTGATTGGCGAGCCCGGCAGTGTAACCCGCTTCGTCGCAGGGACCAAAAGCAGCGCTGGCGTGGCCTGCGCACCGCTTCCGACGGCACAAAGAAAAAGCCCCCGGCTTGCGCCGAGGGCTTTTAGAGTTGGCGGAGCGGACGGGACTCGAACCCGCGACCTCCGGCGTGACAGGCCAGCATTCTAACCAGCTGAACTACCGCTCCGCGCTGAAACTTTGCAGGTGCCCAGTATATCCGAAGACTCCTTGGAAACCCAGCCCGATGAACACTTTTTTCAAAGTTTTTTCACAGGGACTTAAGAATTCTGCAATGGCGGAGCGGACGGGACTCGAACCCGCGACCTCCGGCGTGACAGGCCAGCATTCTAACCAGCTGAACTACCGCTCCGTTCTTGCAAAAACCTTTCGCCTTCTTCCCGAGCCTTCCGGGGAGAAGACAAGGCCCCCGGCTTCAGGCCGGGGGCCTCGATGTAGTGGCGGAGCGGACGGGACTCGAACCCGCGACCTCCGGCGTGACAGGCCAGCATTCTAACCAGCTGAACTACCGCTCCGCATTGTTGCTTTTTTTGCTTTCCAGCCGGCCTGGACCGGGAAGAAAACAAAGCCTCCAGCTTTTGGCCGGAGGCCTCGTTGAATGGCGGAGCGGACGGGACTCGAACCCGCGACCTCCGGCGTGACAGGCCAGCATTCTAACCAGCTGAACTACCGCTCCACACTCAAACTTTTACCGCGGTGCTGTGGTGGGTGCTGAGGGTTTCGAACCCCCGACCCTCTCCGTGTAAAGGAGACGCTCTACCGCTGAGCTAAGCACCCCAGCGAGCCGCTTAGTTTACAGCATCCTTCAGGGCCTTGCCAGCCTTGAACGACGGATTCTTCGAAGCAGCGATCTTGATGGTGTCGCCGGTCTTCGGGTTGCGGCCGGTGCGTGCAGCACGGTCGCGGACCTGGAAGGTACCGAAGCCAACCAGGGTGACCGCATCGCCGTCCTTCAGCGCCTTGGTGATGGCAGCAACGACGGCATCGACAGCGCGGCTGGACTCGGCCTTGGTCAGGTCGGCAGCTTCAGCAACGGCATCGATCAATTCGGTCTTGTTCATTCTCTACAACTCCTTTGGCGGTGGGTTCCGCTTATTCGACAGGGAAGCAACCGCATGCCTTCTGCATGCGGCCACCATGTGGAAACGGTTCGCCGATTCAGTCATCGCTGGCAGCGATCACTCATTCGCGAGTGCTGCTTTTATACCAGTGGCCCTACCCCCACGCAAGCTGGAAAGCCAGCAATGACGCGGGTTTCGGGCCATTGGACAGCGCGCGTCAATGCTTGACGCGCGCGCTTCCACTCGGTTTGGCCTTGCTGCGCACCGTGACACGCTGCGCACTCTTGCGCGCCTTCTTCGGTGCCAACGGACGCTCCAGCGCCAGGTCCAGGACCTCTTCGATGTACTTCACCGGGACGATCTTCAGATCGCGGGTGACGTTGGCCGGAATGTCGGCCAGGTCCTTGCGGTTCTCTTCCGGGATGATGACCGTGCGGATGCCGCCACGCAGTGCCGCCAGCAGCTTTTCCTTCAGGCCACCGATGGCGGTGACGCGACCCCGCAGGGTGATCTCGCCGGTCATCGCCACATCGGCACGCACCGGCACCTTGGTCAGCATCGACACCAGCGAGGTGACCATTGCCGCACCGGCGCTCGGGCCGTCCTTCGGGGTGGCGCCATCGGGCACGTGCAGGTGCACGTCGTGCTTCTGCAGGAAGTCGCTGTCGATGCCGAAGCCGACCGCGCGCGAACGCACCACCGACAGCGCCGCTGAAGCCGATTCCTTCATCACGTTGCCGAGCTGGCCGGTCAGGATCAGCTGGCCCTTGCCCGGCACCAGCGTCGATTCGATCTGCAGCAGATCGCCGCCCACCTCGGTCCAGGCCAGGCCGGTGACCAGGCCGATCTCGTTCTCTTCCTCGGCACGGCCGAAGTCGAAGCGACGCACGCCCAGGTACTTGTCCAGGTTCTTGCTGGACACGCTCACCAGCGCCTTCTTCTTCGCGCCCTTCTTCGCCTTGGCCGGCTGCGGGCCGGCCAGCGCGATCTCCTTCACCACCTTGCGGCAGATCTTGGCGATCTCGCGTTCCAGGTTGCGCACGCCCGATTCGCGCGTGTAGTAGCGCACGATGTCCTGGATGGCATCGCTGCCGATCTCCAGCTCTTCCGGCTGCAGGCCGTTGGCCTTGACCTGCTTGGGCACCAGGTAGCGGGTGGCGATGTTGAGCTTCTCATCCTCGGTGTAGCCGGGGATGCGGATCACTTCCATGCGGTCCAGCAGCGGGCCGGGAATGTTGAGCGAGTTCGAGGTGGCCACGAACATCACTTCGGACAGGTCCAGGTCCACTTCCAGGTAATGGTCGTTGAACGCGTTGTTCTGCTCCGGGTCGAGCACTTCCAGCAGCGCCGAAGACGGATCGCCACGGAAGTCCATCGACATCTTGTCGATCTCGTCGAGCACGAACAGCGGGTTCTTGCTGCCGACCTTGTTGAGGTTCTGCACGATGCGGCCCGGCATCGAACCGACGTAGGTACGACGGTGGCCACGGATCTCGGCCTCGTCGCGCACGCCGCCCAGCGACATGCGCACGAACTTGCGGTTGGTGGCCTTGGCGATGGACTGGCCCAGCGAGGTCTTGCCCACGCCCGGCGGCCCGACCAGGCACAGGATCGGTCCCTTCATCTGCTTCACGCGCGACTGTACCGCCAGGTATTCAAGGATGCGTTCCTTGACCTTCTCCAGGCCGTAGTGATCGGCGTCGAGGGTGTCCTGCGCAGCCTTCAGGTCCTTGCGCACCTTGCTGCGCTTCTTCCACGGCACGCCCAGCAGCCACTCCAGGTAGTTGCGCACCACCGCGGCTTCGGCCGACATCGGCGACATCTGCTTGAGCTTGTTCAGTTCGTTGCGCGCCTTGGCTTCAACGGCCTTCGGCATGCCGGCTTCGGCGATCTTGCGGGCCAGTTCTTCCAGCTCCCCCGGTGCGTCGTCCAGGTCACCCAGTTCCTTCTGGATGGCCTTCATCTGTTCGTTGAGGTAGTACTCGCGCTGGCTCTTCTCCATCTGCGACTTCACGCGGCCGCGGATGCGCTTCTCCATCTGCTGCACGTCGATCTCGCCGTCGACCAGGCCGACCAGCATTTCCAGGCGGTCGCCCACGGCCAGCGTTTCCAGCAGGCGCTGCTTGTCGGCCAGGCGCACGCTGATGTGCGCGGCGATAGTGTCGGCCAGGCGCGCCGGCTCATCGATGCCCGACAACGTCTGCAACAGCTCCGGCGGCAGCTTGCGGTTGGTCTTGACGTACTGCTCGAACAGCGACATCAGCGAGCGGGCGATGGCCTCGACCTCGCGCGCTTCGCGCTCGTCAGTGGCGTCGATCTCCACCGCCTGGCCGTGCAGCGAGCCGTTGCGCTCGTCGACGTGGGTGACCTGCACGCGCGACAGTCCTTCGACCAGCACCTTGATGGTGCCGTCGGGCAGCTTCAGCAGCTGCAGCACCTGCGCCAGCGTACCGACCTGGTAGAGGTCGGCCGCATGCGGGTCGTCGGTTTCGGCCGACTTCTGCGCCAGCAGCAGGATGCGCTTGTCCGCCTCCATTGCCTGTTCGAGCGCGTGCATGGACTTGTCACGGCCGACGAACAGCGGGATGACCATGTGCGGGAACACCACTACGTCGCGCAGCGGCAGGACCGGCAGGTCGAGGGTTTCACTTGGGGAACGGGCCATGGGGGCTCCAGGGAAGGGGGAAAACCGCCTCCGGGAGGGGCATCTTCCGGAGACAAAAAAAGCCGATGGCCCCGTTATGGGGCCATCGGCTTTCAGATGCAAGGCATTCCTTGAAAATCCTTTCCAATCAACAACCTGGAAGGATCACTCGGCGCCTGCGGCCTTCTGTTCAGGGGCCGCCGGGGTCTGGTAGATCAGGTACGGCTCGGACTTGTGCTCGATCACCGACTCGTCTACCACCACCTTGCTGACGTTTTCCTGCGACGGCAGGTCGTACATGGTGTCCAGCAGGACCGATTCGACGATGGTACGCAGGCCGCGGGCACCGGTCTTGCGCTTGAGCGCCTTGCGGGCAATGGCCGACAACGCGTCCGGGCGGAACTCCAGCTCGACGTTCTCCATCTCGAACAGCTTCTTGAACTGCTTGGTGATGGCGTTCTTCGGCTCGGTCAGGATCTTGATCAGGGCCGGCTCGTCCAGCTCCTCCAGGGTCGCCACCACCGGCAGGCGGCCGACGAACTCGGGAATCAGGCCGAACTTGATCAGGTCTTCCGGCTCGACTTCGGCCAGCACCTTGCCCACTTCCTGCTTGCGCTCGCTGCTCTTCACCTTGGCGCCGAAGCCGATGCTGCCGACGTCGGTGGAACGGGCCTGGATCACCTTGTCCAGCCCGGCGAACGCGCCGCCGCAGATGAACAGGATGTTCTTGGTGTCCACCTGCAGGAATTCCTGCTGCGGGTGCTTGCGGCCGCCCTGCGGCGGAACGCTGGCCACGGTGCCTTCGATCAGCTTCAGCAGGGCCTGCTGCACGCCTTCGCCGGACACATCGCGGGTGATCGACGGGTTCTCGCTCTTGCGCGAGATCTTGTCGATTTCATCGATGTAGACGATGCCCTGCTGCGCCTTCTCGACGTCGTAGTCGCACTTCTGCAGCAGTTTCTGGATGATGTTCTCCACGTCCTCGCCCACGTAACCGGCTTCGGTCAGCGTAGTGGCGTCGGCCATGGTGAACGGCACGTTGAGCAGGCGGGCCAGGGTCTCGGCCAGCAGGGTCTTGCCCGAACCGGTCGGGCCGACCAGCAGGATGTTCGACTTCGCCAGTTCGACGTCGTCGTTCTTCTGCCGGCTCTCGATGCGCTTGTAGTGGTTGTACACGGCCACGGCCAGGGTGCGCTTGGCGCGGTTCTGGCCGATCACGTACTGGTCGAGCACCTCGAGGATCTCGCGCGGCTTCGGCAGCGAACTGCGCGCCGACTGCGCCTTTTCCTCAAGCTCCTCGCGGATGATGTCGTTGCACAGCTCCACGCATTCATCACAGATGAACACGCTCGGACCCGCAATCAGCTTGCGCACTTCATGCTGGCTCTTGCCGCAGAAAGAGCAGTAGAGGATCTTGCCGGTGTCCGTGGAACGACCTTGGCGGTCTTCGCTCATGCTTCGCTTACCCAGTTACCCCACCCGCTGAACGGGGGTTCGATTCGAGAATAGCACAGGGCCGAGGGGACACCAGTCCCGCCCGACCCTGCAGGAACGAGGCCTCCATGGCCCCGTGAAGGCCGGTCAACCGGCCTGGATCGACTCATCCGGACGACGCTCCAGGACCTGGTCGACCAGACCGTAGGCCTGCGCCTCGAAGGCGCTCTTGAAGTTGTCGCGCTCGGTGTCGCGGGCGATCGTCTCCAGCGACTGGCCGGTGTGCTTGGCCAGCACCTCGTTCAGGCGCGAACGCAGGGTCAGGATCTCACGCGCGTGGATGTCGATGTCGGTGGCCTGGCCCTGGTAGCCGCCCAGCGGCTGGTGGATCATCACGCGCGAGTTCGGCAGCGCATAGCGCTTGCCGGCTTCGCCCGCGGCCAGCAGCAGGGCACCCATCGAGGCAGCCTGGCCGATGCAGGTGGTGCTCACATTCGGCTTGATGTACTGCATGGTGTCGTAGATCGCCATGCCGGCGGTGACCACGCCACCCGGCGAGTTGATGTAGATGTTGATGTCCTTTTCCGGGTTTTCCGATTCCAGGAACAGCAACTGCGCCACCACCACGTTGGCCATGTGATCGTCGATCGGGCCCACGAGGAAGATCAGGCGCTCCTTCAACAGGCGCGAATAGATGTCGTAGGCACGCTCGCCGCGGCTGGTCTGCTCGACCACCATCGGAACCAGGTTCAGGGCTTTGGTTCGGTTGTCCATTACGTGAGGTACCTATCTTGGGGGGCAACAACCCCGCGCCGGCAAAGGCGCGGGGCATCCGGTGATCCGCCCGGGCTTACTGGCGGATCGCGTCCTGGAACGACAGCTTCTCTTCGGTGTGCTGGGCACGCTCGGCGATCCAGTCGATCACCTGCTCTTCCATCACACGGTTCTGCAGGCCAGACATCAGCTGGGGGTCGTTGCGGTACATCTCAATGACCTGCTCCGGCTCTTCGTAGGTCGAAGCGATCAGACGCATCGTTTCGTTCAGGCGCTTGGCTTCCAGGCGCAGGTCGTTGATGCGGGCCACTTCACCGACCAGCAGGCCGACCAGCACGCGCTTGGCGGCCGCTTCCTTGAAGCCTTCGTGGGCATCGGCCGGGATCTCGCCGACGTTCTGGCCGTTGCGGCGGATCTGCTCGACCTGCTGGGCCAGCATGGCACGGGCTTCGTTCTCGACCAGGCGCGGCGGCATTTCCACCGAGGAATAGGCGGCGATCAGCTGCTCGCCCACTTCGCGGCGCAGGCGGTTCATCAGGGCGCCCTTCAGCTCGCGCTCCAGGTTGGCGCGGATGTCGCTGCGGAACTGCTCCACATCGCCACCCTTCACGCCGAAGCTCTTGATGAAGGCTTCGTCGACCGCCGGCACGACCGGCTCGGACACTTCGGCGACCTTGACGGTGACCTGCACGGTCTTGCCGGCCAGCACCGGCACACGCCAGTCCGCC
Source organism: Stenotrophomonas sp. YJH_SMC_120 (assembly GCF_059368675.1). Taxonomy (NCBI): domain Bacteria; kingdom Pseudomonadati; phylum Pseudomonadota; class Gammaproteobacteria; order Lysobacterales; family Lysobacteraceae; genus Stenotrophomonas; species Stenotrophomonas sp. YJH_SMC_120. Next base: position 52,315 of record NZ_JCAFRY010000007.1, read on the forward strand.
GGGAACTCGACGTCCAGGGTCTTCTCTTCGCCCTTGGCCAGGCCGACCAGGCCCTTTTCAATGGCCTCGAACATCATGCCCTGGCCGAGCACGATCGAACCCTTCTCGGTGCCTTCGGCCGGCAGGCGCTCTTCACCGGCCTGCGACCAGGTTTCCACCGCGACCAGGTCACCGTCCTGCGCGCCACGGCTGACCGGGGCCCAGGTACGACGCTGGTTCTGCAGGTTCTCGATCATCTGGTCGATGTCGGCGTCGGTGATCTCGGCGGTGTGGCGCACGACAGCCAGCTTGCTGACGTCGATGTCGCCGAAGTCCGGCACCACTTCCACGGTGGCCACGAAGGAGAATTCACCCTCGTCGCCCTTGTCGATGCGCGGGCTGCCGACGATGCGCAGATCGTGCTCGCGCACGGCCGCGTCGAAGGTTTCGCGCAGCAGGCCGTCCAGCGCCTCGCCACGGACCTGCGCGCCGAAGCGCTGCTCGATCACCTTGGCCGGCACCTTGCCCGGACGGAAACCCTTGATGCGGGTGGTACGGGCGATTTCGCCCAGGCGGCCGACGATGTGGCTCTGCAGACGGTCTTCCGGCAGCGAGAAGCTCAGGCGGCGTTCCAGGTTGCCGGTGGATTCGATCGAAGCTTGCATGTTGACTCCTGCCACCGGTGGCGCAGGCCCCCGGCTCGATGATTGGGATGAAACGGTTGTAAGGACACGACGTCTGGGACGCGCCTGCTTGCCGCAGCCCTTTAGTTTCGCCCAATTCGGCCTGCACTGCCAGCGCGTGCCGGTCAAGGGGGGCAGCGGGGCCCGATCAGGGCGGGGGACAGGCCGGCACTGGTGCGAAAGGGGGGACTCGAACCCCCACGCCTTGCGGCACTGGAACCTAAATCCCGAAGCCCCTGCCGATTAGTGCTGACCACTCAACTACTTACAGCGTTCCAGTCTATCAGGTGACGCTTCGGGTGACATATAGGTGACGCCGGGTGCCGCGACAGGTGACACCAGGTGACGCCGAATAAAGTGGTCATCTTCGGCGGACCTCCTCCTAGGACAACCATTCAGAACTACTCATTGCTGTTCACCACCGAGGACTACTACAGTTCCACATAGGTCCACCCAGGACCAACAACCGAACCACTCAGGACCGTACCGGGCAGCCCCCGGTGCGGTCCTCCCGTTTTGACTTTTGCATCCCCCGAGGGCAAACGATGACGACTTGGCAAGAGAACGACCTGCACGCCGCCCAGCTCGAACTGGAGAAGGAAAGCACCAGCCTGGGCATTGCCCGCTACGAGAAGATCAGGGAGCAGCGCCAGGAGGCCGAGACCGGCCCCGGCCGCAAGCTGGTCATGGAGAGCATCGACGCCACCGCCGCCGCGATCATGGCGTTCGTGGCCGAAGCCGACACCGGCAAGCCGGGCAAGCGCCACGCCGCCCTCAAATTCATCCGCCACCTGAACCCCCACGCCCTCGCCTATCTGACCAGCTTCACCTGCGTCAACGCGCTGGTCGCCGATCACCGCAAGGCGGTGTCCGTGGCGATCACCCTGGGCCACGAGGTCGCCAACGAGATCAACTTCTCCCTGCTCCGCGAGAAGCACCCCGGCCTGTACCGGGTCGTCCAGGAGCAGCTCAAGAAGTCCACCTCGGCCCGGCACTCCACCGCCGTCATGCGGCACGTCATCGCCGACGCCGAGTTCGCCCCCGAGGACGACAAGCGCCTCTACCTGTCCGACAAGGACGCGCTGCTGGTGGGCATGAAGCTCATCGAGCTGTTCGTCGAGGCGACCGGGCTGGTCGAGCTGGTCACCGTCGCCGAGCGCGGCAAGCGCCACCTGCTCATCGCCGGGAATCAGAAGGTGCTCGACTGGCTGACCAAGGCCCACGACAGCGCCGCCCTGTACCAGCCGGTGCTGATGCCGATGGTCGTCCCGCCCCGTCCGTGGACCACGCCCCGCGACGGCGGCTACCTGACCGACATCGGCGGCCGGGCTGACCTCGTGCGTACCCGCAACCGCGCCTACAAGCGCGAGCTGGCGCTGGTCGATATGCCCAACGTCTACCAGGCCCTCAACGCCATCCAGGCAACCGCCTGGAAGGTGAACGTGCCCGTCCTAGAGGTCATGCGCGAGCTGTGGAACGCAGGCGGCGGTGTCGCCGGGCTGCCGGAGCGTGAACTGATGGACCTGCCGAGCCGCCCTGCCCTGCTGGAGACCGACCCGGACTACTTCAAGGAGCACCACGCCGACGAGTTCAAGGAATGGAAGCGCGACCGCGCCAAGGTCTACGAGGCCAACGCGCGCAGCGTGTCCACCCGCCTCGCCGCCGCGCAGAAGATCGCCTTGGCGGAGAAGTTCGCCGAGTACCCCGCGATCTACTTCCCTCACAACCTCGACTTCCGCGGCCGGTGCTACCCCCTGCCCCCGACGCTGACCCCGCAGGGTGATGATGCGGCCAAGGGCCTGCTGACGTTCGCCCAAGGCGTGCCGCTCGGCGAGGACGGTGCCTACTGGCTCGCCATCCACGTCGCCAACTGCTTCGGCGTGGACAAGGTGTCGTTCGAGGAGCGCGTGGCCTGGGTGCGCGAGCACGAGGAGCAGATTCTCGACAGCGCCCTCGATCCGCTGGACGGCCAACGCTTCTGGATGGACGCCGACAGCCCGTTCTGCGCGCTGGCAGCGTGCTTCGAGTGGCTCGGCTACAGCCTCAACGGCCGCGATCACGTCTCCCATCTGCCCATCGCGCTCGACGGCTCCTGTAACGGCCTCCAGAACTTCTCGGCCATGCTCCGCGACTCCGTGGGCGGTGCAGCCACCAACCTGATCCCGCAGCCGAAGCCCGCCGACATCTATTCGCGCGTGAAAGACGTGGCCCAGGAGAAGCTGCGCGCCCGTGCCGAGAGCGGCGACCCGCTGGCGATCAAGCTGGACGGCCAGCTCACCCGCGACATCGTGAAGCAGCCGGTGATGACGCTGCCCTACGGCGTCACGAAGTCGGGCATGCGCGCCCAGGTGCTCTCCAAGTTCAAGAAGCTGGGCATGGAGGACGATTGGGAGACCGCCGAGTACCTGGCGACCCTGCTGTGGGAGTGCATCGGCGAGGTCGTGATCGCAGCCCGCGCGGCGATGGACTGGCTGCGTGACGCCTCCAAGGTCGCCTCGTCGGCCGACCTGCCGGTGAGCTGGACGACCCCCGCTGGCTTCCCGGTCCTCCAGGAGTACCGCGAGGAGGAAGGCGTCCGCATCCGGCCGCACGTCGGAGGCCGCGAGGTGAATTTAGTGGTCAACATCGGCGGTACTAAGCTCGACCGTCGCAGGCAGACCCTCGGGATCAGTCCGAACTTCGTCCACTCCTGCGACGCCAGCCACATGATGCTGACCACCTGCCTCGCGGCAGAGAACGGCATCGAGTCGTTCGCCATGATCCACGACTCCTACGGTACGCACGCGGGCCAGGCAGCAATCCTCGCCGCCGCACTCCGGCAGGCGTTCGTCGATCAATACAGCGGCGACGTACTGGCCGACTTCCGACAGCAACTCGTCGAGCAGCTCCCGCCAGAAGCGGCAGAGAAACTCCCACCCCTCCCGCCGCATGGCGACCTGGACCTCAGCCTGGTGCTGGAGTCGCGCTATTTCTTTGCCTAGTCCATCCCCTTTTGGCAATTGATACCCCAAGCGAGAACATCAACATGAGCATCAACTACCAGCACGCACTGAACACCTACGTTGCCCAGGACCACTTCGGTGTGGTCCTCGGCATCTACAACCCGGCCGAACACGGCACGGTCGAGGAGTTCAAGCACCGCATGACGGAGCTGCACGCAGGTGCGTGATCGCGTCATCGACGGACTGCACTCACGTTCTGCCGAGAGCGCCGCACGCGGCGCTTTCGTAGTGATCGACAGCGTGCAGTCCCTCGGCCACCCGGCCGATCAGGTGATCGGCTTGGCGTGCGCCTTCAAGAACTTCTGCGAAGTGCTCGGCCTCGATCCGATGGAAGTGCTGCGGGTCGTCTCGCGCATGGAGCAGGACTGCCGCTACCGGCAGGTCAACACCCTCAACGCCGTGCGCCGCTACGCGGAGCGCGAGCTGAAACCGCACTACCCGTGATGCGTGACCCGATCACCGACGCCTTCATCGACGAGGCGCTCATCGGCTTCGACATCGACGAAGCCTTCGGCATTTCCGCCGACACCCCGTTGACCGCCGCCGCTGACCTGTGGCGCGCGGGCATCTATCTCCCGACCAACTACGAGACCGACAACTGATGGCAACCAAGAAGCGCGAACGATTCGTCTCCCCCAAGGGCACCGCCGTGTGGCCGCGCCTGAACGAACCGGACACCAAGTTCAAGCCGGAAGGCGAATACACCGTGAGCCTGGCGTTCGACCCGAACGACAAGGACTTCAAGGCGCTGGCGAAGAAGCTGGAAACCCGGCGCGACGAGCTGTTCCAGGAGTTCCTGAGCGAGAACCCGAAGAAGAAGAAGGGTGCCGAAGTGGCCCCGGTGTTCACCGAAGAAACCGACGAGAACGGCGATGACACCGGCCGCGTGCTGGTGAAGTTCAAGATGAAGGCCAGCGGCGTCAGCAAGCGCACCGGCAAGAAGTTCACCATGCGCCCGGACATCTTCGACGCCCGCGGCAAGAAGATCGACAACCCGCCGCAGATCGGCGGCGGCAGCGAACTCAAGGTCTCCTACGAGATCGGCGGCTCGTTCGTCGAATCGGCCAAGAAGTTCTACCTGACCTGCTACATGGTCGCCGTCCAGGTGATCGAGCTGGTCGAGTTCGGCCAGCGCAACGCCAAGGACTACGGCTTCGGCGAGGAGGACGGCTACGAGGCCGCCGACAGCGCGCCGTTCAGCGACAGCGATGACGACTCGGACGACGACAGCGACTCCGACGACGAGGGCGATGACGGCGACTACTGATCCGCTGTCGGTCATCGTGAACACCGCGAGGGGGGCCAAGCATTTGGCCTCCCTCACGTTCCCGTTTGACCCGGTGCCCGCCTCGCGCCCGAAGGTTTCGCGCTGGGGCGTCTACTACGGCAAGACCTACAAGACCTGGAAGGAAGCCGCAGAGAAGCATCTGCCAGCCGGTGATCTGGACCTGTCGCCGACCGATCCGGTTTTAGTGGTCATCATCGCGGTATGCAAACGCGCCAAGACCTCGAAGGCCGCGTTTCCCAAGGGCGACGTGGACAACCTCGCCAAGGGGCCGATGGACGTTGTGACCAAAGCCACCGGCTATTGGGCCGACGACAAGCAAGTCATGTGGCTGCTCTCCGGTAAGCGCTGGGCGCAGCCGGACGAAGAACCACGCACCGAAGTCCACCTCTACAAACTCTAAGTGCGCCTCAAACCTCTGGAATCGGTAGAGGCGCTGTTCGTCCTCGCCAGCATGACCCGCCCCGAGCAGGTCACGACCGGCGAAGAACTCGCACGCCTGCACCGCTCGCAGGGCTACTCGAAGATCGCCGTCCACTTCGTCATCGAACGTGACGGCTCGATCTACGACGGTCGCCCGCTGAATCAGCCCGGCGCTCTCGCCGGTAAGCACAACCAATCCGCATACCAAGTCTGCCTCCTGGGCGGCGTCAACGACGCCATGCAGCCCGAGGACAACTTCACCGAAGCCCAACACGCCGCGCTGCGACGCCTGCTCGCCGCCTACGGCAAGCCCGTCGTGTGGGCACCTGACTTCCCTCGATAGGAGAACCCAACGTGAAACCGCTGCCCCCGCAAACCCAGGTCGTCCTGGATCACCTGCGTCGCCACTCGCACCTGACCTCGTGGCAGGCCGAAGGCGTCTACCGCATCCGCCGCCTCGCCTCGCGCGTCGATGAGCTGCGCGCTGCTGGCTTCGAGATCGAAACGCAGACCTGCGAGGACGCCTCGGGGCAGCGGTACACGCGCTATCGCCTGTCGCGCCGTCAGCGCCGCAGCAAGGCTCCGCTCCTGGAAGCGCGCCGCGCTCCGAAGCAGTACCGCGTCGATGCGCTGCTCCAGCTGTATCGCAACTACTGCACCGACGAGCTGGGCCTCGACGCCAACGATGCGACCGAAGAAGTCGCCGCATTCACCAAGTTCCTGCTGGAGAAGAACGCATGACCAACACCGCTACCACCGTCATTCCGTCCGCGATGCGCCTGGCTTTCGAGCGCGCATGGGCGCGCGCCGACAAGCCGTTCCGCGGCCTGGGCCGCACCGTCAAGGGTGCGCTGAATCGTCGCCTCGGCATTTCCTACCGCAAGCGCATGTGGTCCGTGGAGCGTGCAAAGCGCTGACTCCGAATACCTCCACAAAGAGCCGTGCCCGAACTGCGGCAGCAAGGACAACCTTGCGCGCTACAGCGACGGGCACGGCTACTGCTTCGGCTGCGGTCACTACGAGCCAGCCGAAGGCGAGGAGGTCTCTCAACCCACCAGCAGGAAAACCATGAGCGACTTTGCGAAGGGTGAACCGCAAGCCCTGGCGAAGCGCGGTATCACTGAGGAAGCATGCCGTAAGTACGGCTACTGGATCGGCAAGGACAAGCACGGCAAGACCGTGCAGATCGCCAACTACAAGCGCGATGGCGGCATCGTCGCGCAGAAGCTCCGCTACCCCGACAAGAAGTTCTCATTCATCGGCGACTCGAAGGCGTGCGGGCTGTTCGGCCAGCACCTCTACGAACCGGGGCGACGCCTCGTCATCACCGAAGGCGAGATCGACGCGCTCTCCGTGGCGCAGGCACTCGGCCTCCGCTGGCCGGTGGTGTCCGTTCCGAACGGAGCGCAAGGCGCGGCCAAGTCCATCAAGCGCGAGCTGGAGTGGGTCAACGGCTTCGACGAGGTTGTGCTCATGTTCGACATGGACGAACCGGGCCAAGCCGCCGCGCAGGAAGTGGCGCTGCTGCTGACTCCCGGCAAGGCCAAGATCGCACAGCTCCCGGCGAAAGACCCGAACGAGCTGCTCCAGCGTGGCGATGCCGAGGCGATCACCCGCGCCATCTACGAAGCGCAGACCAAGCGCCCCGATGGAGTGGTGACGTTCGGCTCCCTCAAGGAGAAGGCACTCAAGCCGGTCTCGATGGGCATGCCTTGGCACGACCCGCGCCTCACCGCGCTGACCTACGGCAAGCGGTACGGCGAGGTCTACACCTTCGGCGCGGGCACCGGCATCGGCAAGACCGACTGGCTGATGGAGGAAGCAGCCTTCATCGCGCAGGAAACCGGCGACCGCGTTGGCCTGTTCTTCCTGGAGCAGCAGCCGGTCGAGACGGCGAAGCGCATGGCAGGCAAGGTTGCTGGCCGCCGCTTCCACGTCCCCGATGGGAGCTGGACGCAGGAGGAGCTGGAAGCCGCGTTCGAGATTCTCGACAAGGGCCAGGTGTTCATCTACGACCACTTCGGCTCGTCCGAGTGGGACGTGATCGAAGCCAAGATGGCCCACATGGTCGTCGCCGAGGGCGTCAAGCACATCGTCCTCGACAACCTCACGTCGTTTGCGGCCGGTGCCGAGGACGAGCGGAAGATGCTGGAGGACACGATGGCGAAGATCGCGCAGTTCGCGCAGCGCCACCTCATCTGCATCTACCTGGTCTCGCACCTCGCCACGCCAGAAGGCAAGCCACACGAGGAAGGCGGGCGCGTGATGCTCCGCCACTTCAAGGGCAGCCGCGCGATTGGCTTCTGGACGCACTTCGCGTTCGGCCTGGAGCGCAACACGCAGGCCGAGAACGAGGCCGAGCGCAACTGCACGACCTTCCGCGTCCTAAAGGATCGCTTCACCGGCCAGTCGAACGGCCAGGTTCTCTACTACAGCTACGACCACGCATCCGGCCGCCTGCTCAATGCAGATGCTCCGGGCGAATACGGCGACTTCGCCGACGAGTCATCCGATGTATCCACCTCCGACTACTGACGGCCGCTCGGTCGTCGGCTTCATCCCAGCTGATGCGCCGCTCTCCTTCGCTGAGAGCCTCGTTCTCCCCTACCAACTCCCGCGCTCCGACCAAGCCTGCCGTGTCATGTACGGCAAGCCTGGGCGGCGCGTGGTCATCCACATCAAAGCCGAGGAACTACCCCAATGAAAGAGATCGTCGCCATCGCAATCGACCTGCTGACCGCTCCGTTCCGCAAGGACACCGTGACCGACGTGGTGAAGGTGCTGGAGGGCCAGGTGGACAAGCTGTTCAAGATCAGCGCCGACCGCATCGCCACCGCATCGACGCTGCGCGACAAGGCCGATGTCCTGCACTCGCAGGCCGACGAGCACGAGGAAGAAGCCGAGCGCGCCCTGCGCGTCGCCGAGCGCTTCACCAACCTGATCCGCTAAGGGACCAACCATGACTGCCGAGCAACACGCTCGGTCCCTGTTCGACGTGTTGCCGGCCGAAGTCCGCCACCTGGTGATCCTGGGTGGCGGAAGCCTGCGCGCGTTCTACGACGGGACCGAAATCAAGGACATCGACTGCTTCTTCGTGTCACTGGCGAGCTACACCTACGTGGCCGCGTACCTGAGCGGCCGTAACGACTGGACCAGCGAGGCCGCTCCGAACGGCATCCGCAACTTCCGCTCGCCCGAGGGTCACCTCGTGAGCCTGATCGGCTTCGAGTTCGGTACGCCGCACGAGCACTGCGCCCGGTTCGATCTGCGGTGCTGCGCCCACGTCGCCATCTACGAACCCAGCACCGACGAGGTGGTGGTCGTATCCCTCGAAGGCGCGGTTGCCGACGCATCGGAGAAGCTGCTGTTCGTGCTGAACAACAACGGCACCGAGCGCACCATCCGCCGCATCACGCACTACGTCGAGGATTACGGCTACACGCTGCATCCCGACCAGCCCGAGCAGGACGAACTGTTCGAGGACGACGACTTCCCCGGCCACGCGCCGCAGGGCGTCCACACGCCGCCGAAGGCCCCCGAGCCGGAGTACATCCTCCGCGCCCGCCGCCGCGTCCGCGCAATCCCCGTAACCAACCACGGCTACCCGTAAGGAGGACCGCCGTTGATCCTCGTATTCGACTGCGAGACCAATGGCCTCCTCGACGAACTTGACACGATCCACTGCATTTCCCTCCAAGAGGTAGATGAGACCGGCGCACCGCGCGGTCCCATCCTGTCCGCCAACGATCACGGCACGGGCGAAATGACAGTCCGTCAGGCCGTCGAGAGGCTCAAGAAGGCCAAGCGCGTTGTCGGCCACAACATCGCCGGATTCGACATTCCGGCTATCGCCAAGGTGTTCCCGGACTTCAAGGTCCAGGCGTACTTCGACACGTTGCTGATGTCCACGCTGGTCTACCCGGACCTCAAGGACCGCGACTTCAAGGCCCGCAAGAAGCAGGGAGCGAACCCGGTGTTGCCGGGCAAGCTGATCGGCCGCCACGCCCTCGAAGCGTGGGGCTACCGCCTCGGTCGCTGGAAAGGCGACTACGCGGCGCAGATGGCCGCACGCGGCCTCGATCCCTGGGCACAGTGGTCTCAGGAAATGGACGACTACTGCGACCAGGACGTTGCGGTCACGCAAGCGCTGTTCGCGTTGCTGATGAGCAAGGGCCTCCCTACCGAGGCCATCGAGCTGGAGCAGGCCGTCGCGCCGATCCTCTCGCGTCAGCAGCGCTACGGCTACCTGTTCGATCAGGAGAAGGCGCGTGAGCTGGAGTGCATCCTCGTGTCCCGGCGCACTGCGCTGGAGGCCGAGCTGCGCAAGGTCATTCCGCCGTGGAAGGTGGTGAAGCGCAAGTTCGTACCGAAGCGCGACGACAAGCGCCGCGGTTACGTCAAGGGCGTGGAGGTCACGACCTACAAGGACGTGGTGTTCAACCCGGCAAGCCGCCAGCACATTGCTGACCGCTTGACTGCAATGTACGGCTGGCAGCCCCAGGAGTTCACCGAGAAGGGCCAGCCGAAGATCGACGAAGAAGTCCTGGGCGCGCTCAAGTTCCCGATCATCCCGCTCCTGCTGGAGCACTTCATCGTCAACAAGCGCCTCGGCCAGCTCGCCGAAGGCGACGAGGCGTGGCTCAAGGCCATCAAGAAGGACGGCCGCATCCACGGCAGCGTGAATCAGAACGCAGCGGTGACCGGCCGCATGACGCACTCGAAGCCGAACATCGCTCAGGTGCCGAAGGTCCAGCACTCGAAGGAGAAGGGAATCCTCAAGGGCCAGGAAGGCGGCTACGGATTCGAGTGCCGCTCGTTGTTCTGCGTCCCAACAGGGAAGCTCCAGGTCGGCGCGGACGCCTCGGGATTGGAGCTGCGCTGCCTGGCGCACTTCATGGCAAAGCACGACGGCGGCGAGTACGCCAAGGTCATCCTCGAAGGCGACATCCACTCCGTCAACCAATCGGCGGCAGGACTGCCAACCCGCGACAACGCCAAGACCTTCATCTACGCCTTCCTCTATGGGGCAGGCGACGCGAAGCTCGGCTCCATCGTTGGCAAGGGTCGCCAGGCCGGGGCGAAGCTCCGCTCGAAGTTCCTGGCCGGGCTGCCTGCGCTGGAGAAGCTGGTACGCGGGGTCAAGAAGCGCGCGGCCGAGAAGGGATACCTGATCGGTCTCGACGGCCGGAAGCTGCACATCCGCAGCGACCACGCCGCGCTCAATACCCTGCTCCAGTCGGCCGGTGCGCTGGTGATGAAGAAAGCCCTGGTGATCCTCGACGCCGACCTGCAAGCCGCAGGGTTGGTGCCGGGCGTCCACTACGAGTTCCTCGCCAACGTCCATGACGAGTGGCAAATCGAAGTGGACGAGGACAAGGCCGAGTTCGTGGGCAAGACCGCCCAGGCTGCCATCCGCAAGGCTGGCGATTACTTCGGCTTCCGCTGTCCGCTCGATGGCGAGTTCAAGATCGGAAGGAATTGGGCCGAGACGCACTGACCCGCGGCAAGCGGGACATTGCACTCGCCCTGGTGCGCCAAGCGAAACGCCGGGCAGCTAGGAAGGGACTGCCGTTCGACCTCACGTCGGACGACATCGTGGTCCCCGACTTCTGCCCGGCACTGGGCATCCCGCTGTACCGCGCTGTCGGGCGCAAGGCCCAAGGCCCCAACTCACCCACGCTCGACCGCATCGAACCTGACCTCGGCTACGTCCGGGGCAACGTGCGCGTGATCTCCGCACGCGCGAATCAGATCAAGTCCGACGCGACTCCCTCGGAGCTTCTGCGAGTCGCCTGTTACGTCCAAGAGAACCGATGAACCCAACCAACATCCTGCGCGCCCTCGCGGCGCTGCTGGTCGTTGCCGCGCTCGCGGCAGGCGGCTTCGCAGCCTGGAAGTACACCGCAATGGCCCAGCGCGTGACGGAGCTGGAGGAGTCGGCAAAGGAACTGGCCGACCTCAAGCAGACCGTCGAGACCCTCAACCGCGAAGCCGTGCGCCGCTCTGCCTTCGATGCAGCGCTGCGGAACGCCCGCGCCACCACCAACCGCTCTGTGGAGATTGCAGCAAATGCTGACCCGGAAACTGGCGATTACCTGTCTCGCCGCATTCCTGACGAGCTGCGCCGCGCACACCTCGAAAGTCGTGCCGGAGCAGTTCCTCCAGCCGACCGTCATTGAGGGCACGCACTCCTCACTCGACGCCGTGATGGCTGACCCGACCACCACCACCTACGACCTCTACCGCTTCGGCGGCAACGCCGAGGACGGCCTCCAGCGTTGCAACGCCGACAAGGCGAGCGCCCTGGAAGTCCTCAAGGAATCGAACCGATGAACGAGAACCGGCTTCGCGTGCATTTCATTGGCGGCCCCGCTGACGGCGATGTCCGCGTGATCGATCCGTGTACCACCTACCGCGTGGCTGTGCTCGAACACCAGCCCGAGGTTCATGCCTACAACGCCAAGTGCCCGTGCTGCACCGAGCGCATGCTGCGCCCCGTGGAGTGGAGCACCGCGACCTACTTCATCCGCCGCGTTAGCGAGAAGTGCTGGGTCGCCGTACACGAGAGCATGGTATGAAGCGCGCTCTCCTGATCCTGGCGCTGTGTGCTGGCCTCGCTGCGTGCGATATGAAGCCCTGGCCGCCGAGTGCGGACTATGGCTCGTGCCTGAAAGGGCACAGCGAGAACTCCTACATCATCATGTGGCAGTCGATGTGTACGGGGAACTCCTGCACGCAGATTCCGTACACCATCCCGACCACCGACTTCGTGTGCGACGAGCACGAGTACCCGCTCGGCGACGGCCCGGAGTACCAGGCCGGAATGAAGCGCTACGCCGCCGAGCTACAGGCGTGGTATGAGCGCCACCCGGAGAAGCGGCCATGACTTCCTACGTCACCTATCGGCCACCGCAGGCGGCCGGTTCCTGGGTCATTGGCGGCAACTTCTTCGTGCAGGTCCGGGAGCGTCCGAACTGGCTGCACCGCTGGTTCGCGCTGGCGTTCCTGGGATGGCAGTGGGTGGACGCATGAACAAGCGCGGCCCCCTGCTACTGATCGACGCCGATGTGCTGCGCTACCAGCTCGCGTTCTCGAACACCGCGAACATCGACTGGAACGGCGACGGCAACAAGGTCGAAGCGATCCAGCCCGAGCGCGCGAAGGCGAAGCTGGAGGACTACATCGACGAGATCGTCGAGAAGTTCGGCGCGCGTGATTACCTGCTGGCCCTGTCCTGCAAGAAGCACAACTTCCGCAAGGACATCGACCCAACCTACAAGCTCAACCGTGCCAGCAAGGACAAGCCTGCCCTGTGGTACGTGCTCGACGAGTTCGTCTACGACGAGTTCGGCGACAAGATCGTGGAGATCGAGAACCTGGAAGGTGACGACGTGCTGGGGCTGCTGGCCTCGCACCCGAATCCGAAGCGCGCGCCAGGCAGCCGCATCGTCGTGTCCATCGACAAGGACATGCAGACGATCCCCGGCATCCGTCTCTACAACCCCAACCGTCCCGACGTGGGCGTCCGGCCGATCTCGGCTCACGACGCTGACCTGTTCTGGATGAAGCAGGTGCTCACGGGCGACCAGGTGGATAACTACCCCGGCTTCCCCGGCATCGGCCACAAGGGCGCGGACGAGCTGCTCATGCCCATCCACGAGGCGTACCGCGATGCGTCCGTCGAGGAGCACCTCGGCGCGCTGTGGAACACCGTCGTCACCACCTACACCACCCGCATCCCCCGCGGCGGCACCGAGCCGCTGTCGAAGCACGATGCGATCCGCCAAGCACGCCTCGCGCGAATCCTGCGCTACGGCGACTACAACCCCAAGACCAAGGAAGTGAAGCTGTGGAAACCCTGATCCTGTTCATCACCATCGTCGCCGTGCTGGCCGTGCTGTTCGCCTTCGTCGCCTACGGCGCTGCCTGGCTGTGGTGGCGCAGCCTCAACACCCTCGAACGCACCCTGTACCGCTCGGCTGGCAGCGTCAAGCTGTGGCCGGCCGCTGTCGGCGTTGCTGGCGCGGCTTGGCTGATCGCCCGGTGTTTCGCCTGACGACAACCAAGCCACCTGATCCTGCTTACCGCAACTCGTCCACGTAGAACTGCTTCCAGTGTGCAATCTCTGACGGATTCCGACTTACGGGTTCTCGGCTATTGAAAACCCAAAGCTGGATCGCCTTCGGCGTAGTCAACGTTTCATACGTGCAGCTGAACTCAGTGAGCTTATCTGTGATGAGCTGCTTGGCCGCATCGTAGCGCTCTCGCTGAATTCCTTGTGCTTGCCCTGATGCCACGAGCGCATCCATCGCCTCCTGTAGGCCATAGAGCTTCTGTGCAAGCTCAGAGATTTCCGCTCCGTTTGTGTTACTCGGCGTAGAACTCGCCATACCTGTCTCCTTCCATAACGAACACGAATTGTACCCGGCTAAGGCCGGGTTTCTCTTTTGGAGTCCCCATGAAGATCATCGGAATCACCGGCCGCGCCCGCAGCGGCAAAGACACCCTGGCCGAGTTCCTGGTCAGCGACCACGGCTTCGTGAAGCTGTCCTTCGCGGCCCCGATCCGCGCCTTCGTGGCGGACATCACCGGCCTGCCGGTGTCCGCGATGGAGGACGGCCCGCTCAAGGAGGAGCCGCTCGACTGGCTCAACGGGCAGACCCCGCGCCGCCTGATGCAGACCGTGGGCACCGAGTGGGGCCGTGAAATGATCGACCGCGACCTGTGGGTCAAGGTGGTCGCGCAGAAGATCCGTCAGGCCCGCCGCGACGGCGCTGCTGGCGTCGTGGTGTCGGACGTTCGCTTCGACAACGAGGCGCAGTTCATCCGTGAGTGGGGCGGCCAGGTGGTCCAGGTGCTCCGCGACAGCGCGGCCCCGGTCTCGGCGCATGCCTCCGAGGCAGGCGTCCACGGCGACCTGATCGACACCGTGATCGACAACAACGGCCCGATCCACCGCCTGCGGATGGTCGCGGAATCGCTGGCCCGACTCTAAGGGTTTAGTGGTCATCATCGGGGGAAACGACAGTTTCCCCACCTATTCATAACCCAGGAGTTCTATGCAAATCCCTCTGCACTCCTACGACCTGATCGACCTCCTGGACGAACTGCACCCCGAAGTGATCTACGACCCCGCCAAGCCGAAGGAGGAGTTCCTGCTCCGGCAGGGCGAGCGCCGCCTGATCCTCCGGCTAAAGGCGCTGCGGAAGGTCGAGCAGATGGAGCACCGCGCCCGCTAATCATGTGCAGCAAGCCCAACATGCCGGACCAGCAGGAGAAAGACCCGATCCTGCTGACCCGCCAGGACACCCAGCCGACCGGCCACGCGGCCGATCAGCGGCGTAAGTCCAAGGTCCGACTGGACCTGAACAACGCAACGCAGTACCAAGGACTGACCATTCCGAATGGCTGACGCCAAGCAGACCTCGGCCGAGAAGCAGACGGCCGCGAAGCGCTACGGCGATCTCAAGTCCAACCGCAAAGAAGCCGAGACGCGCGCCAAGCGCTGCGCCAAGGTTACCCTGCCCCGCCTGTGGGTGGACGAGGGCGCGAAATCGCGTACCCCCGGTTCCGCCTACATCGACACCGGCCCGAAGTGCGTCAACGCCCTGGCCTCGAAGATCGTGCTGGCCTGGCTCCCGCCGAACGCCTCGGTGTTCAAGCTCGCGCCTGACCAGGCAGTCGCCGAGAACATCGCCGAGCAGGCTGGCGTGGAGACCTCCGAACTGGAGGCCGCGCTGGTGGACGTGGAGCGGGTCATCGTCAACGACCTGGAGACCAGCGGCGTCCGCCCGGTCCTCAGCGAGGCGGCCAAGCACGCCATCGTCCTCGGCAATTTCCTGCTCTACGACCCCGACGAGGGCAAGCCTAAGCTGTATCCGCTGACCTCCTACGTGACCGACCGCGACGGCCTGGGCAACGTGCTGGAGATCATCACGCTCGACAAGATCGCCCCGGCCATGCTGCCGGACTCGATCCGCGCGGCGGTGATGCAGAAGCTCGCCCAGGAACGCGACGAAAAGACCAAGAACGACGACGTGAACCTCTACACCTGGGTGCGTCGCTCGGAAGATGGCAAGGAGTGGGAAGTGGTCCAGGAGGTCGAGGGCGTCGAAGTCCCCGAGACCGTGGGCACCTACCCCATCGACGCCTGCCCGTGGATTCCCCTGTGCGCGCCGCCGTCCCTCGTGGACGACTACGGCGAGGGCTTGGTCTACGACTACGTGGGCGCGTTCGAGTCGCTGGAGGCGCTGCGCAAGGCGATCCGTAAGGGTGCCGCCGCGCTGGCGAAGATCATCATGTTCCTCAAGCCGACCTCGACGATCCGCGAGCGCCAGCTCACCGAGGCCGAGTCCGGCGCGGTGCTGCGTGGCGAAGCCAGCGACGTGACCACGCTCCAGCTCCAGAAAGCCTACGACCTGAACTTCGTGCGTCAGGAGGCCGAAGGGCTGGCGAACTCGCTGGAGCTGATCTTCGGCGTGAAGTCCGCCGTGCAGCGCCCCGGCGAGCGCGTGACCGCCTACGAAATCCGGGTGCTCACCCAGGAACTCGACGACGCCCTCAGCGGCTTCATGGCGATGTCGGGCGAGCAGCTCTTGCTGCCGCTGATCCGCCGCCGCCTGCACAAGCTCCAGAAGCAGGGTCGCCTGCCCGAGCTGCCGCAGGAACTCATCAAGCCGCGCATCACCGTTGGCATCGCCGCCCTCGGCCGCGGCCACGACCTGAACAAGCTGATCGAGTTCGGTCAGGCAGTGGATGCGCTTGTCGGCGCAGAGGAGAAGGCGCGCCGCCTCAACAGTGGCGAGGCGATCTCCCGACTGGCCGCCGCTTCCGACATTTCCACCAAGGGCCTGATCCGCTCCGACGACGAGCTTGCTGCCGAGCAGCAGGACGCCTCGGCGCAGGAGGCGATGGTCCGTGCCGCTCCGAATATCGCCTCAGCGATGACCCAAACCCCGTAACCCCGAGAAGGACGCAATGTCGAACGAAACCACCGAGAAGCCCGCCAAGCCGACCAAGGAAGCCCCGAAGGCTCCGAGCGTCGAGCGTAAGGGCAAGGCCGAGATCACCCGCAAGACGAACGGCCTGGTCATCGTCAACTACAAGCCCGAGGACAAGTAATGTCGCAGCCGGGCAAGTCCGAAGTGACCGTCAGCCTTGACGGCATCAACGGCCAGCCGACCCCAGGTCAGCAGCCGCCGCAGAACTCCCAGGACACCCAGCAGCCCGCACCGGGCGCGCAGGGTGGCACCGATGGCGAGCGCCTGTTCGGCGGCAAGTACAAGACCGTGGAGGAGCTGGAAGCCGCCTACGCACAACTGAGCACGCCAGCCGACGACAAGGGTGGCAAGGGCGGCCCCGCGACCATCGACGACGCCACCGCGGATGACGCGCGTGACGCCTTGGCGCGGGCTGGCCTGAACCTGGACGACTTCGCCACCGAGTTCAACTCGAACGGCTCGCTGTCCGAGGAGAGCTACAAGAAGCTCCAGGACGCGGGCTATCCGAAGGAGCTGGTGGACGTGTACGTCGATGGCCTGCGCGCTCGCGTGCAGACCTACGAGAACGCCGTCTACTCGCCCGCAGGTGGCAAGGCCGGTTACGACGGCCTGGTCCAGTGGGCTAAGACCAACCTGAGCGCCGAGCAGAAGCGGGCGTTCAACGAAGCGGTGCAGTCCGGCGACGCCGGCCGCGCAGCGCTGGCAGTCCAGGGCCTCGTCGCCCTCCGTGGCGGCAACGGCCGCCTTCTGAATGGCAAGACCGCATCGAACGCCGATGCAGGCCCCAAGCCGTTCCAGTCGCAGGCGCAGGTCGTCGAAGCGATGCGCGATGTGCGCTACCACCGTGATCCGGCTTACCGCGCGGAAGTCTCCGCCCGCCTGGCCGTGTCGCCGCTGTTCAAGTAATCCACTCAACCTCAAGCAAGGACTAAATGTCGGACGCAATCCCCTCCCGCCTGGGTCAAGCCCAGGCCAACGGCGACGCCTGGGCGCTGTTCAAGCAGAACTACACTGCTGAAACCATCACCAGCTTCGTCGAGAACTACAAGCTGGACGGCCGCGTGTCGGTGCGCAACATCGAGAGCGGCAAGTCCGCCTCGTTCCCGAACGTCGGCACCATCGGCTCCGAGTACCATGTGCCGGGCACCGAGATCAAGGGCCTGGTGGTCGAGCACAACGAGACCATCATCACCCTCGATCCGATGCTGATCTCGCACGCCTTCATCGCCAACATCGACGAGGCGATGAACCACTACGACGTGCGTTCCGAGTACACCCGTCAGCAGGGTGCGGAGCTGGCGCTCAAGCGCATGCAGAACGAGCTGCGCTGCGCGATCCTGGCCGCTCGTACCACCGAAGGCAAGGTCGAAGGCCAGCCGGGTGGTGCCATCATCAAGGCCGCCACGATGGCCTCCGATCCGACCGTGCTGGCCGATGCGTTCCGCAACGCCCGCATGCTGTTCGACGAGAAGCTGCTGCCGGACAACCCGCAGGAGTTCACTGGCGCACTGGCCCCGGCTCAGTGGTATCTGCTGACCGAGAACAAGGACTTGATCGACCGCGACATCAACGCGGAATCGAACGGCTCCTACGGCCAGGCGATCATTTCCTCGGTCGCCCGCATCCCGCTGGTGAAGATCAACGCGATGCCGCGTGTCGATGAGTCGGCCCTGGCCTCGATCCCGGCCAAGTACCGCGGCAACTTCGCGGACACCGTGGGCGTGATCTTCCACCGCTCGGCGGTCGGCACCCTCAAGCTGCTGGACCTGTCCCTGGAGGACGTGTACCAGGGCGAGAAGCAGGGCACCCTGATGCTGGCGAAGTACGCGCTGGGTCACGGCATCCTGGCTCCGCGCGGTGCCATCGAGCTGTCGAAGGCCCCGTAAGCAATACCGCGCCGTTGGGCAAATCCCGCGGCGCTTCAATCTCTCTCCATCTACGGGGGACATCCACATGGGTGTCCCCCGTTTTTTTGCCCCGAATCCATGAACCTCGAACTCACTCCGACCACGGAACTCGAAGCCGTCAATGTGCTGCTCGGTGCTATCGGCGAAGCGCCGATCAGCGACCTCGAAGCGCTCGGCAACCTGTACGCCTCGCAGGCGCGCGACACCCTCCGCGCGGTGAGCCGCGAGGTCCAAACCGCTGGCTGGTGGTTCAACACCAGCGAGTCGTTCACCTTCACGCTCAACGCGGAAGGCAAGGTGCTGCCGCCGCAGTCGATCCTCAAGCTCGTCCCCGCACGCGGAAGCGAGCCGCTGGTGATCCGAGGCACGCGCCTCATCAACCCGCTCACCCTCGCCGACACGTTCTCGTCGGCCCCCACCGCCGACTTCGTGACCTGGTTCCTCGCCTACGAGGAGCTGCCCGAGTCGGCCCGCCGCTACATCGCCGTGCGCGCTGCGCGTCTGTTCCAGACGAGCGTGCTGGGTAGCGACCAGCTCTACGTGTTCACCGAGAAGCACGAGGAGGAGGCATACCTCATCTTCGCGCAGGAGCACGCCGACTTCACCTACGCCCGCGGCCACAACTTCCTCAGTGGCTCGACGGACGTGTCTGATATTTGGGACCGCTGATGCCGCTAATCACGGGGGACTATCCCTCGTTCCTGGGAGGCGAGTCGCAGCAGGACGATACCGTCCGCTCGCCGAACCAGCTCACCAAGGCGATCAACGCCTGGCTGCATGCCGCAATGGGCGCTGGCAAGCGCCCGCCCGCCGAGTTCGTTGCTGGCCTTGGCGTCACCCTCGATCACGACTGTGCCTTCCACTCCATCGTCCGCGATGAGAACGAGCGCTACATCGTCGCCGTGGGTCACCGCAGCATCCGCGTGTTCGACCACGAGACCGGCAAGGAATACACCGTCAACGCCACGGGCGACGCGCTCAACTACCTGGACACCCAGGGACAGCGTGCGTGGTCGTGCTTCGCGCTGGCGACGTTCTCCGACACCACCTTCATCGTCAACCGGCTGGTAGACGTGAAGCAGAGCGATGAGCTGTCGCCCGGTTCGCTGTACGGATCGGCGCAAACGATGTCCGACCTGCCGAAGCCCGGCGACAAAGGCTCGGCCGTTGTGCCGACCGGCGCGATCTACAACATCATCGGCTCGTCCGAATCGCAATTCGACGACTACTACGTCCAGAAGCAGTCCTCCTCGGTCTACCTGGAGGTCGCCCGGCCGGGCATCAAGCACCGCTTCGATGCCAAGACGATGCCGCACATCCTCAAGCGCATCCCCGATCCAGTGCATGCGGACGGCTTTTGGTTCTCCTTCGGTGGACCGGAGTGGACCGCGCGCCTCGCGGGTGACGAGCAAAGCAACCCGTTCCCGTCCATCGACGGCCAGCGCATCCGCGAGGTGTTCAAGCACCGGGACCGCCTAGGCTTCCTGGCCGGGGAGAACGTGCTGATGTCCGAGGTCTCCGATCCGTTCAACCTCTGGCGCACTTCGGTGACCCAGGTGCTCGACGCCGACCCCATCGACGTGAGCGTCAGCGGGTCTAACGGCGTCACCACGCTCTACCACGCAGTCCCGTTCCAGTCGGCCCTGTTCCTTGCCGCTGCGGGCGGCCAGTTCCTCCTGACCGCCGAGCCGTACCTGGCCGCCAAGAACGTCAAGAGCGATCCGGTCAACAGCTACAGCAGCTCGCCGTACATCCGGCCGAAGCTGATGGGCGAGTCGCTGTACTTCACCGAGGACAGCGGCGCATACGCCAGCGTGCGCGAATACTTCATCGACGACCTGTCGGTGACCGGCGACGCCGCCGACGTGACGGCGCATGTGCCCAAGCTGATGCCGGGCCGCATGCGAGCGATGGCGAGCGCAAGTGGTGCCGACTGCGTGTTCTTCGCTCCTGACGAGCCGACCGACGCGCAGCTCTACGTCTACTTCGTCCGCTGGATCGGCGACGAGAAGCAGCAGTCCGCATGGACGCGCTGGTCAATCTCCGGCGTCGGTCGCATCGTCCACATGCACGCCATCAACGACGTGCTGTACGCCGTCGCGGAAGCCCCAGGCGGCGGCTGCGAGCTGCTCAAGTTCCGCATGGTGCTCAACCAGCACGACACGGATGCCACGGGCGACTACAACTTCCTGCTCGACCGCATGCTGGTGGTGCAGCCCACCTATCAGCAGTTCGGCAACGAGACCTGGATCGACCTGCCCTACATCGTGCCCGATGGCATGACGGTCACCGTCCTCAAGACGGACGACTGGCAAGACCCCGGCGCGTACCTGGACATCACCAAGGCGCGCTGGGACAACGCCCGCACCCGCCTTGCGCTCCCCGGTAACCACACCGAGGGCCGCGTGGTCGTCGGCATGGACTACGAGCACCGCCTCACCCTGACCAAGCCCATCGTTCGCGGTGGGCAGAACCAGGCCGTGCTGGTGGGCCGCACGCAGGTGCGTGACATCGAGGTCGCCTACAAGGATGGCGCGTACTTCGAGCTGGAGGTCGAGCAGCACGGCAATGGCCGCGTCGAGACCTACGTGGCGTCGCACTCCGGTGCGTACACCGCGCGCGTCCTCAACGACTCGGTGTTCCGCACCAGCGCCCCGACGTTCCACTCCGGCTCTCGCCGGTTCCCCGTGCTGGGCGACGCCAACAGCGTCCGCATGCACCTCGTCAACCGCCTGCCGTTCCAGTGCTGGTTCCAGTCAGCACAGTGGCGCGGCATGTTCGTCTCCCGCAGCCGAGTATGACCCTGACCTATCGAAGCCCCACCGCCAGCGACATCCTCCACGTCGCCGAGAACATGCGGCAGGAGGACATCCTGGAGGTGGCGGCTTCGCATGGTCACACCCCGCTCCAGGCGCTCGCATTTGCAGTGACCGCGAGCGACCGCAGTTTCGCCGCGATGCACGACGGTTCCCCCGTGTGCATCTTCGGCTTCAGCCAGCACGCCGAGGGTATCGCCTCGGTTTGGCTGCTGGGCACCGACGCCCTGGTGGCTCCCACGTTCTGCCGCACGTTCCTCCGAGAAGCTCGGCGGATCAGCGACGAGTGGTCGGCCACCTTCGGCACCATCTTCAACTTCGTCGATGTCCACGCCGTCACCACGCGGCGATGGCTCGGCTGGCTTGGCTTCCGCGAGAGCGGCGTCGAGTCCGCCTACGGCTTCGCCAAGACACCCTTCGTCCGAGTAACCAAGACCCCATGTGCAACCCCGTAGCAGTCCAGGTCGGTATCGCCGCAGTCAGCGCGATGGCGACCATGTACGGCCAGGATCAGAACAACAAGGCCATCGAGGAAGCCGCGGAGCGTCAGCAGGAGCAGATCAACGACCAGGCCGCCGAGCGCACCCAACAGCGCATGGAGGAGGCCCGCGCACTGCGATCCGCGATGCGCGCCTCCGCAGCAGAAGCGGCAGTGTCCGGCAACTCGGTCGAGCTGCTGGCGAACGACATCATGGCCCAGGCTGGCCGTGACGTGGCCCTCATCGAGAAGAACCGCAGGAACGGAGTCGTCGAAAGCGGCTCCGAAGCACGCGCTCGTATCCGCACCGGCAATGCCGAGGCGCTGGGCGGCGTGATGCAGTCAGGCGCGAATGCCTACAGCAACATCCAAACCTACAAGCGCTATTCCATTCCCGGAGACGAGTAACCCGTGGCTCGCACGAAACCCCAAGAGATCATCCGCCGCGCGCAGGTGCCGCAGCGTCTCGCCGAGCGCCCCGTTCTGGCGGTGCAGGCTGACCAAGCGTCCTCCGCTGGTGCCGGTGTCCTCTCTCGCACCGCCGCTGCGGTGCTGACGCGCGTCTCGGATTCCGTCAACTCGCAGATGATCTCAAACAGCCGCGAGCAGTACAGCGCCGCGGCGACCCAACGTATGCAGGAGGACGCCGAGGGTACGCCCCGGCAGGCCGAGGACTTCGTTGCCCAGCAGTCGGAGTCATGGCGTCGCGGCTACCTCAAGGCAGACGGCATCATCCGCGTCCGCGACTGGCAGATCGAAGCGGCCAAAGAGATCGCCAAGGCCGAACCCGGCACCGACATCGAGCCGCTCATCAAGGAGCGGATGGCTGCGCTGACGCAGAACCCCGAGTTCCAAGACCCGCAGGTCCGCAAGGCCCTGATGCCGGTCGCCATGCGCGCCGCGCAGCAGGTCCGCCAGCAGTGGCAGGCCGACTCGATGCGGGAAATGCTGGTCCGGCAGAAGGAGTCGCTGACCGCGATCATCCGCGACGGCATCAAGGGCGGCACGTTCCTCACTTCCGAGGGCATGAACGGCCTGTACGCGATGCTGGACCAGGAGGAGTACGCCTATCTCAACAAGCGCGACGTGGACGAACTCTACGTCGAGGCCGCCAAGGAGGAGCTGGCCGCAGGCAACCGCGATCCTCAGTCGATCCTGGCGTTCCTGGAGCAGGACCGCGGCGACGGCCAGCCCGGCTTGATGAACACCGAGCACGGCGACGAGCTGCGCGCGGCGGCTGCCGCTGGTGCCCGCGTGATCGCACACCGCGAGGACGAGGCACGCAAGCAGGCGATGGCCGAGGCAGAGTGGACGCTCCAGGGCCTCGCGGATCGCGGCCAGCTCACCCACAAGACCATCGACACCTGGGCCAGTAAATTCGGCCTGAGCGGTGGCGACCTCCAGTCCTTCAAGCGATACTGGAACAACCAGCAGGAGCAGACGCTTCGCCGCTGGGAGCAGGAAGCGAAGGAGCGCGCCCGAGAGGAGCGCATCCGCAAGCTGGTAGCCGGGGGCAATCCCTACGAGATCAGCGACGCCGACCTCAAGAAGCAGGCCGGTAAGGAGTGGGAGGAAACCCCGCAGGCCGCACGCGGCCAGGTGCTCCAGAAGTGGGCACGGCAGGGCATCGTCATCCCCCAGCTCGAACGCATCCTCAAGCGCGCTGACCCGGCGTTCCAGGAGAACTTCCAGAACGCCGCGACGCTGTACGAACAGCTCCGCAAGGTCTCGCCCAAGTACGCCGATACGGTCGCTGGCGGCGAGGCTGCCGCAATGCTGGACCAGTACCTCTACGACACCCGGCGCAGCGGTCAGTCTCACCAGGAGGCCGCTCGCGTCCTGACGCAACCGAAGCGGGAAGTCGAGGAGGCCCGCTCGGTCATCAACGACACCTGGAAGTCCGGCATCAAGGACTACCTGGAGATCGACGGCAAGCCGCGTGACCCGCGTGAGCTGCACCGCATCCGCCAGGAAGCCGAGCGCATCGCCTCGCGTGGCGGAGTGTCCGGCGAAGCTGCCATCCGTGCAGCGGTCGGTCAGATCGACGCCCAGCGCACGACCGTCAACGGCCGCCGCGTGCCAAACATCGGCATGCCGCAGGGTGCCGAGCCAGCGGTAGACGAGCTGATCCAGACGGTCGCGCGCAAGCTCGGCCGCGACCCGGATGAGCTGTCGGCCCTGCCCAATCCCCGCAATCCGGGGCAGTGGCAGATCGTCGGCCCCGACAACTGGCTGATCCCTGACCCGGACACCGGCCGCGCCATCGGTTTCGACCCGCGTGCCATCGCGGCACAGCACCAGCGCTGGAAGGGAGACCTTGCGGAATCCCAGGCGCGTCGTCGGGTCGAGCAGCGCACCACCTGGGCGGACCAGTCCCGGAACATCCGCGACCTGCGCTCGCAGTCGGCGACCACGGAAGTCCCTGCGGCCATCGCCAAGCGCGACGCCAGCGCCGCCGAGGCTCCCGCCTTCGAGCTGCCCAAGTTCGACCTCACCAAGCCGCTGGTTCCCAACGCGGGCACCAAGCAAACCACCACCACCCCGGCAGTCCCCGAGGACTTCCTGGAGTACCTGACGAGGAAGTAAGACCGCATGTTTGAATCCCTACCCGGCGCAGACGAGAACATCGTCAAGCCGGCAACCCAGCAGCCCATCGTGCAAGCCGTGCGCGAGCGCAAGGAGCAGCGAGAGGCCGCGGAGCGCCGGAAGGATCAGACGACCGTATGGGACGGATGGGGCGCTGCCCAGGCAAAGGGCGGCATCGGCTTCATCGACCGCTTCATCACCGAGCTGGGCTACGAGCCGCAGCAGGGCTATCGCATTCCCGCAGACGCGCGCAAGCGCTGGGAGTCGATGGGCCTGCGCCCGGAGCAGTGGGAGCTGTTCGGCCGGGCCACGTCCGACGAGCACCTCTCCTATCTGGAATCCGTGGCCTTTATGAATCAGATGGCGGACGACGACCTGGCGCAGTTCGGCCTGGGCGGACAGATCGCCCTCGGCTTCACCGACCCGGTGGCAACCGGCCTCGATCTCGCCACGGGCGGCCTGGGGTACGCAGCCA
This sequence comes from Stenotrophomonas sp. YJH_SMC_120, assembly GCF_059368675.1. Taxonomy (NCBI): domain Bacteria; kingdom Pseudomonadati; phylum Pseudomonadota; class Gammaproteobacteria; order Lysobacterales; family Lysobacteraceae; genus Stenotrophomonas; species Stenotrophomonas sp. YJH_SMC_120. Next base: position 76,949 of record NZ_JCAFRY010000007.1, read on the forward strand.
AGGCCGGACGCCTCGCCAACGCGGTGCGTTCCGGTCTACAGGCTGCGGGCACCTCCGCGCTGATGTCGGCCGCAACCTCCACCTACGACCCCGAGCAGACGCTCGCGGATGGCGTGCAGAGCGCCGCCCTGTCGTTCGCGTTCGGTGGTGCCCTCGGCGCTCGCCGGGGTGCCCTGTTCGACGGCGAGGTGAAGCCTGACGTGGTGAAGCGGCTGGCCGGTGACGACTCGCTGTCCGCCGCCCGCGTGGCAGGCACCGCCGCCAACGACCTCACGCCAGGCGTCCTCCCGCTGCGCAACGAGAGCGCATTCGAGCAGGAGTTCACCGACAAGGCGCTGGTCAACGCGCACATCACGCCCCACTTCGCCACCGTCCGCCGCGACCTTGCTGCCCGCATGGGTAGCGCCAAGTCGCCGCTGGTGCGCGAGGCGGGCCGCCTGCTGTTCCGCGATGGCGTCGGCTACACCGATCGCTCCGTCGCGGTCCAGGAGTCCACCAGCGAGTTCGCCAAGCGCCACCTGGCCGTCATGGAGACGGAATGGCGGAGCGGAGTGAACGCCGCATGGGACGCCTACAAGCAACGGACAGGCACCCATTGGTGGAACTTCTCCGAGCGCGCAAAGTTCAACGAGGAGGTCGGCCGTGCCGTGCGCGGTGCGCCTGACGTATCACCGGAAGCCGCCAAGGCGGCCGGCAGCGTCGCCAAGGCGATGCGCGATGCGCTCAAGCTGGCGCAGGACAGCAACCTCGACGGCTTCGCCAACGTGGCGCAGAACGGCAGCTACCTGCCGCGCTACTGGAGTGGCAAGGGCTTCAAGCGCCTGTTCGGCGAGATGCAGCTTCACCAGGACGACGTGATCGAGCAGCTCATCAAGCCCGCCATGCGTCGCGCCTGGGAGGCCACCACCGACGAAGGCGACGAGATCGACGACGAGCTGCTCGGGGCGGTTGCACGCTCCTACCTCAAGCGCGCCCAAGCGAACTTCGAGGGCGACGGGATGGACCTGCTGGTCCGCCCGCTGGACAGCGATTCGGTCGAGGAGATCGGCAACATGCTGACCGAGGCGGGCGTCTCGCCCGTGCGGTCGCAAGAGCTACTGTCCAAGCTGGAGCGCAAGACCTACGAGTCGGGCAAGCTCGACCGCGCGAAGAAGCGCATCGACCTCGACGAGACCTACTCCACCACCATCCGCAACGAGGCTGGCGAGGACGTGCAGGTCTCGATGGCCGACCTGTTCGACAACGACGTGGACTCGGTGATGACCCGCTACATGCGCGAGATCACCGGCTGGTCGGCGCTGTCGTCGAAGGCTGGCATCAAGAACCGCGCACAGCTCGACCGCTTCGTGTCGAAGCTCAAGAGCGACGCCCGCAAGTCCGGCGACGACGTGAAGGACATCGAGCGCCTGATCGACATCGGCCTCAAGTCCACCTTCGGCCGCAGCACCGAACTCGATCCCGCCAGCCGAGGCGCACGCTACGCGCGGTTCCTGCGCAACTGGAACTTCGCCCGCGTGATGAACCAGGTCGGCTTCTCGCTGTTCGCCGAGCTTGGCCCGACCATCGCGCATGCCGGTCTCCGCAACTTCTGGAACTCCGTGGGTGCCGCCCGCGACTTCCTGGTGCGCGGCGCTGACGGCAAGCTGTCCTCGCAGGAGGCGCGCGTCATGGAGCGGCTGTTCGCACCCGGCACCGACTGGCTGCGCAACCCGCCGTTCCTGCGCCTGGACGAGGATGCGCTAGTGCCGCAGACGTTCAACGTCAAGCACGGCGAGAAGATCGACAACGCGATGAACATGGCGACGCACGTCACCTCGGTCGCATCCGGCATGGCCCCGATCAACACGATGCTCCAACGCATCGCCGGTCGCGCCACGCTGCTGCGGCTGCTGGACATGGCGAACGCCAAGAAGCTGTCGGACGCCGAAGTGGCCCGCCTGCGCACCTGGGGCCTCGACGAGAAGGCCCAGGCCGACGTGTTCGGCTACCTCAAAGGCAAGCGGCAGATCGAGCAGATCGACCCGGACAAGCTGCCGTTCCAGACGCGCGAGCGCATGGCGGCCTTCCTGTTCCGCGTGACGCGACACCAGGTTCTCGAAGGTGACGCCTCGGACAGCATCGAGCTGATGCACTCCACCACCGGCCGCATCGTCACGCAGTTCCGCAGCTTCATGGTCAACAGCTACACCCGCCACTTCCTGAACTCCGTCCACCACTACGACGACTGGCGCACCTACGCGATGGTCGTGCTGTCCACTTCGGCAGCAGGCATGGGCTGGGCGGCTCGCACGTACATCAACACTGCGGGCAACCCCGAACAGCGGAAGAAGCAGCTGACGCAGGAGAACTTCTACAAGAACGCTGTCGCGCAATCGAGCTGGTCGAACGTGATCCCCGCGGTCACCGACGCCGTGTGGGCGGACGCCTTGGGTAACGACCCGGTGTTCGCCAACAACCGCTCGACCGGCCTGGAGAACGGCGTGATGGGCATCCCGTCCATCGACCTGTTCAACAAGGTCTACGGCAGCACGCGGATGATCGGTTCGGCCATCCGCGACGATGAGGAGATCACCGAGAAGCAGATGCGCGACTTCTGGAAGATTTGGTGGTTCAACAACATGACGGGCGTCCGCAACATCGCGGATCAAGCCCTACAGCAGTTCCCTGACCGCAAGGACGGGACTGATCGACCGTAACCAGGAGGCCCTTCGGGGCCTCCACCTTTTTGAGGACGCATGATCGAACTATCGCGCGGCCTTTCCTTCGTGCTCTACACCTACGAGGGAGGCCCTACGCGGTTCACCGTGCCGTTCCCGTACATCGCCCGCGAACACATCCGGGCGTTCGTCGGTGAACCGGACGCGGCCCGCGCTGTCTCCGTGTCGTGGGTGGACGCCAGCACCATCGAGATTCCGTCGCAGGATGGCGTGCTCGACGCACCCTACACTGTGACCATCCGGCGATTCACGCCGATTGACGCCCTCCTGGTCAACTACAAGGAAGGCGCAAACCTCCCGGCGCGCGACTTGTCCAAGTCGTTCCGCCAACTGCTGTACGCACACCAGGAACTCGCCGAGTTCGGTGGTGGCAGCGGCCTCCCCGGTGGCGGCCCCGGTAACCCCGGTGGCGACCCGGACCTCAACGCAATCATCGAGCAGCTCCTCCGCTCGCCAGCACTGCAAGACCTGCTGACCCGCATCGACCTTATCGACGTGAACGCCGAGGCGATCCTGGAGGAAATCATGCGCTCGCACGAGTTCTTCGACGTGCAGCGCGACTATGGCGACAAGATCAGCACGGCCACCCACGAGATCGGACTGCTGACCGAAGGCAACAAGGTCATCGCGCAGCAGATCATCGACCTGTTCGCGCGGGTGGACTACGGCGAGCAAAGTAGCCAGGCACGATTCCTGGAGGTCAATCGCGCCATCGCTGACGAGCGCTCCGCGCGCGTCGAGGCGATCACCGAGCTGCAAGGCCAGGTGGTCGAGAACGGCAAGACGATCTCCGCAGCGCTCAACCAGCGCATCGACGAGGTGGAGAGCACCACCGAAGCGGCGCGTGCGGCCACCGAGCAGCGCCTCGGCGCAGAGATCGAGGACAGCGCGGCGCAGGTCCGCACCGCGGTCATGGCCGAGGTTGACGCAACCAAGGCCCGCGTGTCCGACGTTGAGACGGCAGTAGTCCGCCACGGCGAGAACATCGCTGGCCTGGCCGAGACCACCGAAGCCCTGACGGACGCCGAGGGTGCCAACACGGCATTCCGACAGCAGATGGCGGCCAGCTACGGCGCGAACGTGCCGCAGGGGATTGCCAATGAGATCGACGGCCAGGTGTCGGCGGTTTCGGCCGCCTTCGAGCAGCGCATCGACACCGAAGCGTCCGCGCGCGAAGCCCTGGCTTCCCAGGTATCCACGCTGGAGACCAGCACCGCGCCGACGATCTTCTCGGACGCGCAGCCCTCCCCGCCCGCTGGCGGCTTCAAGGTTCCGACCTTTTGGGTCAAGACCGTGCAGACCGGCGCGTACCTGACGCAGATTTGGGATGGCACCGGCTGGCGCAAGGCCGACCTGGATGTCACCTCTCCGACCGGCGCGCTGGTGCAGCAGCTCAACACCACCAAGATCACCGCCGAGCAGGCACAGGCCATCGCGGCCACGCAGGTCCAGGCGTTCAAGGACGGCGACTTCGCCACCATCCGGCAGGAGTTCAACGTGGTCGCCGGGCAGCACTCCGGCATGTACGGTCAGTGGCAGGCCAACTACTCGGTCAAGATCAACGCGGGCACCATCAACGGCGTCCCCGTGGTCGCCGGTATCGCCCTCTCCGCCAACCCGCAGACCGGCAGCGACTTCATCGTCACCGCGGATCGCTTCGCCTTCGTCCACCCGCAGTACACCTCGGGCGGCACCTTGGCGAGCATCAAGTATCCGTTCGTGATCGGCACTGTCGGCGGCCAGTCCACCGTGGGCATCCAGGGTGCGCTGGTGGTGGACGGGACGATCACTGCGGACAAGATCAGGGTGAACTCCCTGGCCGCGCTCACGGCAAACGCAGGCACGATCAACGGCGGCACGTTCAAGACCCACACCCTCGACGGCAACGGCAACATCGTCAACGCTGCCGAGTTCCGCGTGGAAATCTCCAACCTCGGCGACTGGCCCCTGTGGGTCGGCTCCGGCGCGAAGAACGCCAACAACGCGGTGTTCTACGTGGACCGCAACGGCGGCGCGTTCTTCCGAGGCCGCGTCAATGCTCCCAACATCGTTGGGCAGTTCCAGTCGGCGACCGGCGTGTGGTGGACCGGGGCAACGAGCCTCTGCTACCAGGCGGGCAACAACTTCATCCCGCTCGGCGATTGGGTGGCGATCCACGAGTTCTGGCTCGGCGCTCCGGTGCTGGCTGGCGAGGGTCATACGCCCTCCGTGTCGGTGACCGTCACCGCGAACACGCGCGTCTACGGGCTGCACGTCATCTTGGAGGAGCTGCGCGACTCTGTGTGGGTCGTCATCGCCTCGCACGAGCCGCCGATGTACCGCGCGTTGATTCAGCAGATGGGCGGCGACGGCAACACCTTCACCGCGTCCAACTTCTACACCTACGAGCAGTCGGTGACGCTCTCGGCGTCCGGCGCATGGACAGGCGGTGCCCGCGCATTCCGCGTGCGGTGCCGCGCATCCAGCCCGCCTCCGCAGGTCCACGGCTACGACGCCCCGGCCTACCCGAACTACCTCATCACGTCGATTGGCGGCTTCGCCTTCGGCATCCGATAACCCTCAGAGAGAACCCAAGCACCGCATGAGCACTACCCCCGGCTACGTCTCCAACGCCGAGCTGGCCTCGCGCCTCTCGACGCTGGTAGACCGCTGGAACCGGCGCGAGAATCAGATGATCGCGCTGCTGACTCAGGAGGAAGGCACCGTCGTCGTGACGGACGGCCTGGGCAACAACCACACCCTCCTCTCGTTCCCGCAGCTCCAGAAGGACGTGGCCGGGCTGACCGACGAGCTGACCGGCTCGGTCGTGCAGGTGCGCGACCTGGTGTCCGTGGCAACCGGCATGGCGAACGCCGCGCAGGCGTCCGCAGATGACGCCTCTGGCTTCGCCGACGCTGCCGAAGCATCCGCCGTGCGCGCTGCGGAATCCGCCGCGAGCATCGACGACGACGTGCAGGCCACCGCCGACGCGGCGACCTTCGCTGCTGCCAAGGCGGCCGAGGCTTCCGACAGCGCGACCGAGGCGGCAAGCTCCGCAGTGGACGCCGCCGCTTCGGCGACGGCCTCGGCCACCTCGGCGCTGGCTTCGGCTGGCTCCGCAAGCCAGGCGGGCACGTCGGCCACCGCAGCGGGTCAGGCGCGTTCCGACGCGCAAGCAGCGGCGACTGCTGCCGCCACGTCACGGGATCAGGCGCAGACCATCCTGGGCTATGCGACCGACGCGGCCGACCGCGCGGAAGCTGACGCCACCGCTGCCGCAGCATCGGCTGCCGCAGCCGCCGACAGCGCGACCGCCGCAGCGACCTCGGTCACTCAGGCGACCACCCAGGCCAACCGGGCGGAAGCCCAGGCGTCCGCCGCGGCGACCAAGGCTGGCGAGGCTGCTGGCTCGGCGACCACCGCAGCCGGTCATGCCTCCGCTGCGTCCGGCTCGGCGTCTGCCGCCTCGATCTCGGCGCAGACCGCATCGTCGGCCAAGGCCGCTGCCGAGGCTGCCCGCGACAAGGCTGGCCTGTACGCGAACGCGCCGCAGGGCACCGAGGTCTCGCCGGGCGAGTTCTCGGCGAAGCATTGGGCCGCCCAGGCGCAGGCTGCCGTCACTGGCTCGCTGGTCTACATGGGATCGTGGGATGCCGGCACTGGTGCGTTCCCGGCCAACCCGGTGAAGGGTCACTTCTACAAGGTGGTCGGCGAAGGCACTGTGGGCGACATCCACTGGCGAGTCGGCGACCAGGCGCTCTACGGCGCTACCTGGGAGAAGATCGACAACACCGATCAGGTCACCAGCGTCGCCGGTAAGCAGGGCGACGTGACCCTCGTGGCTGGCGACATCGGCGGCCTGGGCGCGCTGGCGACCCGCGACGACGTGGACTTCAACACCCACGTCACCGGGAAGCCGACGACCTACCCGCCGAGCACCCACACGCACACCAAGGCGCAGGTCGGCCTCGACAAGGTGGACAATACCGCCGACCTCGACAAGCCGATCAGCACCGCGACGCAGACGGCGCTCGACGGCAAGGCGGCGGCGACGCACACGCACACCATCGCCAACGTGACCGGCCTCCAGTCCGCGCTCGACGGCAAAGCGGCGGCGTCCCACTCGCACACCATCGCAAACGTAACCGGGCTGCAAGCGGCGCTCGACGGGAAGTCGGCAATCGGCCACACGCATACCGCCGCCGAGATCGCCAACGTCGTCAACGTGACCGACGATCAGTCCATCGGTGGCGTCAAGACGTTCGCCTCCGGGCAGATTCGTGTGCAGGGATTTGGCGGCGAGGCCACGTCCGGCGTCATGTACCTGGGGTCGCTGGATCGCTATGTGTACGTGCCGCCAGCTGCGAACTCGCTGGAGTTCCGATTCGGCGATGGCACGGGTGGCGTCGCGTCCCTCAACGCTGGCGGCACCGTCTGGACCTCGGCGAACTTCAACCCGGCAGGAAAGGCCGACGCCGGTCACACGCACACCATCGCAAACGTCAGCGGCCTCCAGTCCGCACTGGACGGCAAGGCGAGCCTGGGTGGCGCAACCTTCACCGGGCAGGTCACTCTGGCCTATGGCGCGCCGCTGCGGTTGACCGGCATGGGTGCAGCGGGAACCGCGTACATCCACGGAACGAACGGCGCTGGCGATGACGTTTGCTCGATCACCCGCGTGAACACGAACAGCTGGTACAACCTGTACTGGAACGGTGCTGCGAACATTGCGGGCCGCCTGACGGTCGGCGATCAGATTTACCTCAACGCTGGCTGGTTCCGCTCCCAGCAGTCCGGCACCGGCTGGTACTCGGAAGCGCACGGCGGCGGCATCTGGATGCAGGACAGCACCTGGGTTCGCACCTACGGCGGCAAGGGATTCCTTATCGCTGGCCCAGGCGGTAGCGGTGGCGACCTCCGTTTGGAGAGCTACTCGCCAACCATCACCTGTTACGACTCCGACAACGGGACCACGCACTGGCTCCATTGCAACGACAACAACCACGGCTTCCTCGCCAGCAACGCCTTCTCGTGGTGCGCCTACCGCGACGGCAGCAACAATTGGGTCGCCACGGGCAACATCGTCGCCTATGCGTCCGATGCGCGTCTAAAGAAGAACATCGTGGACGCCTCGGCCTCCAAGGTGGCCGACTTCTTCGACCGCTTCCGTGTACGCGAGTTCGATTGGGATGCCAAGGCAATCGCCGAGCTGAATCCCACGTTCCACCCGAGCGCGGATCACGAGGTCGGCGGCATCGCGCAGGAGGCCGAGGAGGTCTACTCGTTGATGGTCGCCACGCACGCAAACGGCATCAAGACGATCCAGTGGGAGAAGGCTATTCCCTTCCTTATCGCTGAGGTGCAGGCGCTGCGTAAGCGCGTCGCGGACCTTGGGGGAGGTGCCTGATGGCCCTCCCCGGCTCCGGCCCTATCTCCTGGGAAATGATCCGCGCCGAGTTTGGCGGCGGCTACCCGATCTACGCGGACCAGTATTACCGAGGACGTGGATTGGTGCCCGACGTTCCGGCCAACTACGGCGTCCCCACGAGCGGCCCGATCTACGCCTCGCAGTTCTACAACGCGGTCAAGGCGACGCCGTTCCAAGCATCGCTGTCGCCGAGCTACCTGATGGGTAACTGGCCTCAGTCCACCAACGGCACGGTCAGCGAGTCGTTCAGCGTTTATTGCTCGGGCGGCACCGGCAACTACTCCGTGGTCTCCCGCTCCGTCACAGGCGGCGCGTCGATCTCCGGCAGCGGCCTCGGTGGCACTGTGACCGCCTCTGGGCGGAACACCTCCCGCATGGGGCAGTTCACAGTCGTCGTCACCGATGGCGTCACGCAGATCACCCTGACCGGCAACTACGAGTACAGCTTCGGTCGTCCGCTCTAACGCATCCACCACCTACAAGAGACCTAATGCACGATGAAGTGAAGCTGGTCGGCGCTCTCGCGGGCGTCGGCCTCATCGTGGGCATCGCAAAGATGCTCACGTCGAACGATCCGATCACCTGGAAGCAGGCGCTCGGCCGCGCAATCCTCTCTGGCGCTACCGGCCTTGCCGCTGGTGCCATCGTCATTTTCATCCCCGGCGTCTCCTTCGTCGCCCAGGTCGCGCTCGCGTGCATCCTGGCGTCGCTCGGCACGTCCGCGCTGGAGACCGTACTGAACCGCGTCGTCAACAAGTGACCGCCCCCAAGGATGCCTTGGAGCGACTGCACGCCGCAGTCGCTGACAAGCTCGCCGACACCATCGACTCGATGGAGTCGGACGCGAAGGGCCTGGCCTCGATCCTCAACGTGGCCCGGCAGTTTCTCAAGGACAACGGCATCGACGTTGCGGCCACGCCGCCCGGCTCACCGCTGGGCAAGCTGGCCGACAAGGTGTCCGAGTTCCCGTTCGATCCCGCTGAGGATGGGCGGCTGAACTGATGGAGGGCATGACGAGCCTCCACGTTCGTCACCCTTTCGAGGACTTCCGCAACTTCGCCTGGTACGTCTGGAAGGAGCTGGGGCTACCAAGCCCCACTCCGATCCAGTACGACATCTGCGAGTTCCTGAAAACCGGCCCGCGCCGTCGCGTCATCATGGCGTACCGCGGCGTCGGCAAGTCCTGGGTGACGGCCGCCTACGTCTGCTGGCTCCTCTGGAAAGACCCCCAGCACAAGATCATGGTGGTCTCGGCATCGAAGGAACGCGCCGATGCGTTCTCGGTGTTCGTCAAGCGCCTGATCGAAACCCTGCCTGAGCTGCAACACCTGCGCCCGCGTCCCGACCAGCGCAACTCGAACCTGGCGTTCGATGTCGGTCCCGCGCAGCCCGATCAGTCGCCCTCGGTGAAGTCGGTCGGCATCAACGGCCAGCTCACCGGCTCCCGCGCCGACACCATCATCGCGGACGACATCGAAGTCCCAAAGAACTCCATGACCGTCGTGCAGCGCGAGAAGCTCGCCGAGCTGGTCAAGGAGTTCGACGCGGTGCTCAAGCCTGGCGGCGAGATCATCTACCTCGGCACTCCGCAGACCGAGGAGTCGCTCTACAACAAGCTGCCCGAGCGCGGCTACGTCATCCGCATCTGGCCTGCGCGCTACCCGAAGGACACCAAGCACCGTCAGGTGTACGGCGACCGCCTCGCGCCGATGATCGCCGATGCGTTCGACGCGAACCCCAAGCTCGCCTGGAAGAACTGCGAGAGCGTCCGCTTCTCCGATGAGGACTTGATGGAGCGCGAGGCGTCCTACGGACGCTCCGGCTTCATGCTCCAGTTCATGCTCGATGCGTCGCTGTCCGACGCCGAGAAGTACCCGCTCAAGCTGTCCGACCTGATCGTGATGGACGTGGACCGCGAGGTCGCTCCGATCCGCGTGGTCTACAGCAGCGGCCCGGAGTACATCGTCAGCGACATCCCGTCCGTGGGCTTCACTGGCGACCGCCTGTACCGGCCCATGTACCTCGCCTCGGAAATGGAGGAGTTTACCGGCAAGGTACTCGCCATCGACCCCTCGGGCCGAGGTGGCGACGAAACCGGCTACGCGGTCGTCGGCATGCTTCGCGGCATGCTCTACGCGCGCCGCGCTGGTGCGACCAAGGGCGGCTACGACGACGACACGCTGGAGACCCTGGCGCACATCGCGCGCGCCGAGAAGGTCTCCGCAGTCCTCATTGAGGCGAACTTCGGTGACGGCATGTTCGCCAAGATGCTCTCCGGCGTCCTGGCGCGCGTGTACCCGTGCTCCATCGAGGAGGTGAAGCACTACGGCACCTCGAAGGAGAACCGAATCATCGACGTGCTGGAGCCGGTGCTGAACCAGCACCGCCTGGTGGTCGATGCCTCGATCATCCGCGCCGATCAGAAGTCCGAACAGAAGTACCAGCTGTGCTACCAGCTGACGCGCATCACGCGCGACCGCGGCGCACTGCGCCACGACGACCGCCTCGAAGCGCTGGCGATGGCCGTGAAGTATTGGGCCGACCAGCTCTCCCGAGACGTGTCCAAGGAGGAGCAGCGCTACCTGGAGGAGCTGCTCGACCGCGAGTACGCCTCCTTCATCCAGTCCGTGACCGGCCGCATGCCGTCACCCGACAACTACCTCGACATCCTGTAGGAGACCCAATGTCCAACACGCTCGCTGCGTGGCTGATGGCGCTCGCCGCCGCTGGCCTGCTGTACCTGTTCCTGCGCCGCAAGAACGACGACGACAACGACGGCCCGAGCGCACCCGCGCCGGTAACGCCGTGCGACTGCAACCACGCTCCCTGCTGCCACACCCAGGGCGGCCAGTCGAACCCCTACGCGCCGGTATGACCGACGCAAAGCTGCCGAGCCTCGTGGAGGTCAGGGACAACCTGATCCCCGCGGCGGCCCGGCTGCTCCCCGGCGTGGCCTTCACTCCCGAAGCGAAGGTCATGCTGCTCGCCATTGGTCTCCAGGAATCTCGCTTCGAGCACCGCAGGCAGATCAAAGGCCCCGCACGCGGCTTCTGGCAGTTCGAGGCGGGCGGCGGCACCGCAGGTGTACTCCGTCACCCGGCGACCTCCGCACGCGCCTCACAGCTCGTCTCCGCGCGTCTGGAGCGTCCCTCGACCGCTGCGGTCAACGAGGCGCTCGCCTCCGACGACGTGCTCGCCTGTGCGTTCGCTCGCCTGCTGCTGTTCACCGATCCGCGTCCGCTGCCCGCCCTGGGTAACCCCCAGGCCGCATGGGACTACTACGTCCGCAACTGGCGGCCGGGCAAGCCGCACCGTGACACCTGGGACGCGCTCTACGCGAAGGCCCTGGCAACCATCCGCAACACCTAACCGGAACCCATGAACTTCAAGACCATCTACAACCGCGCCAGCGAGCGCCTGGTGCGCGCCTACGAGCGCGCTAAGGGGTACGTAGCGCTACGCATTGCCCTCGCCTCGCAGTGGCTCCTGGAGCGCCTGCGCGAGACCTCCCGTCGCACCTACACCGGCTGGCTGTTCGTCGTCGTGTTCCTGGCGCTGCCCTACGTCGTCCTCGGCGGCCTGTGGGAGCACCTGCGGAATGCCGCGGAGCGCCTGTGGGATGACGTGAACGACATCGAGTGGGCTGCGTTCACCCCGAGCTACTGGCGGGAGCACATCAAGCAGTGACCACGCTGGCCTTTGACGGCCGGCTCGTTGCTATCGACTCGCAGGTCACCGCTGGTGATCTGCGGTACGAGGAGGAGAAGTTCTACCGCACCACCGACACCACCGGGCGCGACCTGGTGGTGTTCGGCGCGGGCACCACTTCCCACATCCAGCGAGCCGTGCGCGAGCTGTCGGAGGGATTCGACGAACTGACCAAGGGCGAGTACACGATCCTCGTGGTCGGCCTGCGGGACAACCCGGTGGCCTTCTACCACGACGGTCTCCCTCTCGACCTCCGGCGCGACTTCCTCGTCGCCGGTAGTGGTGGTGCGATTGCCCTGGCCGCCATGAAGGCAGGCCACAACGCGACCGAAGCAGTCCTCATGGCCTGCTCGACGGACCTCTACAGCGGTCCTCCGGTGCAGACCTACGACACGGTTACAAAGCGTTTCCTAAAACGCCGGACCTGAACTACTGGCGCATGGACGCGCCTAAACAGGAATGCCGATTTGGCGAGTCCTATCAAGGGCGCTCATGAGTTCTTTGATGCGGTACGGCTTCGGGAGAAAGGTCGCCCACTGGTGAGCGTCAGGGAGCTGCGGGTTCGGCACCCCGGACGCGAACATGTAGGGAATTCGGTGCGACAGCAGGTAATCGGCGACGGACATTGATGCTCCGTCCTGCGTCTGGATGTCTAAGATCGCCGCGTGAAATGCTTTCGCCTCTATGCGGTCGAATGCATCGGCAGCGGAGGCGACCACATCGACCTCGTAACCCTGCATCGCCAGGATTTCCTTCAACATCCCTGAGAGGTCAGGATCATCTTCCATGACCAACAACGAGCCGAGCCGACCCTGGCTGTATGCATCCGTAGCCATCGCGCGTTCTCCCACGCCTACGTTCCCCAAACGGTTCGTACCGTACACGACGGCCAGTTAAAAGACAGGAAACGACTCTACCTGAAAGTGAACAGTTCAGCTATCACGCCAATTCTTCATCCTTGAACCACCACATTACAGCCAAGACGACAAACCAAACGATCAGCGGGACGCCAATCGTGAATTCCACGAGTAGGCCTCTCATGTGCTCGTGCTGCGCGGCCTCAGTCAGTGCAGAATCCAGAATTGGCACCGCATCGGCCACCACGCTGTACGAGGTCGTGTCATCGTTTATGACCTCGCGGGTACGTTCGACCAGCTCCCGTGCTGCTCGAAGCTTCGCGTGCTGATATGCGGCGGGCACTCCAGCACAGACCAGCGAGAGGACAGTGACCAGCGCCGCCAAGCGAATGAGGAGGGTATTGAGCGATGCCATAGATGCTCGTTGTAATGTCTATGCCAACCGCTAAGTTTATTCGACCACGGAGCACTGGGAGGGCTTGACAAGGGTGCTATCATAGTAAGACCTAAGTATTACTCTAGCAGGACTATAGAGTTCTATTCATTGGTATTCACCATCAAGTAGAGCTACAGTTCTCCTATGCACTCCTGGGGTGTTCCTCTGTCCTCCTTGGGTGCCACTGCGGCGGACTAGACCTCCGTCCCATCCTTGATGACCCATAGCACCACGCCCGCACCAATCCAAGCGAGCGCCGGGATGCCCAAAGCGAGCTGGAGAAACAGGTTGCGGGAATTGCGGTTGCTGATGAGGTCATTCGTCGCGGCGTCAAACGTCCGCACCGCCTCATCAACCAACACCTGCGGCGAGGCGTCGTTCTCGATGATCTGCTCGTTCCAGGAACGCAACTCCTCAGCGCTCCTTACGCCGGTCTGAAAGTACGCGGCAGGGAGTCCTGCGAGCACTAAGGCCAGGACGGTGATCGCGGTAGCGGTTCTTATCGTGTATCGGCGGGCGTACATAACGTCTCCTCGAAGTGACAGAGGTGGTCGAAAGGTTTGCGGCAAATTTCCGAAGGAGTATCCAACTACTTGGAACGGCGCGATCACCCCCCGTAGGGGGTCGCCCCCTGTAGCGTAAGGCACGATGCGCCCCCTTCGCGTCACCTGCGGCGTCACCACCTCGGCTAACCTACTGATTCCAAAGGTGAACCACCGGATTAGGTATCCAGTGCCTAGGCAATCCCATGCGATACCTGGGCAACCTGCGGACATCCGCGCTCAAACGTTCGCGCCCCTGTCTGTCCCTATCTGTCTTTTTGCCCTGACCGCCACGCGCCCACCTCGGCACCACCTCGGCACACCTGCCGACCACCTCGGCACACCCTGCCCGGCCTATGCCCACCTGCCGCCCACCACGGCCAGCCAATGCGCCACCACGGCCCACGCAAGGCCCGCCACGGGCACCCCTACCGCCCCGCCTATAGAAGCTCCCCACGCGCGCGCTAGGCGCTCCCTGCGACCATCCAAAATCGTTGCCATCGGGGTATTGACAGCCATGCGGGGATTGATCTAATCTATACCCGTCGCCAGCAACACGGCGGCAGCGGAAAAGGCGGCGACAGACGTGCGACCGATGGATCGACAGCACCTAGAGCTTATCCCGCCAGCACTGAGGACTAGCCCCAAAGGCCCCTAAGCGCACCGCAGGTAACGTCCGGCTCAACCATCCCCCTACCGGGAGTGATTGACAAACCGGGAGCAAAAGGGCATAATGCCCACCATCGAACAACGGCCGCAGGGTGCGGTCGGGACAGTAGGAAAGGGGCAGGCAGGAGCGCCGCCCACGGCAGAACGCGGGGAGCTGGGAACACTAGCCGCGCCGGGAAGTGTAAGGGCCGATGAAGGCCGCCACGGATACCGGGTCACCGCCAGAAAGAGCGGGGCCATCTGTACGGGATTCCTAGGCGAGCTGGAGGCGCTCCCGGAAGCTGGCGACGGTCAGATTCCATGCCTTACGAGCATGAGTCTGACCGCCAAAGCGCCCCTACCGTTGTGATGGGGCGTTTTGGTGGTCCGATTCACTGGAGAGCAACCCATGACGATGATCCCGTTTGATATGACCGCCCGCGACTACTACGTGGCCGGTTGCATCCGCCGCGGCATCCGCGAGCACCGCGCCCGACTCAACGAGCGGGAGCGCCAGGCACACAAGAACCGCACCCAAGTTGCGCCTTGTCCATCCCCCGTTGTCATCTGATCCCCTTTCGTCAACCCGGTTTTCCACACCCCGCCGACGTGTGACGGCGGGTCTTTTTTGGAGCTACCATGAGCACCAATGGACCACTGGAGGACTTGCAAGTGCGCAAGCTCACCGCTGAGATTCGCAAGATCAACCGCGAGAGCGACAAGCTGATGATGGAGACCCGGTGGTATCCGCTGGTGGTCGCCACGGCCTTTGTGGCTGGCATCGTCACGCTGACCAAGCTGTTCCTCTAACAGCGCCCTACCCCAATCCCCCGAAGCCGCCGCAAGGCGGCTTTTTTGTTGCCCGGAGAAAGCTATGAACAAAATTCCTTCCGCCCTGATCGCCGCCGCTCTGCATGTGGCCCCCAAGAATGACGTTCGCTTCTACTTGAATGGCGTGCTGATTGAGTCGCACGCCGATGGTGCGATCATCGTTGCTACAGACGGCCACCGCATGCTTGTGGTGCGTACCAGCCTGCCGTGGGACATTGGCAAGATCATCGTGCCGCGCAATGCGTGCGAGCTGGTCGCCAAGATGAAGGGCGATGTCTATTTCAGCGCCGTGGGCGATGCCAGCCGGTTCAAGGCGGAGCGCGGAGGCCAGGCCATTGAGTTTGCTGCCGTTGATGGAACCTACCCGGACTGGCGTGCTGCGGTGTCCAAGCCGAACGAACTCAAGCTGTCCGGATTCGCGCCTGCCGTCCTCGAAGGCGTAGTGAAGGCGGCCGGTGTAATTTGCAAGGCATTCGGCGGCAAGGCCACTTCACTGATTCCGGTGACTGGCGGCGACGTGGCGGCCATGTTCGGTATTGGCGGCATCACCGATCCGAGCATCAGGTGCGCGTCTTTGATCGTCATGCCAATGCGCGACTCGTCATACCCGGAAGCCCTGTGCAGCGACGCGCTCCGCGCTTAACCCGAACCCATCAGCCGCCGCAAGGCGGCTTTTTTGTTGCCCGGAGAAAGCCATGAACCTCGACAACTACGCCCCCGAGAGCGCGAAGCGCATAGCCGTGGCGCTGGTGGATGCCGCCCTCGCCGCTGGTTACTCGCTCGGCGTCTACGACGGCGAAGAAACCACGGTGCGGCACAGCCGCGACCGGCAAGAAGTGTTGGAGGCCCTCGCCTCTACCGACCACGATCACCTGCGGTTCTACCGCCCGGACGCAACAAAGGCGGGGTTTGTGCTCCTGATTTGGGAGAACGGGGACGACGCCGCGAGCGACTGGAGCGACAACGACGAGACCAACGCGCTGGTGATGCCGGTGCTGCGCGGGCTGGGGGTGCTGTGATGGAACTGCGCACCTACGGAACCCGCAACGTGTTCCTGGCACAGCCGGGGCGCTATCACGAACAACTGGCGGCGACCGCGATGACGCCGCAGCAAGCCGAGGAGTTCGCCACCGTGGTCAACCGCGCAATCAGGGATACCGACTTCGACCCCATCGACCTCGCGCAGCTGGCGAGCGGGTGGACGTGGCCCGAGCCGATGAGCACCGCGCCGCTGGGCATTGAGGACTCCGAATTTCTTGTCGAGGTGGCGCGCATGCTGCACCGCCTCTGGCAGGAGGTCGGCGAGCAGTGGAGCGGCGTTTGGGCCTACGACATCGCCGACCCGCTGGGCGGGTGGCTGTCGAGGAACGGCATCAACCACGAGACCGCCGATGGCGTGGCCCGCGCCGAGCAGCAGGCCCGCGCATGGATCGCCGAGGGCATGGGAGCCGCGCGATGAGCTACCGCGAGGAGGACATCTTGTTCGAGACCGAAAAGGCATGGGTGCTGCGCAAGGGGCCGAACCATTTTGAGGTCTACAAAATCGGCCTCACCCACTCGACACGCCACGGCATTTTTCACAACATCCCCGGCGCACTGGATCGCGCCATCGAACACGCAAAGGGCCTGTCGCAATGAGCAATGACAACGAGCTGGCTGTACCTGCCGGTGACAAGCTGGTCACCCTGGGCGACCGATCGGTCTCCTACGGTCCCCGCCAAGAGTTCGACGGGAGCGTCGAGCCTTGCGCACCGATGGCCGCGCAGTTTTGGGGCGTCTACCGCTGGGCCGGTAAGGACCGCTGGTGGTGGATTGCCGACGTGGCCGACGAGGACACCGCCCGCGCAGTGGCCGCCGCCTACCTGCTGAACGTCAAGCCCGATTGGGCGCACTGACCGATAACCACCCCTGATCCCGAGGCCCGCCTAGTGCGGGCCTTCGCATTTCTGGAGCACACCATGCAAATCTACGTTGCCTGCCTTGCCTCATATAACGCTGGCGTCCTGCACGGCGAGTGGATCGACTTGGAGGGACGCGACGCCGACGACGTGCGCGATGAGATTGCCCGCATCCTGCGCGAGTCGCCGCACCCGAACGTGACCGTTGATTGCCCGGATTGCGGCGGTACTGGAACCACATACGTCCCCCGAGTATTCGGCGGGGCGGAATGCACGGCGTGTGGCGGAAGCGGCAAGGTCGCCAGCGCCGAGGAGTGGGCCGTCCACGACTACGACGACGTGTTCGGGGATACCTGGGGCGAGCACCCCGACCTGGACAAGCTGTGCGCATTGCAAGAGCGGCTGGACGAGTTGCACAACGACACCGAACGCGCTGCCTACACGGCCTTCTGCGACCACGAGGGCCTCGACGATGTGACCGTGGAGCAGTTCCACGAAGCCTACGTGGGCCAGTTCGATAGCTGGGCCGACTTTGCCGAGAACTATGTGGACGAATCGGGGCTTCTCCACGGCGTGCCCGACGCCCTCTCCCGCTACTTCGACTACGAGAGCTATGGCCGCGACATTCGGCTCAACGGTGACGCGTTTGAGGTGAGCGGCTTCTACTTCTGGAGCCGCTAACGCCGCTTCCGCAAGACCCTGCGCCAATACAGGTATGTGCGATGCGCCGGCACCGAGCTAGTCCACACCCATACGACTAGGTGAAGGGCCGTAATGGCGACTTCTAAGCGGGGGTCAATCATCGAACGGTCCTTGGGGTCGGGAGTGGCTATCACGCCCTTCAGCCCTAATCATAAGGCCAATCTCGATATTTGGCACTCATTGTTCCATTTGTAGCACTTGCATAACAGGAGACTTACATATGCGTAACGCAGATTTCACCGCAAACTCGACCCTGGTGATCGTCAACGTGGCCCTCCGCGTCCACCAGTTCGGCCCGTTCTTGGTATTCGAGCGGGAGGTTTTGGTCCTGCATGAACGGACCTACGAGGTGCCCGAATGATTCGGACCATCAATTTCGACCATAACGAGAAGCGCGGCGCTCTCCGCGCGATGCTCGGCCTACTCAACGAGCGCGTCCAGTTCTCGGTCGTCCCCGAGGACTGTGGCTGGCGGGTGTCGTATCCGGTCCCACCCGCGGCCCCAACGGAGACCCCGCGGCCATGACTTCACTGCACCAGTCGGGATCAATCTCTCCCGTGGTACTTGATTCCTACGGACGCGCCATCATTGTGGCCTGTAGTCTGCCCGACGGCAGCGTCATGCTGTCGGGCTGCGCATCCGCAGACGACCAGGGGGGCGTTCTCAGTCTATGAGTACGGTGAGACGGACAATAGCCAGCGCGGTAGTCCGCGTAGGGCAAGGACTGTTTTTTGCATCCGTGGTCGGGGCCATTGTGACCCTGGCGGCGATGCTGGCACTACCGTTCTTAAAACACTGAAACGTAAGACCTTTTTGTGGAGCGCAGCCGGGGGTGGCGGCGCATTACAACGCCGTGAGCAGGGGACAGGACGGCCCCTTCGCAGGGCAGAAGTACCTGGACCTGTTCGTGAAAGCCTTTGGATATGAGATCGGAATCGACCCCTCCCCCACGCCTTGGCAGCGTGGTTTCTGGATGGACAAAATTGGCAAGAATGCCATCAACATTGGCTTGGGCCTTGTAATCCTTACATTGCGGCTCCAAGATAGACCCTGATGGTTTCCCAAGGGGGAACCATCCCCTTACGGAAAATGAGCGCACCATGAATCTCTCGCAGAAAGAACTGACGGCCATTCTCACAACCGCACTGTCAGCCTTCCGGGAAGAGATCGACGAGGACATCACCGCCACCCGCATCCTCACCCTACTCGCCGTTGTGGACGAGCCGGGCATTCAGCAGGTGGACCTTGAGCGCGTCCTCGGCGGACTCTCTCCCTCCGCAGTGAGCCGCAATGTGCTCGACCTGTCGTCTATCAAGCGTAACCGCGAGCCGGGGCCTGACTTCCTAGAGCAGCGCCCTGATCCCGCCTACCGCAAGCGCAACCTGATCTTCCCGACGACCAAGGCGCTGCACTGGCTGGCTTCGCTCGCAGAACGTGTCAACCGCAAGGTGACGGCGCGCGTCGCAGCCGCCTAACCCCCAACACCCCGTTGTGCCCCGAGGCCCGCCTAGTGCGGGCCTTTTTCATTTCTGGAGATACACATGGCCCTTCGCCTCAAAGGGACCGCGCCCAAGCCGGGTGCGCCCGATAAGCGCTACTACATGCTCGACGTGCAGGAGGGATACCGGCGCGTGCGCTTGTCCACCGGCACCCGCGACCGCGTGGCAGCCGAGCGCAAGGAGCAGGCGGTCCTCGACGCCCTGCGCGACGACCCCGAGATTGCAGAGGACGCGCTGCGGGAGCTGATTCGGGGCAAGTCCCGGTCGGTGCAGATGGCCGTGGCGAAGGCCAAGGTCCGCCAGCGCACCCTCAAGGACGCGATGGACGACGCGCTGGACGACCGCAACTTTTGGGGCAAGCTCCGGTCCATCGACACCGTGCGTACCAACTGCAAGGTGGTCCAGAGCTACCTGGGCGAGGAAACGCCCA
Organism: Stenotrophomonas sp. YJH_SMC_120; assembly: GCF_059368675.1. Lineage (NCBI taxonomy): Bacteria > Pseudomonadati > Pseudomonadota > Gammaproteobacteria > Lysobacterales > Lysobacteraceae > Stenotrophomonas > Stenotrophomonas sp. YJH_SMC_120. The sequence goes on from NZ_JCAFRY010000007.1 coordinate 96,624, forward strand.
TCAACGACATCACGCAGGCCGCGGTCAACGACATGGCGCAGCGCATGCTCGCCGACAAGGCGGCTCCCGCCACCGTGAACCGCAAGATGCAGTGCCTCCTTGCCCTACTGAAACGCGAGAGGAAGGCCGGCCGGTTCTTGGGAGAGCTGCCCGAGTACAGCTTGGCCGACGAGAGGGACAACGCACGCACGTTCGTCCTGAACGTTGAGGACGAGGAATTGATCCTGGCGCGGCTGCTGGAGTGGGACACGCTCCCGAACGGCCCTGCCGGAGGGCACCCACGGGTGCGCGACGGGGCGGACTACCGCGACCTGTTCGTGTGCCTCGCCGACCTGGGCTGCCGCATGAGCCAGGCCATCGGCATCCGGTGGTCCGAAGTAGTCGATCAGGGCGGAAGGCTCCACGTCCGCTTCTGGCGGCACGCTACGCTCAAGAAGGGGCGTCCCCGCACCCTACCCTGCACCGCCCGTGTCGCCGAGGTTCTACAGCGGCGCAAGGACGCCCTGGCGGCCACATCGGACGGCCCCTTCACGATGCTCAATCGCACGCGCGCCGACCGGCTGTGGCAATGGGCCATCAAGGGGACACATCTCGCTTCCGAGAAGGAGTGCGTACCGCATGCGCTCCGCCATACGTGCGCCACTCGGCTGCTGCTGGCGACCGGCAACATCAAGCTCGTGCAGGAGTGGCTCGGACACCGCGACATCCAGACCACCTCAGCGGTCTACGCGAAGGTACTGGCCGAGCAATCGCTCCAAGGCATGTCTGCACTGGAGCAGTTCCGCCTCCCAGCCGCCTCGAACGGAACAGGTGACGTTCCGAGACAGGGATCAATTGCCAAAGCGGGAATCCAATAGGACAACTGACCGTCGCCAGCTTATTTTTCAATCACTTAGGCAATCTGTGCTCGGCCAGATGGTGCGAAAGGCGGGACTCGAACCCGCACGAGGTCACCCTCACTGGAACCTAAATCCAGGGCGTCTACCAATTCCGCCACTTTCGCTTGGCCGGCACAGGCGTTCATTGTCGCAGGCGCCGGCTGGAATCGGAAGGCCTGCACAAAACTGAACATGACAGGCGGGCACATCGTCCGCGCCAAAGGCCGTCCCGAAAGTCAGGCGACCGTTCGGGACGGCAGCCACTCAGTGTTTCGCCGCGGCAGGGGGCGCAGATGCGTCAGCGCCCTGCCCAGCCGCATCCACCTTGCGGATGTCCACGCCACCATCATCGGTGCGACGCAGGTCCACAGCCTCGCTGGCGGCCCCACCCTCCACCAGCGATGCCGGCTGCGCGACTCCTGCGATCGGGCGCGCCGGAACGGCCCCGGTGCCCGCATCGCGCTCGACCGTCTTCGCCGGGTCACTGCCAGGTGCGCAGGCCATCAGCGCCAGCAACGCGAAAGGAACCCACGCCATCCGGCACAGTCGGTTGATATCGGTCATCAGCTTCTTCCTTCTCACATGCGCCCTCGGCGCGGAAGATCCATTGGGTGCGATGAAAGAGGCAATGCGGTGAGAAGCAGCGCACAGCATTGAGAACACTGATGACGCACATGCCCCTGGTTTCAGCACCGCTTCAGTAGATCCACGCCATGCGTGGATGAAGCGCAACCCGGCAAACAGGCAAGAAAAAAGCCACTTGGCGAACCAAGTGGCTTTCGTCTGGTGGGCTGTCAAGGATTCGAACCTTGGACCTATTGATTAAGAGTCAACTGCTCTACCAACTGAGCTAACAGCCCGAAATCGGGGCGCGAATTATGACCCGATCCGCTCGGTGGGTGCAAGCACTTTTTTCAACATCGTTGAAACAAGCGCTGCAGTCCCGCTGCCGCTGCAGAACCCCGCCAGGCGGAGCGCTTCAGCGCGTGATCCATCGAAATGACGGGTTCACACTTATAAGAAAAAAGCCACCTGGCGTACCAGGTGGCTTCTGTCTTGGTGGGCCGTCAAGGATTCGAACCTTGGACCTATTGATTAAGAGTCAACTGCTCTACCAACTGAGCTAACGGCCCGTGAAACTCAGACACACATTGTAGCGTGCATTCTGTTTATTGCAATACCGCTCCGGCGGCGCCGATACGGTTGAAACAGTGGGGTGGCTGAGGGGATTCGAACCCCCGACCACCGGAATCACAATCCGGTACTCTAACCAACTGAGCTACAGCCACCACTGAAACTTCTGCTCCCCTGCCGATGCTGCCAGCAGTGGAACCTGATGCGTTGCGACCGGGTGGGACCAGAAGGCCGTCCCCTGAAGCGAGTCCGGCATTTTCCGGGAGTCGCGAAGGAATTGCAAGCATTTCTTCACATTGATGTGCCGGTCGCCATTCCGCGTCGCGCTGCGCACGCGCCCGCCTCAGCGCCGATCCTCATCCAGCAGTGACTTGAACAGATCGGCCGACGGCATCTGCGAAAGCGGGATTTCCGCCATCTTGAACCACTGCGTCGGCGCTTCCGGATGGGGTCCCGACAGCACCACCCTGCCCTTCCCGTGGCGATACGACGCAGCCGCAATGTCGCCATTGGTGTAGCGGGAAATCACCTTGAACCCTTGGTCGCGTGGCGCCTTGGGCAGGTAGGGACCGTCCTGGAAGTACACCGTCTGGCGGCGCCCGTCCCAGACGACGGGAATCACGGCATCGTCTTCATCCTGCACCGGGAATCCCGGCCTGCCGGCCTCGGCGTCCAGGTCCTGCGCCAACAGGCCCAGATGCGATGCACCGGCCAGGTAGGCCCCCATGCACAGGCCGATGTAGGTTCCACCTGCATCGACGAAACGACGGATGACTGCCGCCCCCTCTTCGCCCACCGCCGCCATCGCGGCGTCGATGTCCTGCCCGCCCCCCGGCTGCACATAGGCCCGGTAGCGCGACGTAGCCAGCGAATCGACATCGACGGCCTCGCCCGGGCCGACGAACACCACGTGATAGTCCGGACGCGAACGATGGATGGCCTGTTCGACGGCCTCCGAACACCCTGGGCAACCGGCCTCGCCGCGGTAGACCGCAATCACTGGGGCGTTGGCGGACGCCTGCACGGCAAGCCCCAGGCCCATCGCCAGCAGCAGACAGCGCGATCGCGCAACGGTGTTCATCAAGGGATGGCTCAGCGCAGTCACCCCGGCATGGGGCAGGCCGACTATGCATCGGCCACGACGGACCAGATTGAATGCGCGCCAACACAGCGCAGGACCAGGCAGAGGCCGGTAACAACAGGACCTGCAGGAGATGGGTGAAATGGCGCGCCCGACAGGAATCGAACCTGTAACCGCCGGCTTAGAAGGCCGGTGCTCTATCCAGTTGAGCTACGGGCGCCCGGACCGGAACGGTGTCCAATCCGACGTGATGTGGGATTGGTCGGGGTAGAGGGATTCGAACCCCCGACATCCTGCTCCCAAAGCAGGCGCGCTACCAGACTGCGCTATACCCCGGTCTTGCAATCCCCTCGGGCCAGGCCCGGGGAGCTGGTCATTGTGGCCAAGCGCATCATGAACTGTCAACGCGGGCGACTCGAACGCGACGCCTGGCACGGCACCACGTGCAGCCATCAGCTATGCTCCCGGTCATCGGCCGGATGGCCGTCCAGCCCCTCATCCGCACGGAGAACACGCATGCGCAGCGGCAACCCGGCTCTTTCCGAGTCGACCTTCCTCGACCTCGCCAGCGGCTCGGTGGTGACCAGCCCCGACCAGGTGATGACTCTCAACGGCACCGCCAACAAGACCGGCATCCTGCTGTTGTTGACCGTGCTGACCGCGGCGTTCGCCTGGAGCCAGGCGGTCGACGAGTACGGCCAGATTTCCGGCAGCGCGAGCCTGTACGCCATCGGTGGGGCGATCGGCGGCCTGGTGCTGGCGTTGATCACCATCTTCAAGAAGGAATGGTCGCCGGTCACCGCGCCGATGTACGCGCTGGTCGAAGGCCTGTTCCTGGGCGCCGTGTCGGCGCTGTTCAACATGAAGTACCCGGGTATCGTGTTCCAGGCCGTACTGCTGACCTTCGGCACCCTGGCCGCCCTCCTGGTCGCGTACCGCAGCGGCGTGATCAAGGCCACCGAGAACTTCAAGATGGGCGTGGTCGCCGCCACCGGCGGCATCGCCCTGCTCTACCTGGCATCGTTCGTGCTGGGCTTTTTCAACATCAACGTGCCGGTGATCCATGACTCCAGCTGGCTGGGCATCGCTTTCAGCCTGTTCGTGGTGGTCGTGGCCGCATTGAACCTGGTACTGGACTTCGACTTCATCGAGACCGGCGTGGCCCAGCGCGCGCCGAAGTACATGGAATGGTATGGCGCATTCGGCCTGATGGTGACCCTGGTCTGGCTGTATGTGGAGTTCCTGCGCCTGCTGTCGAAGATCCAGCAGCGCTGAATCGGAACATGCCATAGATGACAAAGGGCGCCTCTCGTGGCGCCCTTTTTCGTTCCTCCCTCAGCGCGCCAGCAGCGTCGGCAGCGACGAGGCCACCAACGCAATGCCTGATGCGGTCAGCAGGCCCAGTACGACCTGCCTGAAGCGCAGCTCGCTGATGCCGATGTAGACGCGCGCGCCCAGCAGGGTCGGCACCAGCATGGCTGGCGCCACGATGGCGAAGTACGGGAGCATCTGCCGGCTCACCAGGCCACTGCCGACATAGGTGGCCATGGTCACCGCCAGCATGGCCAGATTGAAGTTCTGGATGACCGCGCGCTGCTCGTCCTTGCCGAAGCCGCGCAGCGTGCTCCACAACGTCGGCACCGGCCCGGCGAAGCCGCCGATGCCGCTGAGCACGCCACCGGCCATGCCAGCAATCGCATCACCGATACGGCCGCCAACGCGGACCGGAGGCAACGAGCGCACCATCAGCATCACCGGGCACCACAACGCCAGGAAGCCGCCCAACAGCGCCTTGAACCAGTCCATGTCCAGCTGCGGCAACACCATCACGCCCAGCGGAATGCCGGCCAACCCGCCCAGCACGAACGGCAGCAGCAGGCGCAGGTTGAATCCGCGGCGCACGGTGAACACCGCGACCAGCTGGCCGACCAGCGCGCCGAACACCGACAGCGTGGCCGCCAGTCGCGGCTCCAGCCCCCATGCCCAGAACGACATCGCCACCATGCCAAAGGCGAAGCCGGACAGGCCCTGCACGAATCCGGCGACGATCGCGCCCAGTGCGACCAGCAGATACACCGACTCCATCACCACCTCGATTGCAGCCGCGCGACTACCCTGCCGCGCCCACCTGTGCAGCGTAGTGCGCCGCAAGGTGCTCGACCAGCGCACGCACTTTCGGCGCCAGCGCACGTGCATGCGGATACAGCGCGAAGTAGCGCCGCTGTCCGGCGTGCCAGGCAGGCAGCACACGGATCAAACGACCGGCGCGTAGGTCTTCCTGCACCGTCAGTGCGGTGAACAGGCTGATGCCCATTCCCGCAAGCGCGGCGGCATACAGTGCCGGCGTGGCATCCACGCGCAGGCGCTGGCCAGCCTCGATGTTCATGCTGGCACCACGCGGCCCCTGCAGCTGCCAGGGCGGCATTGACGGTGTGGGACTGAAGCCCAGCAGCGTGTGCTGCGCGAGATCCGATGCCTGACGCGGCAGGCCATGACGCGCCAGGTAGGCTGGGGCGGCCACCAGGATGCGCGAGCAGCTGGCCAGTTCACGTGCGACCAGCTGGCTGTCCGGCAACGCATGCGCGATGCGCAGGGCCAAGTCAAACCCACCACCGACGACATCGACCAGCTGATCATCGGCCGACAAATCCAACGAGACGTGCGGGTAACGCTGCAGGAACGACGGCAACCAATGCTGCAACTCCTGGCTGGCCACGACCTGCGGCACGCTGATGCGTACGCTGCCACTGGGTTGCGCCTGCCCGGCGCGGGCACGGTCGTCCGCCTCCTGCAGGCGGTCCAGCAGCGTTGCCGCCTCGCGGTAGTAGTCGCGCCCGGCCTCGGTCAATGACAGCCTGCGGCTGTTGCGATCGAGCAAGCGAACCTGCAGATGCTCTTCCAGCTGGCGCAGTTGCCGTGACATCGCCGAGTGAGTGGTCCCCAGGCGTTCAGCGGCCGCGGTGAAACTGCCCGCGTCAACGATGGCGCGCAGCGCACGCAGGGCGGCGAAGTGATCCATCGGCGGGCAGCTCCATGTGGCGGGGCCCACGGCATGCGGGCCCCGCCAGCTTATCAAGCGCCGTCGCCGGCCTTGCGCACCGGCAACGCCAGGATCGCGTCGGTACTCATGACATCACCGAAGGCGTCTTCGATCTGCGCCAGCGAGGCATCGTGCAGCGCGCGATGATCGATGCGCTGGCCACCAGCCAGGTCCAGGTCACGACTGGCGCTGGCATCGGACGACACGATCACCCGGTAACCACGGGGTGCGGCCGCCGCGTCGCGCGCGGCACCGGCCACACAAGCATGGGTCTGCAGGCCGGTGACGATCAGGGTGTCGATGCCGGCATCCTTCAGCACCGTGTCGAGCACCGCGGCCGAGCTGCCAGCGAACACACTGACGTTGTCCTTCTGCACGACCGTCTCGCCCTTGCGCGGCTGCAGGTCGCGATGGAAGTCGGCATTGACGCTGCCCTGCGCGAACAGCGGTGCACCGGCCGGCAACACGTGCTGCACGTGGATCACGCGGATGCCGTGGGCATCGGCGAACGCGACCACCCGCTTGGCCTGGCGCAGTGCGGCCACGCCATCGGGAATGACCATGCGGCCACCGGCAAAGCCCGGCGCGGCCTTGGCATCGAAGTACTCGTTCTGGAAGTCGATCACCAGCACGGCGGTCCTCGCTGCATCCAGCGAGGTCGCGACCGGCGCGCCCGCCATATGGCGGATGGTGGGATGGGCCGACTCGGCGGCAACAACCGGAATGGTGGCGGCCATGCCGATCAGGCTGGCCAGGCCGAAGGCGGTGAGATTCATGGAGCGACTCCTGTGCAGTGGAAAGTGGGCACAGGATGCGGAGCGGATGGCGCACGAACCAGCCGTGCAACAGCACATGATCTGTGCGAAATACGCACAAACAACCCCTGTAGACCCCCCCATGGGTGGCTGCGGACCAAAGCCCCGCCATCCACGCATGGCGTGGATCTACGAGTCAGCCCACAACGCAACGGGGCGCCCGAAGGCGCCCCGCTGTGGATTCAACCGAGGTCGCCCGGCCGCTTACAGGCGGCTGGCGATGGCCTGGGCAAAGCTCATGGTGGTGCCGGTACCGCCCAGGTCGCCGGTCAGCGAATCCTTGGCTTCCATGGTGGCCACGATGGCCTTGCGCAGGCGCTCGGCGTTTTCCGGCTGGCCGATATGGTCCAGCATCTGCGCGGCTGCCAGCAGCAGCGCGCACGGGTTGGCCTTGCCCTGGCCGGCGATGTCCGGCGCGGTGCCGTGCACGGCTTCGAAGATCGCGGCGTCCTTGCCGATGTTGGCACCCGGGGCCAGGCCCAGGCCACCCACCAGGCCGGCGCACAGGTCGGAGATGATGTCGCCGAACAGGTTGGTGGTGACAATCACGTCGAACTGTTCCGGACGCATCACCAGCTGCATGCAGCAGTTGTCGACGATCATTTCCTGGAACTCGATGTCCGGGTACTGCGCGGCCACTTCACGGGCGACGTTCAGGAACAGGCCCGAGGTCGACTTGATGATGTTGGCCTTGTGCACAGCGGTGACCTTCTTGCGGCCGGTGCTCTTGGCCAGCTCGAAGGCGTAGCGCACGATGCGCTCGGAGCCCTTGCGGGTGATGCGGGTGCCGGAGAAGGCGGTCTCGCCGTCGGCCGACACTTCCTGGCCTTCGGCCAGGTAGGCACCCTCGGTGTTCTCACGAACGGTGATCAGGTCGACGTTGTCGAAACGCGACTTGGTGTTCGGGAAGGTGTGGGCCGGACGCACGTTGGCGTACAGGTCGAAATGGCGGCGCAGGCTGACGTTGATCGAGGTGAAGCCACCACCGACCGGGGTGGTCAGCGGGCTCTTCAGCGCGACCTTGTTGCGCGCGATCGATTCCAGGGTCACCGCCGGCATCAGGTCGCCGTGCTTTTCCAGGGCCACCAGGCCGGCGTCGGCGTCTTCGTACTCCAGCCCAGTCTTGAGCTGGTCGAGCACGAACAGGGTGGCGTCCATGATTTCCGGGCCAATGCCGTCGCCGCGGATGACCGTAATTTTCTGCGTCATTGATCGATGTTCCGAACAGGGGGAAAAACGCCGTCCGGACGTGCCCGGAGACGCCGGCGCAAAGGAAGTTTCACCGGCAATTATGCCTGAGACGGGGCCGAGGTCCCAAATAGACCATGGTCCCAGTGCCCGGCTCAGGCAGTGTGCCCGCGCGCGTTGGCGGCTGGATCGCGGAAAAGCACGGTAGTGCCGGCCGCTGGCCGGCAACCTCGGCCAGGTCGAGTTCAGGCGATGCCGGCCAGCGGCCGGCACTACCCTCAGTGCTCGTGCGCTGCCGGAGCGCTGGCGCCGCCTTCGAGCTGGTCGAGGAAGTCGACCGCGCGGCGCAGGTGCGGGATCACGATGGAACCGCCGACCACCAGGCCGACCGAGAAGGTCTCGAAGAACTCTTCACGGGTCACGCCGGCGTCCTTGCACTGGGCCACGTGGTAGCTGATGCAGTCGTCGCAGCGCAGCACCATCGAGGCCACCAGGCCCAGCAGTTCCTTGGTCTTCACGTCCAGCGCGCCGGCCTGGTAGGTCTGCGTGTCCAGTGCAAAGAAGCGGCGCACCACCTGGTTCGGTTCGCCCAGGATGCGTTCGTTCATGCGCTTGCGGAAGTCGGAGAATTCGGCGATGCGGTCCTTGCTGCCGTCGTCGGCCGCGCTCATGCCTGGCCCTGCCCGGCCAGCAGCGGCTCGAGCTTGCCTTCACGGTGCAGGGCCATCATGTCGTCGTAGCCGCCCACGTGGACGTCGCCGACGAAGATCTGCGGCACGCTGGTGCGGCGGGTCAGTGCCATCATCTTCTCGCGCTCGGCCGGGTCCAGGTCGATGCGGACCTCGGTCCACTGCTGGCCCTTGCTCTTCAGGAAGTTCTTGGCGGCCACGCAATACGGGCAGACGGCGGTGGAATAGATGGTGATGGCGGGGGCGCCGCCGGCGGTCTGGGCTGTCACGGGAAACTCCACGATGGATCGACGGTCTACATATGGTACCGGTGCGCTGGAAATTCCACGCCACCGCCGCAACACTGTGGGTTAACGAATGGTTGCCCCCTGCCCTGCCACGCTTGGCGCGCCCTGCCCGAGGACCTTCCGCTTGCGAGCCCTGCTGCTGACTACCGCCGTTACCCTGGCCCTGGCCATGCCGCTGGCCCAGGCCCAGGAGAAGCTGCCCGACATCGGCTCCTCGGCCGGCGAGCTGCTGACCCCGGCGCGCCAGGCCGAGTACGGCGCGATGATGCTGCGCGAGCTGCGCAACTACGGCTACCTGCTGGACGACCCGCTGGTGAACGACTGGCTGCAGACCATGGGCACCCGGCTTGGCTCCAACAGCGACCAGCCGCGCCAGCCCTACACGTTCTTCGTGATGAAGGACCGCCAGATCAACGCCTTCGCCACGCTGGGCGGCTATATCGGGGTCAATGCCGGCCTGGTGCTGACCGCCGAGCGCGAGGACGAGGTGGCTGCAGTGCTGTCGCACGAAATCGCCCACGTCACCCAGCAGCACGTGCTGCGCGGGGTCGAACGCGCCCAGCGCGACCAGATACCGATCCTGCTCGGCATGCTGGCGGCGGTGGTGGCCGCGCAGGCCAGCAACAGCACCTCCTCCGGCAACGCGACGATGGCCGCGATCAGCTCCGGCATGGGCCTGATGCAGCAGCGGCAGATCAACTACACCCGCTCCAACGAATCGGAGGCCGACCGCCTCGGCATCCGTACCCTGTCGCGCAGCGGCTATGACGTGGATGCCATGGCCGGCTTCTTCGAGCGCATGTCGGCGGCGATGCGCGGCAACGAGGGCGGCTACAGCGTGCCCGAGTTCCTGCGCACCCACCCGGTCAACATCACCCGCATCAGCGAGGCCAAGGCCCGCGCCGAGCAGATGAAGAAGGACACGGTGCTGCTGACCACCAGCACCCCCAGCGGCGAACGCAAGGAGCGGGTGAATCCGGCCGACCCGGGCCTGGCCGAGCCGCTGCTGCGCGGAAACAACCCCTTGCTGCCCAGCAGCGTGCTGCGCGTTCCGGTCGGCCAGCTGGCCCGTGGCGCCACTGGCGACTTCGAGTGGGCACGCGAGCGCCTGCGCGTGCTGAGCGCCGATTCCACCGCCGAGCTGGAGCGCGAATACGCGGACATGGCCAAGCGGCAGAAGGACGGTCTCAACGACGCCCAGCGCTATGGCCAGGCGCTGGCGGTCATGCGCGGGGGCCGCAGCGGTGCCACGCAGGCCCGGCAGACCCTGGCCAGCCTGCTGCAGACCCGCCCGGACAACCTGTGGCTGGCACTGGGGCTGGGCGAGGCCGAATCGCGTGCCGGGCTGGGCGCGCAGGCCAACACCCGTTTCGAGCGGCTGCTGCGCGAGCACCCCAACAGCCGGCCCGTGGCCCTGACCTACGCCGAGATCCTGAACGAACAGGGCACCCGCGAGGCCGGCCAGCGCGCGCAGGCCATGCTGCGGCCCCTGCTGTCGCAAAGTGGTAACGATCCGGTCTTCCAGCAGCGATACGCCCGCGCCAGCGAGCTGGCCGGTGACAGCGTGCGCGCCAGCGAGGCCTATGCCGAGGCCGCCTTCCTCAGCGGCCGCCCGGAGCAATCGCTGATGCAGCTGCAGGCCCTCAAGCGCAACCCGGCGCTGGACTACGTGGGCCGGGCGCGGGTGGATGCGCGCATCGAGGCGATCACCCCCACCGTGCTGGAGCTGCGCCGCCAGGGCGTGCAGGACCCGGACCTGGACCGCCGCTGAGTGCTGCGTGACCGGTCGATGGCAATCCCGACCGGTTCCGGCCAGGTAGTCACAAACATGTCATCAAACCGTAGTCTACTGGCACCACTCCAGTAACCGAGCCCTACGGTGTCCTCGTGCAGAAACGCATCCTGATCGTCGATGACGAGCCCGCGATCCGTGAAATGGTCGCCTTCGCCCTGCGCAAGGGCGATTACGAACCGGTCCACGCCGGCGATGCCCGTGAGGCCCAGACCGCCATCGCCGATCGCGTCCCCGACCTGATCCTGCTGGACTGGATGCTGCCCGGCACCAGCGGCCTGGACCTGGCCCGCCGCTGGCGCAAGGAAACGCTGACCCGCGAAGTGCCGATCATCATGCTGACCGCCCGCGGTGAAGAGAACGACCGCGTAGGTGGCCTTGAAGCCGGCGTCGACGACTATGTGGTCAAGCCGTTCTCGGCGCGCGAACTGCTGGCCCGCATCCGGGCGGTCATGCGCCGCGCCCGCGAAGACGACGAGGACGGCAGCGTGGCCGTCGGCCCGATCCGCATCGACGGCGCCGCCCATCGCGTGTTCGCCAACGACCAGCCGGTGCCGATCGGCCCGACCGAGTACCGCCTGCTGCACTTCTTCATGACCCACCCCGAGCGCGTCTACACCCGCGCCCAGCTGCTGGACCATGTGTGGGGCGGCAGCGTGTACGTGGAGGAGCGCACCATCGACGTGCACATCCGCCGCCTGCGCAAGACGCTGGAACCGTTCAACGCCGAGAACATGGTGCAGACCGTGCGCGGCGCCGGCTACCGCTTCTCCACCGCGACCTGAGTCTCGTCGTGCCGACGCCGCGCACCCGCAGGTGCCGGCGCCGGCAACTCTGCTATAACCCTCGGTTCACCCCAGTGAACCGCCGCACTTCAACGACGAGATCGCAATGCCCCGCCACATCCGCTCTGCCTGGTTGAAGACCCTGGCCACCGTTGCCGCGGTACTGCTGTTCTCCGGACTGGTGGGGTGGTTCACGGGTCACCTGTGGCTGTGCATCGCACTGGGCGCGCTGGCCACCCTGGCCTGGCATTACTGGCGGCTGCGCAGCGTGCTGCGCCGGCTGACCGCGCGCCAGCGCTGGGACACCGCCGAGGAAGGCACCGGCGTCTGGAACGAGCTGGACCGCCTGCTGTACCGCAACCAGGTGGAAATGCGCGTTCGCAAGCGCCGCCTGCTCGACATGCTGCGCAGCTACCGCGCCGCGGCCGCCGCGCTGCCCGATGCCGTGGTGGTGCTGGACCGCAACAGCCAGCGCGTGCAGTGGTTCAACGAAGCGGCCACCGCCCTGCTTGGCCTGCATCATCCGGGCGACCTCGGCGAGGCGCTGGTCGAACGCCTGCAGCCGATGCCGCTGGCGCACTGGCTGGCCGGCGGCCGCAACGCCGAGCCGATCCTGGACGTGCCCTCACCGGTCGATCCTGCGATCCGCCTGAACCTGCGACTGATTCCGTATTCTTCGGACTACTGGCTGCTGATCGCCCGCGACGTCAGCAAGCTGCTGCGCCTGGAACAGGTGCGCCGCGACTTCGTCGCCAACGTTTCACACGAACTGCGCACGCCGCTCACCGTGGTCCACGGTTACCTGGACATGATGGACCCGGAGGATTTCCCGGGCACCGGTCCGATGCTGGAAGAAATGCGCAAGCAGAGCCAGCGCATGGCCCAGCTGGTGGAAGACCTGCTGACCCTGTCGCGGCTGGAATCGCAGGAGCACAGCGAGGAAGAGACCGTCGCCATGCAGCCGATGCTGGCCACACTACGCCGCGAGGCCGAAGCGCACAGCCAGGGCCGCCACCAGATCAGCATCGACGATCTGGCCGGCGTCGACCTGCAGGGTTCCACCAAGGAGCTGCATAGCGCCTTCTCCAACCTGGTCACCAATGCGGTGCGCTATACGCCGGCCGGTGGCCGCATCGCCGTGGAGTTCCGCCGCGAAGGCGAGGGCGCGGTGCTGGCAGTGCGCGATTCCGGTTACGGCATCCCGGCTTCCCACCTGCCACGCCTGACCGAACGTTTCTACCGTGTCTCCAGCAGCCGCTCCCGCGAAAGCGGCGGTACCGGCCTGGGCCTGTCCATCGTCAAGCACATCCTCGGCCTGCACCACGCGCGGCTGGAGATTGAAAGCGAGGTCGGCAAGGGCTCGGTGTTTTCCTGCCATTTCGATGCCGACCACGTGCGCCCGCGCGAGTCCGCCCCCCTGACTTCCATCGAAGAATGACGCCATGAGCAGCCTCGGATCCCTCCCCCTCCCCGTGAGCCCGGACAACGATCCGTTGCGCGACCCGGCGCTCTACATCAACCGCGAGCTGTCGCAGCTGGATTTCAACTTCCGCGTGCTGGCGCAGGCGATGGATCCGCAGGTGCCGCTGCTGGAGCGCCTGCGCTTCATGTGCATCTCCTGCACCAACCTGGACGAGTTCTTCGAGATCCGCGCCGCCGCCGTCCGCCACGCGCAGGAATTCGGCCTGCCACCGGCACCGGACGGGATGAGCCCGCAGGCGATCCTCAACGCCATCCACGACCGCGCGGCACAACTGGTCGACCAACAGTACCGCTGCTGGAACGAGACGCTGCGCCCGGCGCTGATGGAGGCCGGCATCGGCGTGCTCGGCCGCCACTCCTGGACCGATCGGCAGAGGCGCTGGCTGCGCGCCTATTTCCGCAACGAGATCATGCCGGTGCTGTCGCCGCTGGGCCTGGACCCGGTGCACCCGTTCCCGAAGATCCTCAACAAGTCGCTGAACATCGTGGTGGTGCTGAAGGGTACCGACGCGTTCGGCCGCGCCGGCCATCTGGCCATCGTGCGTGCGCCGCGCTCGCTGCCGCGCATCATCCAGCTGCCGGAGAAGCTCGGCGGGTCGCAGAATTTCGTGTTCCTGTCCTCGGTGCTGTCCACCTTCGTCGATGAGCTGTTCCCGGGCATGGAAGTCCAGGGGGCCTACCAGTTCCGCGTCACCCGCAACTCCGAGCTGGTGGTGGACGAGGAGGAGGTGGAGAACCTGGCGCTGGCACTGCGCGACGAACTGGTCGATCGCGGCTACCGGCCGGCGGTGCGGCTGGAAATCGCGCAGGACATGCCGCGCGAGATCGTGCGCACCCTGCTGCAGAACTTCGGCCTGACCGAGAACGCGGTGTACCGCATCGACGGCCCGGTCAACCTCAACCGCATCATCCAGTTGTACGACCTGATCGCACAGCCGGACCTGAAGTACCCGCCAATGACCCCGCGCACGCTGCGCGACAGCGACGGCATCTTCGAGACCGCGGCGCGCCAGGACCTGCTGCTGCACCACCCGTTCGATGCTTTCACCGCGGTGCTGGACCTGATCCGGCAGGCGGCGATCGACCCCAACGTGCTGGCGATCAAGCAGACCCTGTACCGCACCGGCAAGGATTCGCTGATTGTCGATGCGCTGATCCAGGCTGCGCGCAACGGCAAGGACGTGACCGTGGTCGTTGAACTGCGCGCACGCTTCGACGAAGAGGCAAACCTGGGTCTGGCCGATCGCCTGCAGGAAGCCGGCGTGCAGGTGGTGTACGGCGTGGTCGGCTACAAGACCCACGCCAAGATGCTGCTGATCGTGCGCCGCGAGGGCCGCAAGCTGCGCCGCTATGTACACCTGGGCACAGGCAACTACCACAGCGGCACCGCCCGCGCGTACACCGACATCAGCCTGATCACCGCCGATGCGGACATCGGCAACGACGTGCACCTGCTGTTCCAGCAGCTGTCCGGGCTGGCCTCGAAGATGAAGCTCAAGCGCCTGCTGCAGTCGCCCTTCACCCTGCACACCGGCATCCTCGGCCGCATCGAGCGCGAAACGCGCATCGCCGCCGCCGGCCGCCCCGCGCGGATCATCGCCAAGATGAACGCGTTGAACGAACCGCAGGTGGTGCGCGCGCTGTACGCCGCCTCGCAGGCCGGCGTGCAGATCGACCTGATCATCCGCGGCGCCTGCACCCTGCGCCCGGGTGTGCCGGGCATCTCGGACAACATCCGCGTGCGCTCGATCGTCGGCCGCTTCCTGGAGCACAGCCGCGTCTACTGGTTCGGCAACGACGGCGCACCGGAGATGTACTGCGCCAGCGCCGACTGGCTGGAGCGCAACCTGCTGCGCCGGGTCGAGACCTGCTTCCCGATCCTCGACCCGGAGCTGGCCAAGCGGGTCTACCGCGAGGTGCTGCAGAACTACCTGGACGACAACCTCAACGCCTGGGAACTGGACGCCGACGGCATCTACCACAAGCGTGCCCCGGCCCACGACGAAGCCCCGCATTCTGCGCAGATGGCGTTGATGCAGGGGCTGTAAACCGGTGTGTCGACCAAGGTCGACACCTACCAAGAGCAGTAGGCACCGATTTTGGGCGGGATAGGATCAGTGCCGACCAACGGTCGGCACCCACCATCAGATCGCAGAAATCTGTCAAAGGCGGGGTGGGTCCGCCAACCCACGGATAGCTCGCTTTTGCTGTTGCCGTTGATTCGGCGGGTGCAGGGCGCAGCCCTGCCGCACTCCCCTCTTCCAAAATGTGAAGGCCGCGCGGTGACGAGCACACCGCCCCTTCGGCTAACATTCGCCCATGCCGCATACCACTACGACTCCGCCCGCATTGCAGGATGGCGACCTGCTGGCCGCCATCGACCTTGGCTCCAATAGTTTCCACATGGTCATCGCGCGCTACACGCTCGGCCAGCTGCGGGTGATCGACCGGCTGCGCGAGACCGTGCGCATGGCCGATGGCCTGGATGGCAAAGGTGGGCTCTCTTCCGCCGCACGGCAGCGCGCGCTGGAATGCCTGGCCCGTTTCGGCCAGCGCATCCGCAATGTGCCGCCGCACCGGGTACGCGCGCTGGCCACCAACACCGTACGCCAGCTGCGCTCGCCGCAGTCCTTCCTGGTCCCGGCCGAAACCGCGCTGGGGCATGCCATCGAAGTGGTCAGTGGCCGCGAAGAAGCGCGCCTGATCTACCTCGGCGTGGCCCACGCGCAACCGCCCAAGCCTGGCCAGCGCCGGCTGGTCATCGACATCGGCGGCGGCTCCACCGAATTCATCATCGGCATGGGCATGCAGACCCTGGAGCGTGAAAGCCTGCAGGCCGGCTGCATCGCCAGCACCCGCCGCTTCTTCCCCGGCGGCAAGCTGAGCAAGAAGCGCTGGAAGGACGCGCTGGCCGAGATCGGCCGCGAGTTCCAGCCCTTTGCCAGCAAGTACCGCGCACTGGGCTGGCAGGAAGCGCTCGGATCTTCAGGCACGCACAAGGCAATCAGCGAGATCTGCGCGACGATGAAGCTGAGCAAGGGCGCGATCACCGCTGAGGCCCTGCCCCAGCTGCGCGACGAGCTGCTGAAGGCCAAGAAGATCGACGACATCCAGTTGCCGGGCCTGTCCAGCGACCGCCGCCCGATCATCGCCGGCGGCATCCTGGTGCTGGAGGCCGCCTTCCAGGCCCTGGGCCTGCAGAAGCTGCTGGTCAGCAAGGCGGCGATGCGCGAAGGCATCCTGTACGACATCGTCGGCCGTGCCGGTGAGAACGACCTGCGCGACGAATCGGTGGCCGCGCTCAGCCAGCGCTACGGCATCGACACGGTACAGGCCGACCGCGTGCAGGACACCGCGCTGTCGCTGCTGGAGCAGGTGCAGGAGCGCTGGAAACTCGATGCCGACGACGCACGCATGCTCGGCTGGGCCGCGCGCCTGCACGAGCTCGGCCTGATGATTGCCCACAGCGGCTACCACGTGCATGGCAGCTACGTGCTGGAACACTCGGACATCGCCGGCTTCTCGCGGCAGGAGCAGCAGATGCTGGCCGCACTGGTACGCAGCCATCGCCGCAGCGTGACCAAGACCGCGTTCGACGCCCTGCCCGAGCGCCTGCTGCTGACTGCACGGCGGTTGGCCGCCCTGCTGCGCCTGGCGGTACTGCTCAACCGCGCCCACGAGGACGATCCGCTGCCGGCATTGGAATTGACCGCGGACGACAACCGCCTGTCGCTGATCGTGCCGCAGGCCTTCATCGATGCGCGTCCACTGCTCCGCGCCGACCTGATCGGCGAGACCGACGGCATCGCCGGGCTGGGCATCCAGTTCCGGCCGTTCGTGGCCTGATCCCTACGGCCAGGGCGGCACGTCATGACGCGTCGCCAAAGGCCTGTTCCGCGCGTGTTCGACAAACTGTTGAAGCTCTACGACCACGGCCCTTCGGAGCGATGGTCTTTACTGTTTCCGCGCAGGTTGTCGCTGCCTGCCATTGCCATGACGCTTTCGGTCCAGAGTCGGGGCGAGGGTGCATCGTCCATCGCTCCGCCGTCGATCAGATCAATCGATTGATTCACTTCCGGTTTGTGCGGAAGCGTCATGCCGCTCCATGGCGATTTCGTCCTTTCCCCATACCTCTCCCTCTCCTCCTTCACTAGGTTCGAACAACCACCGCCTGCGGTGGCGTTGGCGCGGCCCGCTTGGCTGCGCACCGAAGACTTCGAAGACTGAGAGAGAGACACCCATGACCATCCGTATTCCCGCACTGGGGCTGGCGATCCGTCGTGCGCTTGCAATCACGGCGACCACAACCCTGGCCGTTCCAGCGCTCGCGCAGCAGGCACCGGAAGCCACCACGCTGGACCGCATCGAAATCACCGGCTCACGCATCCGCCAGGTCGACCTGGAAACCGCACAGCCGGTGCTGACCGTCAGCCGCGCCGACATCGAGCGACAGGGCTTCAACTCCGTTGCCGACATCCTGCAGAACCTGACCGCGACCGGCAGCCCGGCATTGAGCCGCGCCAGCCCGTTGAGCGCCGGCGAAGCCGCCGGCGGCAGCTACGTGAACATGCGTGGCCTCGGTGCGCAGCGCACCCTGGTGCTGGTCAACGGCAAGCGGCTGGGCATGACCACTTCGGGTTTTCAGGACATCTCCAGCATTCCTGCCGCTGCGGTGGAACGCATGGAAGTGCTCAAGGACGGTGCCTCGGCCATCTACGGGTCCGACGCGATGGCCGGCGTGGTGAACATCATCACCCGGCGCAACATTCAGGGTGTAACCGCCAACGTCTATCACGGCCAATACAGTGAAGGCGACGGTGCCCGTACCCAGTACGACGTGGTTGCCGGCTGGTCCAATGACCGTGCTTCCATCAGTGTTGCTGCCGAGCATGTCGAAGAAAAGGGCGTCTGGGCCAGGGACCGCGGCTTCAGTGCCTATACCTATACCGACGGCCACGCGGATGACGGCTGGACCACGGTCGGCCAATGGGGTCGCATCACCGGCTTCAAGGGCCCCGGCTGCAGCAACAGCCGGGGCTGCAGCTATTCGCTCGACCGTGGCAGCCAGCCAGGTGGGCCGGACAGCTTCCACCTCAGCGACAACACACCGTTCACCGGCGATGTCAGCAACAGCAACGAGCAGATGCATCTGCAGACGCCGATCAAGCGCGATTCGATCTTCGTCGATGCGCGCGTGGAGCTGAACGACCAGGTCCGTTTCAACACCCAGCTGGCCTACAACCGGCGCACCACCACGCGCCAGGTGGCCGGCTACCCCTTCCAGTCCGGCCCAGCCGAAATCACCCCGATGTCGGCCGACAGCTGGTTCAATCCGTTCGGCAACCATCACGGCTACGACACGCCCAGCGATGTGCACTGGAACCGTCGTACCTGGGAGATTCCTCGCGTCAGCACCAGCGATCTGACCACCTGGCAGGCCGTCGCGGCATTCGAGGGCAACTTCCAATTCGGCGGTCGCGACTTCGACTGGGAAGCGGGTTACCAGTACAACCGCAGTGAGCTGACCCAACGCACCACCGGCAACCTGCACAAGCAGCGCGTGGCCGATGCCACCGGTCCTTCGTTCTACAACCCGGCAACCGGCAAGGTCGAATGCGGAACGCCGGATGCGCCGATCGCAGGCTGCAAACCCTGGAACCCGCTGGTTCCGTATGGCCAGGACGATCCCTATGGCCTGACCGGCAACACGGAGCTCCAGGATTGGCTGTTCCCGGAAGAACTCACCCGCGGCCGCACCACCACCCGCAACCTGTTCGCCAACCTCAGCGGCAGCCTTGCCAGCCTGCCCGCCGGCGAGCTGGCCTTCGCCGTTGGGGCCGAGAGCCGCCGCGAGGACGGCCGCTTCATCCCTGATGCGCTTGCGCAGACCGGTGCCACCACCAACCTGGCGGCAGGCCCCACCGGTGGCGGCTACCGTGTCGACGAGGCCTACCTGGAACTGAGCGTGCCGGTGCTGCGCGACCTCGCCGGTGCCCGCGAACTGACCCTCAGCGCGGCGACACGGTACTCGGACTACTCCACCTTCGGCGGAACCCTCAACAGCAAGTTCGGCTTCACCTGGAAGCCGATCGATCAGCTGCTGGTCCGCGGCACTTGGGCACAGGGCTTCCGTGCGCCGACCATCGCCAACCTGTACGGCGGCGGCTCGGAGACGTTCACCACCGGCTTCCGCGATCCCTGCGATACGGTCCATGGCGCAGCCGCAAGCAGTGCCGAGGTCCGCGCGCGCTGTGCTGCCGACATCGCCAACGCCGACACCTACCGCCAGCTCGGCCAGGGCAATGAACCCATCACCGGCAGCAGTGGGCAGACGCCCCTGCCCTTCACCAACGGCTCCAATCCCGACCTGCAGCCGGAAACTTCGACCAGCCGCACTCTGGGCCTGGTCTGGAGCCCGACGTTCGCCGAAGGGCTTCACATCGCACTGGACTGGTGGAAGATCCGCATCGACAACACCATCGTCTCCGACCATCCCAACGACATCCTTCGCGACTGCTACGAGCTGGGTATTGCCGAGCGCTGCAGCAGCTTCACCCGCGACCCGGAGCTGGGCATCGTCAACAAACTCAACTTCGGCAACCGCAACAGCGGCTTCCGCCAGGCAGAAGGCTACGACCTGGAGATCGGCCACAAGGTCGAAACCCGCTGGGGCAGGTTGAGCGCCGACTGGAAGTCCACCTATGTGGTCAACGCCGAAGAGAAGACCACCAACGAAGCCGGCGTACCGGCCATCCCCAGCAATGGCATCGCCGGCAATGGCGGCATCGGCTTCCGCGTGCGCTCCAACGCGTCGCTGGGCTGGGAGCATGGCAACCTCGGCCTGACCTGGGGCCTGCGTTACTTCTCCGCCGTCAAGGAACGCTGCCTGGGTGCGGAGGATTATCCGAACGAGTGTTCCCACCCCGACCAGCGCGCGCCGTGGTTCAGCGGTACGCGCGACTACAACCGTCGTGGATCGGTCAACTTCCATGACGTGCAGGCGCGCTACAGACTGCCGTGGGACGCCACCGTTTCAATCGGCGCCAACAACGTGTTCGGCCGCCAGGGCCCGGCCATGTACAGCCAGCCGAGTGCCAACTTCTCCTACTACGGTGGCTTCGACATCGGCCGTTTCATCTACATGAAATACCAGCAGCGCTTCTGATCCACGCACCACGCACGGTGCCCACCACGGCCCTTCGGGGCCGTGGTGGCGTACGCTTCCGGCCGCGTCATCTGCCGGTCGCAAAGCGGTCACATCGGCTACATCGCCAGGCCCGAGCATGCCGGAAACCCGGAGGCCCGCCATGCGCTATGCCATCGTCACCGAGACCTATCCGCCGGAAGTGAACGGCGTTGCCCTCACCGTGCAGGGGCTGGAGCAGGGACTGCGCAATTCCGGCCATGAGATCGACCTGATCCGGCCCCGCCAGGCCAACGAAGCGCTGGACTCCGCACCGGGCACCCTGTTGGTTCCCGGCGCCGCCCTGCCGCGCTACCCCGGCCTGCGCTTCGGCATGCCGGCACCAATCCGGCTCGGTCGCCATTGGCAGCAGCAACGCCCGGATGCCGTCTATGTCGCCACCGAAGGCCCGCTGGGCTGGTCGGCGGTGCGCACCGCACGGCGCCTCGGCATCCCGGTGGCCAGTGGCTTCCACACCCGCTTCGACGAGTACCTGCCCGACTACGGCGTGGCCTGGCTACAGGCCGCCGCGATGCGCTGGATGCGCCGCTTCCACAACCAGGCCGATGCAACCCTGGTACCCACCCGCGAACTGCAGCAGTTCCTCGGCGAACAGGGCTTCGAACGCGTACGCCTGCTGGCGCGCGCGGTCGACAGCCAGCAGTTCGATCCGAACCGTCGTGACCCTGCCCTGCGCGAAGAGTGGGGCGTGGACGGCAACGGCCTGGTGGCGATCTACGTTGGCCGCATCGCCGCGGAGAAGAACCTCGGGCTGGCGGTGAAGGCCTTCCGTCGGTTGCAGCAGATCCGTCCGAAGGCCCGCTTCGTGTGGGTGGGCGATGGCCCGGCCCGCGAAAAGCTGGCGCATGAAAATCCCGACTTCATCTTCTGCGGCGTCCAGCGTGGCGATGCGCTTGCACGTCATTTTGCCAGCGGCGATCTGTTCCTGTTCCCCAGCCGCAGCGAGACCTTCGGCAACGTGACCCTTGAAAGCATGGCCAGCGGCGTGGCAACGGTGGCCTTCGACTACGGCGCGGCGCGCGAGTACCTGCGCAATGGCGAGAATGGCGCCGCAGTGGACAACGACGAGCAGTTCATCGACGCGGCCGTGCAACTGGCCGCGGATGACGCGCAGCGCCACATGCTGGGCAGCAACGCCGCACGCGCCATGAAGCGCCTGCATCCGCAGCAGGTGGTGGCGGAATTCGACGCCCTGCTGGCCGAACTGGCCCAGTCGCGGAGGACCGGCCATGCGCACAACGCGGCTTGAACTGCTGGCCGACCGCGAAGCGCGCCTGTGCCGGCGGGCCAACCACTACTGCCGCCGCCGCCGCGTGCGCCGCCTGTTCGCGGTCATCAGCCGGCTCGGTGACGGCGTGTTCTGGTATGTGCTGATGGGCGCCCTGGTGCTGCTTGATGGCTTCGACGGCCTGCGCGCATCGGTGCACATGGCCGCCACCGGCCTGGCCGCGCTGTTGCTGTACAAGGGCCTCAAGCGCTGGACCCGGCGCCCGCGTCCGTATGCCGCCGACCTGCGCATCCGTGCCTGGGTGGCACCGCTGGACGAGTTCAGCTTCCCCTCCGGGCATACCCTGCACGCGGTGTCGTTCACCATCGTGGCGCTGGCCTATTACCCGTGGCTGGCGCCACTGCTGGTGCCGTTCACTGCGGGCGTGGCGCTGTCGCGGGTGGTACTCGGCCTGCACTACCCGTCCGATGTGCTGGCCGCCACCGGTATCGCCATCGGGCTGGCCTCGGCCAGCCTGGCCTGGTTGCCGTTGCCGGTGTAGCCCCCTGGGTCAGATCCGTTTTCCTTCGAAGAGGGATCTGAACCCCACGATGCCGGCGGCGCTACCGTCATCGTTGATGCCCTAGAATGCCCGCATGACCACGTTGTTCATTTCCGACCTGCACCTGGACCCCAGCCGTCCGGAGATCACCGACCTGTTCCTGCGCTTCCTGCGCGAGCAGGCGCCCGGCGCCGATGCGCTGTACATCCTCGGCGACCTGTTCGAAGCCTGGATCGGCGACGACACGCCCTCGCCTGCCGCCGATGCGGTGGCCGATGCACTGAAGGTACTCTCCGACAGCGGCGTGCCGGTGTACTTCATCCGCGGCAACCGCGACTTCCTGCTCGGTGAAGACTATGCGCGCCGTGCCGGCCTGCGCATCCTGCCCGACCCATGCGTGATCGACCTCTACGGTCGCCCGGTGCTGCTGCAGCACGGTGACCTGCTGTGCACCGATGACATTCCCTACCAGCAGTTCCGTGCACAGACGCGTGACCCGGCGTTCCAGGCACAGTTCCTGTCACAGCCGCTGGCAGCGCGTATCGCGTTCGCGCAGAAGGCGCGCGAAGCCAGCCAGGCCCGCCAGTCGGAAATGAAGCAGGGTGATCGCGCGCAGTTCGAGACCGTCACCGACGTAGCGCCGTCCGAAGTCGATGCCACGTTCGCGCGCCATGGCGTGGACACCATGATCCATGGCCACACCCACCGCCCGGCGATCCATTCGCTGCAGGCCGGTGGCCGTGCCTGCACCCGCATCGTGCTGGGTGACTGGTACGAGCAGGGATCGGTGCTGCGCGTGGATGCCGGCGGCTGGTCGCTGGATACGCTCGCGCGCGAATGATGGGTCCGAAGGTGCCAACCAAGGTTGGCATCTACCCGGGCAGGTGCACGTGCCCGGGTAGACGCCGCGCCTGGTCGGCGCCTGGCCTCAGCGGAAGGCCGCGATGGTGGCCTTGGTATTGACCAGCACGCGCTGGTTGTCGGCGGTACTGGCATTGCCCATCGGGATGCCGTTGTAGCTGATGTTCGGGTTCGACCAGTAGTTCAGGCGCGGGCAGCTGCGGGTGCAGTTGTAGGCCATGATCGTGCGCCAACCGGTGCCGGTGGCTGGCTCGTAGCGATAGCCGTGGCCATAGGCGTAAGGCGAGGTGCTCGAGTCGGTGGCGATGTCATGCCGCGCGCTCTGCAGATGGCCGATCTCGTGCGCGAACGAGTAGTAGCCGGTTGCGCAATCCCAGTACACCGCAGCGAACGCCGTCGACGCCGTCGAGCCGATCCCCGACGCCAGGCCGCAGTACGCCGTGTTGTTGATCAGCAGCACGCCCACGTCCGCCGTGTAGGTGTTTCGACTGGTGTGGATGCTGTCCATGTAGCCGTCGCTGGTGCCGCGGAAGCGCGCGAGATCAGTATCGAAGCTGCCCGATTCGGTGTAACTGGTGGTCTCGTAGCGGGCCAGTTCCATGGTGATGCCGACGTTGCTGTTGACATAACCCTGGTTGGATTCGGCCACCGCCAGCTGCACCAGCGACTGCATGTTGCCGCCATAAGCCGCTACCGCTGCATTGGTCGCCACCACCAGCACGCGGATGGTGGCCGGGCTACCGGACGAGGCCTGCGCGATGCCGATGCGGTCGTTGTTGCCCATCGGGATCTTCGGCAGCTGGTTGTAGTCAGCCGGATGATCGGCTGGCATCCTCGATTCGTCGACTTCGACCAGCACGTGGCGGTTACCCAGTGGACGCAGGCGATAAAGCTTGCCGTCCTTGCGGATCGAACCGGTGATGGTGTCGCCCGAACGTACCAGGATCAACGAATTGCCCGGATCGTCCTGGCCGCTGGAGGTGGCGGCGGTCAACCGGTCGGACGGCGAACGGAACTGGCCGTACCAGATGCTGCCACCATCGGGCAGCGCCTCGACCTTGCTGCGCACCGCCTGCACCCGTTTGCCGAGCAGCTCGAATTCCAGCTGCGGCTGCGCCGTAGCCGCCGCGTCGACACGCACTTCCTGCACCGTCGCCGTGGACGGGGTGGCCAGCAGCTTGCCGAGTGCAGGCTCGCTGTTGGCCGATGCCCGGCTGATGACCGTCACCGGTTCGAACAACGGTGCCGCATGCGCGGCTGCCGCCACCGACAAACCCAACACCAGGCCACCTGCCGCTTTGCCAATCGATCTGGACAACATTGTGTCGCTCCTTGAATGATGTGAACAGCGTTGATGCAGCACGCCCGGGTTTGCCGGGTTTGGCCATATGGCCTGCGCGGGTTGTGTGAATTCAATAGAAGATGGGAATGAAAATCAGGAACTGTGATCGACCGCATCTGCGTTAAGTAAGGTCAAAAGCGTCACTACACTTCGCCAATACACCGCTTTCGCGCTACCGTGACGCGGCCACGACGGGGAATGCACATGGCACCAGCGAAGGACACGGACGAAGATGTCGGCTTGCTGCGGATCGGCCTGTTCTTCGACGGCACCCGCAACAACGCACACAACCTGGCGCGCGGCCGTCCGCAGGTTCCGCAGCCTCGACCGGCGAAGCTGCGCGCGGACGATGATTCGACCTACCAGAGCCGGCTGACCAGCAGCTACGACAACGGCCTGACCAACATCGCGCGCCTGCAGCAGCTGTATCCGGACAGCCGCCGTGATGCGATGGCCGCTCCCTCGCTGTCGATCTATGTCGAAGGCGTGGGTACCCGCGATGATGCCGACGACGATCTGATCGGGCTGGCCTTCGGCATCGGTGCCAGTGGCGTTCGCGCGAAAGTGCAGCGCGCGCTGCAGGTGCTGCTTCCGGCCGCACTGTCGGGACTATCCGCACGCTGGCAGCGACCGCTGCATGGCGTGCAGCTGGACCTGTTCGGTTATTCACGCGGTGCTGCTGCCGCACGTGATATCGCCAACCAACTGCAGGGCTGGGACGGCGTGCGCTGGCGCCAGCTGCTGCAGGCCGCCGGCCTGCCCTGCACTGCGAACTTCGCCCCGGCCACGCCGGCTCTGCGCTTCATCGGACTGTTCGACACCGTTGTTGCAGTCAATGGCGGCCGCGCCGATGAGCGGCCGCAGCTGGCCCTGCACGGCGGCATCGCCGGTCGCGTCGTGCAGCTCACTGCACGCGATGAACATCGCCAGCACTATCCGTTGACCAGCGTGGCACCGCCGTTTGCCGAGATCGCCCTACCCGGCGTACACGCGAATATCGGCGGTGGCTACAACCAGCTGGAAGAAGGTCCCAAGCTGCTCAGCCGCCCGCGCCGGCAACAGTTGCGCCGCCCCGCGGTTGCCGACTACCAGGTCCCTCCACTGGCGTTGCTGCGGGCCACCACGGTCTACGCTGAAACGCAGGCCGATGCCGAACGCTGGCGCCAGCAGCTGGGCGTGGGTGAGAAGGAGGTCTGGGTGGATGTCTGGCACCAGTGGCAGCAGCAGCGTCGCGCCGGCAGCCGCAGCGTGCTGTTGTCACCGGTGCTGTATGTGACCGCCGCGGTGGTGCTGCGTCGGCGCATCGACTGGCGTTACCAGCTGATCGCACTGCAGGTGATGCAGCAGCAGGCCATCGACGCCGGCGTGCAATGGACCGCCAATGCCGCCGAGGTTCCTGGCTGGGAGCTGCCGTCCGCCCTGCAGCCGATCGCACGGCGCCTGGTGGCCGGACAGCCGCTGACGCAGACACAGGAGGCGCTGCTGCGCCGGCGTTACCTGATGCAATCGGCGCACTGGAACTTCGATGCACTGGGCGACACCGCACTGACCTACGCGGCCGATGCCGGCGTCAGCGAACTGCCCTACCGGCCGGGTCCCGGCCTGTTCTACATCAACCGGCCGACGGTGGATGGCAAGCGCGTGGTGTTGCCGAACGCCTGAGAAAAGGGGACGGAGGGGATCAGTCGTTTGTGCCACAAACGACTTGATCCCCTCCGTCCCCTTTTCTTCAACCGGCCTGTTCGACCAGGTTGGCGAGCTCATCCGCATCGAAACCGGCCAGCAGGCGCGCTTCCATGTTGAACGGTCCGTGCAGGTAGCCGCCGGCGTACTCCACCAGCAGTTCCTTGAAACGTGCACGCGGTTCGGCGCCGGCGCGGTCGCAGTACCAGCGGTACCAGCGCGAACCGGCAGCCACATGTGCCACTTCCTCGCGCAGGATCACTTCCAGCACATCGGCGGTCTCGCCATCACCGACATTGCGCAGTTTCCCGATCATGCCGGGCGTCACGTCCAGGCCGCGCGCTTCCAGCACGCGCGGCACCAGCGCCATGCGTGCCAGGCCATCGTGCGCGGTCTTTTCGCACATTTCCCACAGGCCGTTGTGCGCGGGGAAGTCGCCGTAGTCGTGGCCATGCACCTGCAGGCGCTCCCGCAGCAACATGAAGTGCCGCGATTCGTCGTCGGCACAGCTGACCCAGTCGGCATGGAACGCCGGCGGCAGGCCGCGAAAGCGGTACACCGCGTCCCAAGCCAGGTCGATCGCGTTGAGTTCGATATGCGCGATGGCGTGGATGAAGGCAGCCCGTCCTTCCACACCGCCCAGTCCGCGCCGCGGCACTTCGCGCGGATGCACCAGCACCAGCTGCGCCGGCCGGCCCGGCATGCGGATCGGCTCTGGCGGTGGCGCGTCGGCAGCCACCTTCAGGCGGCCGGCACGGAACGCAGCGGCGTAGGCCTGGGTCAGCGCAACCTTGCGCAGCGGGTCGGCTTCGGCCAGGCACTGCTGCGCTGCGCGCAGCAGGTCGCCAGCAACATCGGGCACGTCAACCACGCCTGGTCCTCAGGCGCGGCGCTTGTGCTTGGCGTCGTCCGACCGCAGCTGCTGGATGCGCTCGAAGTAGCCCGGTTCAATGCCGGTCGGGTAGTGGCCGTTGAAGCAGGACGAATCGAAGTTGCGCAGCGCCGGATTGCCCTCGCTCACTGCCGCTTCCATGTCTTCCAGGTCCTGGTAGATCAGCCAGTCGCAGCCCAGGTGGGCTTCGATCTCTTCCACCGTGCGGTTGTGCGCGACCAGTTCCTCGGCCGCCGGCATGTCGATGCCGTAGATGTTCGGGTAGCGCACCGGCGGCGCGGCGCTGGCCAGGTAGACCTTGCGCGCGCCCGCGTCACGGGCCATCTGCACGATCTGCTGGCTGGTGGTGCCACGCACGATCGAATCGTCCACCAGCAGCACCACGCGGTTGCGGAACTCCAGGTGGATCGGGTTGAGCTTGCGACGCACCGACTTCACGCGTTCGCCCTGCCCCGGCATGATGAAGGTACGGCCGATGTAGCGGTTCTTGATGAAGCCTTCGCGATACTTCACGCCGAGCACGTTGGAGATCTCAAGCGCAGCGTCGCGCGAGGTATCCGGGATCGGGATGATGGTGTCGATGTCGTGGTCCGGGCGCAGGCGCAGGATCTTCTCGCCCAGCTTGATGCCCATGCGCATGCGCGCCTTGTGCACCGACACGTTGTCGATCATCGAATCCGGGCGTGCGAAATACACGTATTCGAAGATGCACGGGGTGTGCTCGGCCGGCTCGGCGCAGATTTCCGAGAACAGCTCGCCGCGCGCGGTGATCACCAGCGCTTCGCCCGGCTGCACATCGCGCACGCGCTGGAAGCCCAGCACGTCCAGCGCGGCCGACTCGGACGCCACGATGTACTCGTCGCCCTCGGCATGGCTGCGCTTGCCCAGCACCAGCGGACGGATGCCATGCGGGTCGCGGAAGGCGACCAGGCCCAGGCCCAGCACCACGCTGACCACTGCATAGCCACCCTTGCAGCGGCGATGCACGCCAGCCACAGCGCGGATCGCGGCTTCCGGGCTCAGCTGGCGCTGCTGCTCCAGTTCATAGGCGAACACGTTCAGCAGCACTTCGCTGTCCGAATCGGTGTTGACGTTGCGGCGGTCCTGTTCGAACACCTGCTGGCGCAGCGCCTCGGTATTGATCAGGTTGCCGTTGTGGGCCAGCGCGATGCCGTACGGCGAATTGACGTAGAACGGCTGCGCCTCGTCCATGCCTTCCGAACCGGCAGTCGGGTAACGCACGTGGGCGATGCCGACGCTGCCTTCCAGGGTGGACATGGTGCGGGCATCGAACACATCGCGGACCAGGCCGGTGGCCTTCTGCACGCGCAGGCGGCTGCCGTTGGCGGTGGCGATGCCCGCCGCGTCCTGGCCACGGTGCTGGAGGACGGTCAAGCCGTCATACAACTGCCCGGCGACGTTCTGGTTGCCGACGATTCCGACGATGCCACACATGGTGCGAGGTCTCCGCTGGGCTGTGCCCAGTTACAAGGAAGGTGGCCGTACCTGGCCGCGGTGGTCGCCGCGCCTGCGGTCGACATTGGCCGGATCGCCCGGCTCGATAGTGTCCGGCAGTGCTGGGGCGTCCGGACGCACTTCGGCCGGATCGTAGGAATCGCCCTGTTCCGCTTTCGCAGGCCGCAGCCATCCGCTGCCTGCCACTACCTGGTTGAGGATGCCATTATCGCCTGCCGCGCCCGGCTTTCCCAACCCGGCGCCCGCGTTCTTGCCCAACTCCATCAATGCAGATGGGGACAGCCCGTCGGTCGGCAAGGCCTTGGGCAGCAGATCGGCCCCGGGAACCTCCCAGTGCGGCAGCTTGCTGTTCATCCAGGCAACGGTGGGGTTCAGCAGTGGCCGCACCGCCGAGCGCTGCCAGGAGGGCTCGGCGGTCAGCGGGGTGAAACTGCCCAGCAGCAGCAGGATCGCGGCGATCAGGCCGCCCCGCACGGCGCCCAGCACCCCGCCCAGCAGGCGGTCCAGGCTGGTCAGCATGCTGCGGTGGACCAGAGCCTTGATGACCATGCCGATCACCGCAACCCCGATCATCACGCCGATGCCGACCCCCAGGTAGCCACCGACGAAGTGTTCGCCACCGGGGGCCGCCGGGGCGGCCCACCAATGGGCGGCGTCATTGCCGAAGGCGAAGGCCGCCCACGCAGCCAGCAGCCACGACAGGGTGCCGATGACGATTCCCACGAAGCCGCGCAGCATCCCCAGCAGGGTGGAGGCGGCGATCACGATCAGCAGCACCACGTCGATCATGGCGCCCCGCTCCTTCGGCGGCGCTGGCAACGAGGCTGCGCGTGGGTCATGGGTGCGGTCGGACCATGCCGGCCACGCCGACCTTGGCGGCAACCTGCGCCTTCAGCTGCTCGGCATCGCCACGGTTGGCCACCGGCCCGACGCGGACGCGATGCAGGGTGCCCTTTTCGGTGCGCACCTGCTCGACAAAAGCACTGAAGCCGGCGGCGCGGACCTTGTCGCGCAGGGCGTTGGCATCGTTGGCCTGGCCGAACGCGCCCAGCTGCACGGCAAAGCCGACGCCGCTGGCGGCCGGTGCTGCCGGCGTGGCCGGGGCCGTTGCCGGCTTGCTGGCGGTGGCCTCCGGCTTCGGCTCGGGCTTCGGGGTTTCGGGCTTCGGCGCCGGCTTCGGCGGCTCGGGCTTGGCCGCCGGAGTGGTCGTTGCAGTCGGCGTACTCGGCGGCAGGCTTTCACTGCGCACCGGGTTGCTGCTGGCCGACGGCGCGGTGGCGGCAGATGGGGTACTGGCGCTCGGCTTAGCCGGTGCCGGGGTGGCTGCCACCGGGGCGCTGCTGTCCGCTGCGGCATCCAGGGTGATCACTTCGGCCTTCACATCGGCACGGATCTTCACCGCCTGCAGACGGGCGGCCTCGGCCTGTGCACGGTCGGCGTACGGCCCCACGCGCACGCGCCATGCCTGGCGGCCGTTGATGGTCGCCGTTTCGGCGAAGCCCGGCAGCTGCGAGCGCTTCAGGTAGGCGATCACCGCGTCGGCGTCGGCCTTGCTGCCGTAGGCACCGAAGGTAACCGCATAGTTGCCGGCGGCGACCGTCGGCGAGGTGTCCACGGTCGGCGCAGTGGCCGGCGTGGCGGCGTCCTGCAGCGGCTTGGCCTGCCCGGTCTGCAGGCCGGTGGCACCACCGGCCGGGGCGACCAGGGGCAGCTCACGGGTTTCGAACTGGCCATCGGCCGGTGCATCCGGCGCGGCGATCGGCACATTGGCCACGCCGCTGTCCGGTGCCGGCCCCTTGACCAGCATCGGCAGGAAAATCACGGCCAGTGCCACCAGCACGATGGCACCAATCAGACGCTGTTTCAGAGGCGTATCCACGTGAGGCAGGCAACTGTCCGGAGATTGGCATCGATTATACGGGTGCCGGACCGGACGGCGTCGGCGTTGGCTGAACGCGTATCAGGCATCGCCCTGCAGCCATTGCAGGGCGGCCGCAGCGGTATGGAAGGAGCCGAACACCAGCACGCGGTCACCGCGCTCGGCCTGGGCCAGCACCTGCGCCAGTGCCTGTTCGACGCTGTCAGCCAGCAGCGCCGTGGCGGCGGTGGTGCCGGCCAGGCGTGCCTGCAGCTGGGCGGCGCTCTGCCCGCGCGGGCCTTCCAGCCCGGCCAGGGTCCACTCGCCCACCACGTCCTCCAGCGCCTGCACCACCCCCGCTGCGTCCTTGTCCTGCAGCGCGGCGTACACCGCCAGGGTGCGCCCGGCAGAGACCTCGGCCTTCAGCGCACGCGCCAGCTGGCTCGCCGCCTGCGGGTTGTGGCCGACGTCGACGCGGATCTGCACGCCATCGCGCTCGAATGCCTGCAGCCGGCCGGAAATGCGCGCCGCTGCGACACCGGCGGCCCACGCCGCACGCGGCACCGGCTTGTCCAGCGCGCGCAGCGCGGCGATGGCGGCACCCGCATTGGCCAGCTGGATCGGGCCGGCCAGCGCCGGGGTCGGCAGTTCCATGCGCAGGCCGACATCGCGCCAGCGCCAACGCTGCGCATCGATCGGCTCGTAGAAATAGTCGCTGCCACCACGGATCGCATTGGCGCCAACCAGATAGGCACGGCGCAGCACGCTCGACGGCGGATCGGTCTCGCCCAGGATCACCGGCTTCCAGCCGCGGATGATGCCGGCCTTCTCGGTCCCGATCGCCTCGCGATCCTCGCCCAGCCACTCGGCATGGTCGATGTCCACGGTAGTGATCACCGCCACGTCGGCGTCCACGATGTTGACCGCATCGAGGCGGCCGCCCAGGCCCACTTCCAGTACCGCCAGGTCCAGCCCGGCGTCGGCGAACAGCTGCAGCGCGGCCAGCGTGCCGTACTCGAAATAGGTCAGCGTGATCTCGCCACGCACGGCTTCGATCGTATTGAACGCGGCGACCAGCGCGGCATCGTCCACGTCCTGGCCGTCGATGCGCACGCGCTCGTTGTAGCGCAGCAGGTGCGGCGAGGTGTAGGCACCGACCTTCCAGCCGGCGGCGCGTGCAATGGCTTCGATGAAAGCCACGGTTGAGCCCTTGCCGTTGGTGCCACCGACCACGATGGTGCGCTTGGCCGGCGCGCCCAGGCCCATCGCCGCGGCCACAGCGCGCACGCGCTCCAGGCCCATGTCGATGCTCGCCGGGTGCTGGCGTTCAATGTAGTCCAGCCAGTCGGCCAGGGTGGTCGGGGTGTTCGTCACGGCAGCGGTTCCAGCAGAAGCAGTTGATGCGGGGGATGGATCAGAGGGCGCGGTGCTTGGCTTCGCCGAAGAACGGCGTGTGGTGGGCGCAGTCGTTCAGGCGCACCACTTCCAGGCTGTCCAGGTCGGCGCCTTCGAGCAGGTTGAGCGTGGTCGGTGCCTGGCGGAAGGTCCACAGGCGGGAAAGCGGCAGGCCCAGCACCTTGCACAGGATCACGCGGTTGACCGCATCGTGCGCAACCACCAGCAGGGTGTCGTGCTCGCCGAGGCCTTCGGTGGCACGCGCCAGCCCACGCCAGCTGCGCTCCAGCACCAAGCGCAGCGATTCGCCGCCGGGCATCAGCACCGTATCCGGCTCCTCGCGCCAGGCCTGCAGGCGCGACGGATCCTTCTCGTGGATCTCGCTGGCGAGCAACCCTTCCCATTCACCGTGGGCGATTTCCTGCAGCTCCGGCTCGGTCAGCAGCATGTCGGCGCGGGCGGCGCCAAGCGCCAGCTGCGCGGTGCGCTGCGCGCGCGACAGCGGCGAGGCGACGGCACGGGTGATGTCCACCGAGGCCAGGCGGGCACCCAGTGCCTGGGCCTGGGCTTCACCGATCGGCGAAAGCGGAATATCGATCTGGCCCTGGTAGCGGCCTTCGGCGTTCCACGGCGTTTCGCCGTGGCGGGCAAGCAGGATGCGCATGCGTGCAAGGGGTCCTGGGGGGAGGAGGTTTCCGCGTTTCGTTCACATCCTGTGAAGTACGCGGAACAGGGATGATACCTGTTCGGCGCACCGGGCCGGGCCGGGCATGAAAAAACCCCGCGACGTGGGTCGCGGGGTTTGGGAAACTCCGGCTATCCGGTCGAGGTTGCCGGCCAGCGGCCGGCACTACCTCACTTCGCCAGGTTCAGTTCCTTCAGCAGCTGCGGCGCCGGCGCCACTTCCTGCATGATCCACTGCATGTAGCGGCTGTCGACGGCGATCATGCGGGTCATCACCGGGTCGAACACCCAGTTGGAGCTGACCGATTCCCAGTTGCCATCGAAGGCCAGGCCGACCAGCTTGCCGTTGGCGTCCAGCACCGGCGAACCCGAGTTGCCACCGGTGATGTCCAGGTTGGACAGGAAGTTCACCGGCACCGAACCAATGCGCTTGTCTTCCAGGCCGCCGTAACGCTTGGCCTTGACCGCATCGAGCAGCGCCTTCGGCGAATCGAACGGATCCTCACCGGTTTCCTTCGCCGCCACGCCTTCCAGGGTGGTGAACGGGGTGTACTTCACGCCGTCCTTGCCATAGCCCATGACGTTGCCGAAGGTGATGCGCAGCGACAGGTTGGCGTCCGGGTAGACGAACTCACCCTGGCTCTTCTTGTAGTCGGCCACGGCCTGCAGGTACAGCGGGCGCGCGGTCAGCGATTCGCCTTCGCGGATCTTCTTCTGCTCTTCCTGCTTCAGCAGTGCCGGCATGACGGCCACGGCGTACTGGATGGCCGGATCGTTGCTGGCCTCAAACGCGGCGCGGTCGGCCTTGAACCATTTCAGGCGTGCATCCAGGCTGCCCAGCTCGGTGCCCGACAGCTTGCCCACCAGCGATTTCACCGCAGCGGCATCGCTGCCGGCCAGCCACTTGTTCAGCACTTCGTTGTCGCGCTGTGCGGCCGGCAGGGCCACGTACTGGTCCAGCCAGTAGGCCTGCAGCTGCTGGTCCATCTTCGCCACGTAGCGGCGGTCCATCTGCTTCAGGGCACCTTCGATGGTGGTCAGGTCGCGTTCCTGGTAACCGGCTTCGCGTTCGGCATCCGGCTTGCTGCGCTCGATCGACAGGCGGTACAGGGTGATCGCCGCGCCAACGGCCGAGGTGTTGTTGAACTGACCGACGAACAGGTCGCGTTCGCGGGTCGACTTGCTGGTATCCAGATGCTTGAGCAGCTGCGCGTGTGCCGCCAGGGCCGGCTTGCCGGCAGCGCCCTGCTTCTTCAGCCACGCCAGCACGGCGGCTTCTTCAGCCTGCTTCTGGCCAGCGGCGTCGATGCGCTTGAAGCCTTCCAGCTGGCCCAGGTAGTTCTTGGCCACGTTGTTCATGCTGGCGGCGGTGGCGGCGTACTTCACCTTGACGTCGGCGTCGGCCTTGCCGGCGTCGGCGATCATCTTCAGCACGGCGTTGTAGTGCTTGGCGATGGTCGGGTAGGTGAAGCTGGCGGTTTCGTTGAATTCACCGGCCAGGGCATAGCGGTTGGTGCGGCCCGGGTAGCCCGCCACCATCACGAAGTCGTCGGCACCCAGCGGCTGGTCGGCGAACTTCAGGAAGTGCTTGGGCTGGTACGGCACGTTGTCGGCGGCGAAGGCGGCCGGCTTGCCGTCCTTGCCGACGTAGGCGCGGTAGAACGAGAAATCGCCGGTGTGGCGCGGCCACATCCAGTTGTCGACGTCGCCGCCGAACTTGCCGACGCTGCCCGGGGGCGCGTAGACCAGGCGCACGTCCTTGATTTCCATGTTGCGGAACAGGCGGTAGGTGTTGCCTCCGGAGAAGCTGTACAGGCGGCAGCGGAAGCCGGCATCGGCTTCACAGGCGGCGACCTGGGCCTTGTCGAAGGCGTCCAGCGCGCGGCTGCGGGCCAGCGGGTCGTTGCCGGCGGCAGCGATGGCGGCCTTGGCCTGGGTGGTGACGTCGGTGATCTGGTCGAGCACGAACACGCGGGCGTTCGGGCCAGCGCTCAGTTCGTCCTTCAGGGTCGGCGCGTTGAAGCCGTCCTTGATCAGGTTCTTCTGCGCGGTCGAATTCAGCTGGATGGCGCCATAAGCGCAGTGGTGGTTGGTGACCACCAGGCCCTGCGGCGAGACGAAGCTGGCGGTGCAGCCGCCGAGGGCGACGACCGCGCCCATCGGGTCGCCGGTCAGGTTGGACAGCTGTTCCGGGGACAGCTTCAGGCCGGCCTTCTGCAGCGGGCCGGCGATTTCCGGCAGCTGCTGCGGCACCCACATGCCTTCAGCGGCATGGGCGACCTGGGCCAGCCCGAGGCTGGCGACGATGGAGAATGCAAGCAGGTTCGAGCGCATGGAGCGGCCCCTGGTAGTGGAACCCTCGATTGTAGCCCGCCGCCCCGCCCCGGCCCGAACCCCGGAAGTCATGGGCCTGCTTCTCGCGCTGCCATGCGCACGTCGGCCGCGCACATGGAATGGTCCAGAGGGGGCGTGGTCACCCTGGCCGGGACCGTTGGCGCCATGGATGGCGCCATCGAGCACCATGGATGGGCTTTTGCGTGTCCCGGCCAGGGTGACCACGCCCCCTCCCCCGGAATCAAGGAGGCGCTGCTGTTTGCGGCACGTTCGAAACGCCCGCCGGCGCACGCCTTTCGTTCCGCCAATGCACCCGCAGCGCAACATGGGAAATCCGCGCGGCACCCTATAATCCGCGCTTTCCCCCTGATGAGTTCCACCCCGATGGCGCAGCAAACGATGAAGGCCCTGGTCAAGCGCGAAGCGGCCAAGGGCATCTGGCTGGAAGAAGTTCCGGTGCCGACCCCGGGCCCGAACGAGGTCCTGATCAAGCTGGAGAAGACCGCGATCTGCGGCACCGACCTGCACATCTACCTGTGGGACGAGTGGAGTCAGCGCACCATCAAGCCGGGCCTGACCATCGGCCACGAATTCGTCGGTCGCGTCGCCGCACTCGGCTCGGCCGTGACCGGCTATGAAATCGGCCAGCGCGTCTCGGCCGAAGGCCACATCGTCTGCGGCCACTGCCGCAACTGCCGTGGCGGCCGCCCGCACCTGTGCCCGAACACCGTCGGCATCGGCGTCAACGTCAACGGCGCCTTCGCCGAATACATGGTGATGCCGGCCAGCAACCTGTGGCCGATCCCGGACCAGATCCCGTCGGAGCTGGCTGCGTTCTTCGACCCGTACGGCAATGCCGCGCACTGTGCGCTGGAGTTCAACGTGATCGGCGAGGACGTGCTGATCACCGGTGCCGGCCCGATCGGCATCATCGCCGCCGGCATCTGCAAGCACATCGGTGCGCGCAACGTGGTGGTGACCGACGTCAATGATTTCCGCCTGAAGCTGGCCGCCGACATGGGCGCCACCCGCGTGGTCAACGTGGCCAACCAGTCGCTGAAGGACGTGATGAAGGAACTGCACATGGAGGGCTTCGACGTGGGCCTGGAAATGAGCGGCAACCCGCGTGCGTTCAACGACATGCTCGACTGCATGTACCACGGCGGCAAGATCGCCATGCTCGGCATCATGCCCAAGGGCGCCGGCTGCGACTGGGACAAGATCATCTTCAAGGGCCTGACCGTTCAGGGCATCTACGGCCGCAAGATGTACGAGACCTGGTACAAGATGACCCAGCTGGTGCTGTCCGGCTTCCCGCTCGGCAAGGTGATGACCCACCAGCTGCCGATCGACGACTTCCAGAAGGGCTTCGACCTGATGGAAGAAGGCAAGGCCGGCAAGGTTGTTTTGAGCTGGAATTGACCCTTCGCCGTGCGCGATGGGTGGGTGCCGAGCTTGCTCGGCACACCTTGAAATTGAAAAAGGCGCCCGATGGGCGCCTTTTTCTTTGGTGTTGCCGGCCAGCGGCCGGCACTACCCGTAACGCCTGCGGCGTTACTTGCCGACGGCGACGCTCAGCATCACCCGGCTGTGGGCCAGCTTGCCGGAATTGTCACGGCCGTTGCCGTCGGTGCCGTAGTAGCCCAGGCCGACGTTGAACAGGCCGAACTGGCGCGCGACGCCGACGTTCCAGTCGGTGTAGTCCTTGGCGATGCCGTCCTCGAAGGTGCTGCGACCGACGTTGGCATTCAAGGTGAAGTCCTTCGGCAGGCCCCAGCTGCCGCCCAGGCCGAAGTACCAGCCATCGGTGCTGCTGTTCCAGACATCGTTGGTGTAGGCCACCGTCAGCTTGTAGGTGTCATCCAGCGTGGTGGTGGTGATCAGCTCGTTGTAGTTCTGGTGGCTGGACTTCAGGTAGGTGTAGCGGTTCAGCAGCACGTCGAAGTTGACGCGCTCGGTGACGTCCACGCCGTAGCCGATCAGGTAGTCGACCTCGGTCTTCGGGTCACCCGCACCAAAATCCACGCCCGAGCCCCACACGCCTGCGTACAGGCCAACCGGGCTGGTGTAGGTGAAACCGGCTTGCAGGGTCGGATCCTCGTCGGTCTGCGACACACCACGGAACAGGTAATCGGAAACAGCGGTGACGTTCCAGCTGTACGGCGATTCGTTTTCCTGGGCGCTGGCGGCGAACGGGGCGGCCAGGGTCAGGGCAGCGGCAATGGCGAGGCAGGCACGGGCGTGCTTCATGGGCGTCTCCGAGGGTGGCGGGGGCGGGAAGGGGGAGCGGGCAACCGGCGCCAGACAGGCGCGGTTCACGAATTTTTAACCCGTTTGCTATTGCGATGCAACATGTGCCACCCGTGGCGGTGCCCTGCCCGGCCCGGTCGAAGGCCGTCGTAGCCCGGTAGAATCAACGGTTTCCCCGTTCAGAGCCGTGCCCACGCCATGACCGACGCCTCCTCCGCCCTGACCCGCCACTACGCCGAGGAACTGGACGCCATCCGCGCCCAGGGCCTGTTCAAGTCCGAGCGGATCATCACCAGCCCGCAGTCGGCCGAGATCACCCTCGAGGATGGCCGCAAGGTGCTGAACTTCTGTGCCAACAACTACCTGGGCCTGGCCGACCATCCGGACCTGATCCAGGCCGCCAAGGATGCGCTGGATACCCACGGCTTCGGCATGGCCTCGGTGCGCTTCATCTGCGGTACCCAGGACCTGCACAAGCAGCTGGAGAAGCAGATCGCCGACTTCTTCGGCAAGCAGGACACCATTCTGTACGCCGCCTGTTTCGACGCCAACGGCGGCCTGTTCGAACCGCTGCTCGGTGAGAACGACGCGATCATTTCCGATGCACTGAACCACGCCTCGATCATCGACGGCGTGCGCCTGTGCAAGGCCAAGCGCTTCCGCTACGCCAACTGCGACATGGCCGACCTGGAAGCCCAGCTGCAGGCCGCCGATGCCGCCGGCTGCAAGACCAAGCTGATCACCACCGACGGCGTGTTCTCGATGGACGGCTTCATTGCCCCGCTGGACGAGATCACCGCGCTGGCGAAGAAGTACAACGCGCTGGTGCACATCGATGAGTGCCACGCCACCGGCTTCCTCGGCGCCACCGGCCGTGGCTCGGCCGAAGTGAAGGGCGTGCTGGAGAAGATCGACATCATCACCGGCACCCTGGGCAAGGCCATGGGCGGCGCACTGGGCGGCTTCACCTGCGCCAGCGCCGAGGTGATCGAGCTGCTGCGCCAGCGTTCGCGGCCGTACCTGTTCTCCAACTCGCTGCCGCCGCATGTGGTGGCCGCCGGCATCAAGGCGTTCGAGATGCTGGCCGCCGCTGACGACCTGCGCGACACCCTGGTGGAGAACACCCGCTACTTCCGCGAAAAGATGGTCGCCGCCGGTTTCGACGTGAAGCCGGGCGTACACCCGATCAGCCCGGTGATGCTGTACGACGCGCCGCTGGCGCAGAAGTTCGCCGAGCGCCTGCTGGAAGAAGGCATTTACGCGATCGGCTTCTTCTTCCCGGTAGTGCCCAAGGGCCAGGCGCGCATCCGCACCCAGATCAGCGCTGCGCACAGCCGTGAGCACCTGGACCGCGCGATCGATGCGTTCACCCGCATTGGCGTCGAGCTGGGCGTGATCAAGGGTTGATCCCAGCGGTCAAAGCGTGCCGACCAAGGTCGGCACCTACCAGAGCTTGAGGGCGTGCCGACCGAGGTCGGCACCTTCCCGGCATCACTTCTTTTTCTTCTTGCCCTTCGGCTCGTCCTTGCTGGCCACCACCACCGGCTTGGCGGCAGCGTCCTGGCCGTTGCCCTTGGCAACGCGGATGCCGTTGGCCTTCATCCAGGCATCAAACTCGTCGGCGGTCATCTTCTTGTCGCCGTTGCTCATCAGGAAGCGGTAGCTGCCGCGGCCATCCAGCTCCGGGGTCTTCACTTCCACCACCGGGGTTTCGGCCGGCGTTTCTGCCTTGGCCACCTTCTTGTGGCCACCACAGGCGGTCAGCAGCACCATCGGCAGCAGCAGACCTGCGCAGCGCAGGGTTTGGTTGAGGGTCGGGTGGTACATGGGCAGGCTCCGTTCGGGAAGTTCAGCAACCAGGCGCCCCCTACGCCTGGAACGGTGGCCGGCAACCGCCGGCCGCGGGCGATGATCAGCCCGGTGCAGCGGCCCCCAGCCGCTGCTGGTCATTGACCTCCAGCATCCGCCACTGACCCTTGCCGAGATCGCCGAGCTGCAGCCCGCCGATCGCAACCCGGACCAGGCGCAGCACCTGCAGGTCGAAGGCCGCCAGCAGGCGGCGGATGTGGCGGTTGCGGCCCTCGTCGAGGACCACCTCCAGCCACGCGGTCTTGTCGCCGCTGCGCAGCACGCGCACGGCCTGGGCCACGAGGAACTCGCCCTCGTCCTCCACGCCGGCCTGCAGGGCCGCCAGCGTGGCGTCATCGGGCAGGCGGTCGACCTGCACGTGGTACGTCTTCTGCGGACCCGTTTCCGGATCGGTCAGGCGCGCGGCCCACTGCGGATCGTTGCTGAACAGCAACAGCCCTTCACTGGCCTTGTCCAGGCGCCCGACCGGCGCTATCCACGGCAGCCCTGCACCATCGAAACAGCGGTAGACGGTGTCGCGGCCACGCTCGTCCTGCACGGTGGTCACCACCCCGCGTGGCTTGTTGAGCATCAGGTACAGGCGCTGCGGCGCGCCCATCGGCTGGCCATCGACCTCGATCGGCGGCGCCGGCTGGCCAATCGGGAACTCGGGATCCCGCACGATGCGGCCGGAGACGCGTACGCGGCCCTCGGCAATCCAGCGCGCGGCCTCGCTGCGCGAGCAGACGCCGGCCTTGGACAGCACGCGCGCCAGGCCATGACGGACACCGGCGGCTGTGGCAGCGGGAGTCGCACGCCCACGCGATGCGTGGGAGCGGGCGGCGGGGGCGGCAGGTGGGCGGCGCGTGCGCAAGCCTCTGCTCCCCGCGGTGCTTACTTCTTGTCGACCGGCTTGGTCTCGGCCGGTGCTTCGGCCGGGGCCGGAGTGGCGGCCGGAGCCGGACGCGCCTTGACCACACGCACGCCACGCGCCTTCATCCAGGCGTCGAACTCTTCGGCGGTCATGCGCTTGCCGTTCTGGCTCATGTCGAAGCGCCAGGGCGTGTTGTCGAATTCGGTCTGCGGCTTGTAGGCCGCCGGATCGTTCGGCTTCACCGCCGGTGCGCTCGGAATGGCCTTGGCGATGTTCTGGCAGCCATCGATGCGCAGGCGCTGCAGCACCTGGTCCAGCGACTGCGACGGATCGTAATTGCTGCTCAGCACGCCGGCCGGCATGCCCAGCTGGTTGCCACGGATGTAGAGCTCGTCGGCCACCGGCGCGATGGTCGTGGCCGGCAACGGCAGCGGCGAGGCGCTGGTGTTGACCGAGCAATCGACCGCAGCGTGGGCGGCGGGAACCAGGGCCAGCGCCAGAACGGCGGCCGATGCAGAGCGCAGCATGAAGGGCATCCAGGAAAGGAAGTGACGCGGCGAGTTTAGCAATGCCGCGACAGCTTTCAAGCGCCACTTTCAATGAATACGGCAACCCATTGGTTTTACGGACAAAAACCCGACGAACGGTTACCCCCGGACCGGCAGGCACCGGATTCCGGGCCGCAGAAACAACAAGACCCGGCCGAAGCCAGGTCCTGCTGTGTCCTACTGGCAGAGCGTCAGAACTTAGTTCTGGACGTTCAGCTCGGTACGACGGTTCTTGGCGCGACCTTCCGGGTTGTCCGAACCATCCGGGTTGGTGTTCGGAGCAATCGGACGGCTCTCGCCGTAGCCGATCGGGCCGACCAGGCGACCGGCGTCAACGCCGTTCTTGGTCAGGTAGTTGTACACGGCGGTAGCACGACGCTCCGACAGCTTCTGGTTGTAAGCGTCGGTACCCTTCGAGTCGGTGTGACCGGCGACTTCAACGCGCAGATCCGGGTAACGCTTCAGGATCTCGGTGGCTTCGCTCAGGATCGCCACGGCGTCCGGACGCAGGTTCGACTTGTCGAAGTCGAAGTTGACGCCCTTCAGGTCGATGGAGACCGGCACCGGGCAACCGTCCGGACCGATGGTCTGACCCGGCTGCGAGTTCGGGCACTTGTCGTCGCAGTTGTTGACGCCGTCACCGTCGTCATCCAGGTCGGCGCAGCTCGGGGCAACCGGAGCCGGAGCCGGAGCAGCCGCGACCGGAGCCGGGCCCAGCGGGATCACGACGCCGACCGAAGCCAGCACGTCGCCGAACCAGCTTTCATCGTTGCCGGCACGCTTCGGGTTCACGCTCTGGTCGTCGAAATCAGCGCGGTAGGCGACTTCGGCACGGACAGCGACGCGCTTCTCGAAGGTGGTCTGCAGACCGACGCCGACCTTGGCGGCAAAGTTGCCGTCCTTGCGGTCAGCCAGGCCACCGCTGATCGGGTTGTACTCTTCTTCCGACTTCTGGTAGCCCAGGCCGGCCAGCAGGTACGGGTTCCAGCCGCGGCCTTCCTTGATGAAGTGGCGACGCAGGTCCAGCGAGACGCCGTACTGCGACCAGTTCATGTCCTTGTTGGCGTCGAAGTTCGGGTTCTGGTAGTTCAGCTCACCGTCCAGCGACCAGTTCGGGCTGATGAACTTGCCCAGGCCCAGGGTGACGAACGGGGCGTCATTGGTCAGGCGGTCGCTGTCCTGGAAGTTGAAGCCGGCCGAACCGGTCAGGTACCAGCGGTCATCGAACTCCTGCGCGGACGCAGCCTGGGCGAAAGCCAGACCACCCAGCAGCGCGGCAGTAAGGATCTTCTTGTTCATTGAGTACAGCTCCTATTTCGGGGGTATGAAACCGGTAGAGGCATGGGCCAGCACTAGTGCGTCGATGTTCGACAGCCGATTCAGCACGCCACCGCCGCGAACATTATG
Source organism: Stenotrophomonas sp. YJH_SMC_120 (assembly GCF_059368675.1). NCBI lineage: Bacteria > Pseudomonadati > Pseudomonadota > Gammaproteobacteria > Lysobacterales > Lysobacteraceae > Stenotrophomonas > Stenotrophomonas sp. YJH_SMC_120. The sequence continues at coordinate 138,220 of NZ_JCAFRY010000007.1, forward strand.
CTCAGGCGGGTGAAGGTCATGTTAACAGTCCCGTAACATGTGAAGTATCGCGCCCGACCCTCCACCGGTCCGACGTTGAAACCCTATACAGGATGATGAAAATCCGCAAGACCCTCACGCTGCAAGGGTTTGACGGGGTTTAAGTGCGGAATACGACATATTGCGCAACAGCTTGCTCCACCCGATTCAGCGTATCTGCTGAAACGTGAGGAACTCTATGATGGAGCCACGAACCCAGCCGGAGCCGAGATGAAAGCCGTCGCCCTGAGTCGTGAATCCGCCCCCGCCCTCTGCGATATCCACCTCCCCCCGCCGCTGCCTCCGGGTGGCCGCGACCTGCTGATCCGGGTCGAGGCCGTCTCGGTGAACCCGGTCGACGGCAAGCAGCGGGCGGCCACCGATCCGGCCACGCTCGAAGCACCCCGCGTACTCGGCTGGGACGCCGCCGGGGTGGTCGAAGCGATCGGCGAGGACGCCAGCCTGTTCGCGTCCGGCGACGAGGTCTACTACGCCGGTGATGTCACCCGGCCGGGCTGCAATGCGCAGTTCCATCTTGTGGACGAACGGCTGGTAGCGCGCAAGCCGACCACGCTCGACTTCGCCGAAGCGGCCGCACTGCCACTGACCACGCTCACCGCATGGGAACTGCTGTTCCAGCGCATGCCATTGCAGCTGGATGATCGCCGCCATGCCGGCCAGCACCTGCTGGTGATCGGCGGAGCAGGCGGTGTTGGATCGATGGCGATCCAGCTGGGCCGGCACGCCGGATTCGAGGTGATCGCCACCGCCTCGCGTGAGTCGTCGATCGACTGGTGCCGGCAGATGGGTGCCCAGCATGTAATCGACCACCGGCAGCCGCTGCTGCCCCAGCTGCAGGCATTGGGCATCGACGCAGTACAGGTCGCGCTCAACCTGGCCGACACCGACCATTACTGGGATGCGTTGGGTCAGCTGCTGGCGCCACAGGGCCATGTCGGCCTCATCGTCGAACCGCGCGGCGCGCTGCGCATCGGTGATCCCTACAAGGCCAAGTGCATCGGCATCCACTGGGAGTTCATGTTCGCGCGTTCGCGCTTCGCCACGGCGGACCGCATCGAACAGCACCGCATCCTCAGCCGCGCGGCCAGCATGATCGACGCTGGCCAGCTGCGCGGCACCCTCAGCGAGACGCTGGGCGCGATCAATGCGGCGAATCTGGACATCGCGCATCAGCGCTTGGCCAGCGGGCGCACGGTGGGCAAGCTGGCGCTGGCCGGCTGGGGCGACTGAGCCAGGCTGGAACGCCGGTGCAGTGCCGGGCCATGTTCGGCTGGCGGTGCCAGGCAAAGCAGCCGAGCATGGCCCAGCTCCACAGAACGGCCCATACGCAGGATCGACGACTCCTGTAGCGGTGGATCGGCCGGCATCTGTATCTATGGGAGTGACTGAATTGGGATTACGGTGGAAACAGATCCCCCCTCTCCCCGAGCGCCGCCATGCCCACCGCCCTGCCCCTGCGTCTGCTGCAACTGATCATCGGCCTGTTCCTGTACGGCTTCGGCGCCTCGCTGATGATCCGTGCAGCGATCGGCGTGGCCCCCTGGGACGTGTTGTCGCAGGGCATCGCCGCACAGACGCCGCTATCGTTCGGCCTGGCCACCAATGTGATCGGTGCGCTGGTGCTGCTGCTGTGGTGGCCATTGCGACAGAAGCCGGGCGTCGGCACCGTGCTCAACGTGATGTTGATCGGCCCGTCCGCACAGTTCGGGCTGTGGTTGCTTCCCCCGGCGGTCGGCCTTGGCTGGCAGCTGGCGATGTTCTGCGCCGGCATGCTGCTGGTCGCCCTGGCCACCGGCCTGTACATCGGCGCCAAGCTCGGGCCCGGCCCGCGCGACGGCCTGATGACCGGCCTGCATGCCCGCACCGGCTGGCCGATCTGGAAGGTGCGCAGCCTGATCGAGGGCAGCGTGCTGCTGCTGGGCTGGTGGCTCGGCGGCAATGTCGGTGTCGGCACCCTCGCCTTCGCCCTGCTGATCGGCCCCCTGTGCGGAGTAACGCTGGGCTGGTTCGGGATTGGGCGTCCCCCGGTAGTGCCGGCCGCTGGCCGGCAACCGCAATCACCCTGAGCTGATCGGGATGCCGGCCAGCGGCCGGCACTACCGCCCCCGGAGTTCGGGGGCAGCGCCGCAGGCGCGGGGGGTGGAGGCAGGTAAGTGGGGCCCGCGGTTCGCGCAGCGAAATGCGGGAGCGACAGCACGCATGTGCCGAGCGTACCCGGCCAGCGGCCGGCACTACCGCCCGCGCCCCTTGCCCCAGCCGCCGTTTCCCGGCACGCTTCGCGCTTCCGTACGCAAGCGTATCGATCATGTCGCCAGCCAACGAAAGCGCCTATCCCCACCTGTTCGCCCCGCTGGACCTGGGCTTCACCCAGCTGCGCAACCGCGTGCTGATGGGTTCGATGCACACCGGCCTGGAAGATCGCGCCCGCGACTTCCCGCGCCTGGCCGCCTACTTCGCCGAACGCGCCGAAGGTGGCGTCGGCCTGATCGTCACCGGTGGCTTCGCGCCGAACGTGGTCGGCTGGCTGAAGCCCTTTGGCGGAAAGCTGTCCTGGCCCTGGGAAGTGCGCCCGCACCGGCAGCTCACCGCGGCCGCGCACCAGCACGGCGCGAAGATCTGCCTGCAGCTGCTGCATGCCGGCCGCTATGCCTACCATCCCCTTTCGGTGGCACCGTCGAAGCTGAAGGCGCCGATCAACCCGTTCACCCCCCGTGCGCTGTCGGCCAGCGGCGTCGAGCGGCATATCGCCGACTACGCACGCAGCGCAAAGCTGGCCCGCGAAGCCGGCTACGATGGCGTCGAAGTGATGGGCTCGGAGGGCTACCTCATCAACGAGTTCATCGCCCCGCGCACCAACAAGCGCTCCGACCGCTGGGGTGGCGACGCCAACCAACGCATGCGTTTTGCAGTGGAGATCGTGCGCCGCATCCGCGAGGCCTGCGGCCCGGACTTCATCATCATCTACCGCCTGTCGCTGGTGGATCTGGTTGACGACGGCAGCAACTGGGAAGAGATCGTGCAGCAGGCCCAGGCCATCGAGGCGGCTGGCGCGACGATCATCAATTCCGGCATCGGCTGGCACGAAGCGCGCATCCCGACCATTGCCACCTCGGTGCCGCGCGCCGCCTTCGCCGGTGTCACCGCCAAGCTCAAGCCGCATGTAACGGTGCCGCTGGTGGCGACCAACCGCATCAACATGCCCGACGTCGCCGAGCACATCCTCGCCAGCGGCGGCGCCGACATGGTGTCGCTGGCGCGCCCGCTGCTGGCCGACCCGCAATGGCCCAACAAGGCCCGCGCCGGCCGCGCCGAGGCGATCAACACCTGCATCGCCTGCAACCAGGCCTGCCTGGACCACGTGTTCGAGAACAAGCTGGCCAGCTGCCTGGTCAATCCGCGTGCCGCACACGAGACCGAGCTGGTCTACCGCCCGGCTGCCACGCCGAAAAAGGTGGCGGTGGTCGGCGCCGGTCCGGCCGGCCTGGCTTGCGCCACGGTGGCCGCCGAGCGCGGCCACCAGGTCACCCTGTTCGATGCCAACGACGAGATCGGTGGCCAGTTCAACATGGCCAAGCGCATCCCCGGCAAGGAAGAGTTCCACGAGACCCTGCGCTATTTCCGCCACAAGCTGGCTGAAACCGGCGTGCAGCTACGCCTGGGCACGCGAGCAGACGCGGCCAGCCTGGCCGGCTTCGACGAGGTGGTGCTGGCCACCGGCATCACGCCGCGCAAGGTCGACTTCCCCGGCGCCAACCACGCCAAGGTGGTCAGCTACCTGGACGTGCTGCTGGGCCGGGTCGAAGTGGGCGCCAGTGCGGCGATCATCGGCGCCGGCGGCATCGGCTTCGATGTCGGCGAGTTCCTCAGCCACGCTGGTGAGTCCCCCTCGCTGGACCCACAGCGCTGGATGGCCGAATGGGGCGTGGACAGCACGTTCGAGGCCCGCGGCTCGCTGGCCAGGCCGCAGCCCGAGGCATCGCCGCGGCGGCTGTGGCTGCTGCAGCGCAGCCCGGGCAAGCCCGGCGCGCGGCTGGGCAAGACCACCGGCTGGATCCACCGCGCCACGCTGAAGGCCAAGGGCGTGCGCATGCTCGGCGGCGTCGAGTACCTGGGCGTGGACGACGAAGGCCTGCGCATCCGCGTGGAAGGCAGCGAACAGCTGCTGCCGGTCGATCATGTGGTGATCTGCGCCGGGCAGGAACCGAACCGCGCATTGCAGGCCGAGCTGCAGGCCGCCGGCATCAACGCGCAGCTGATCGGCGGTGCCGATGTAGCGGCCGAACTGGACGCCAAGCGGGCCATCGACCAGGGCAGCCGGGTGGCCGCCGCGCTCTGATGAGCGCATGAATGGGGGACGGAATGTGATTTCCGTCACCCCTCCCGAACCTGAATGTCAAGCCGGACGGTTCACGATGCGTTCGGCTACGCCCCCCTACCTTGCGCCATCTTTCCGCTCACCAGCCAGTTTCCGGTGAGCCGGCGCAGCCCCCACGATCGGTACTGGTCGTTTCTTTTGGGGCTGCCCACGGGGCGGCCCCGATGGCCGCCTCCCCATGACGCCAAGTCGTACCCCGCATCCTGTCGCCCCCTCGACTGGAAGCGGAGAGTGCGGCCCATACGGAGCAAGGAGTTATATGAAACTGGCCTGGATTCTCTGGCTGTCGCAGTTGTTGCCGCAGCCGGCCGCTGATTCACTGTGTCTGAGCACCACCGTTTATCTGGAAGCCCGCGACCAGACCCTGCGCGGCCAGCAAGCCGTTGCCGAGGTCGCCCTGCGCCGCCTCGACAGTGGCCTGTGGGGCGACTCGATGTGCCAGGTGGTCACCGCGCGCAAGCAGTTCGCGCCGACCATCGTCTCCCCCGGCACCCAGCTGGGCAATGACGCGGCCTGGAGCGAGGCAATGAACGTGGCCTTCGACGCCGAGCGCAACTGGGCGCTGCCGGCCGGCGAGCGCCGCGAGATCGTGCCCGGTGCCAGCCACTTCGCCGCGTTGTCCATCGCCAGCCCGAACTGGCGCAACGCCTACCAGGTGGCCACCATCGGCGATCACACCTTCTATAAGGTGCAGAACCTCAAGCCGCGGCAGTCGTAACGATCCGTGCTGGCGGCAGCGTTGCCGCCCGCTGGCAGGCTCTGGGATAGTGGGCGTTTCCCGCCCGCATCACCTGGAGTTCCCATGAAGCTGTACAGCAAGCCCGGTGCCTGTTCCACCGCCGACCACATCGCCCTGCAGTGGACCGGCCAGCCGTTCGAGGTCGAACTGCTGAACAAGGACACCCTCAAGGGTCCGGAATTCCTCAAGATCAATCCGGCCGGCGCCGTTCCCGCGCTGGTCGATGGCGACTTCGTGCTGCTGCAGAACGCCGCGATCATGGGCTATATCGCCGACACCTACCCGCAGGCCGGCCTCGGCGGCGATGGCAGCGCGCGCCAGCGTGCCGAAGCTACCCGCTGGCTGGCCTTCGTCAATTCCGACGTGCATCCGGCCTTCTCGCCGCTGTTCGCACCGGGCAAGTTCATCGCCGACGAAAGCCAGTTCGATGCGATCCGCGCCGCCGCACACAAGCGCCTGCGTGGCCTGTTCGAGACCGCTGACAGGCAGCTGGCCGACAAGCCCTGGCTGGCCGGCTTCCGCAGTTTCGCCGACCCGTACTTCTACATCACCCTGCGTTGGGCCGCCGGCACCAAGGTCGACCTGTCGGGCCTGGACAACCTGGCCGCCTACAAGGCACGCATGGACGCCGATGCCGGCGTGCAGGCCGCACTGAAGGCCGAAGGCCTGGCCTGAGCCTGACCCGGGGTCGGATCCGTCTGCACAGCAGGCGGCTCTGACCCCACCGGCGCCATCACCACACTCAGCCGATCTGGCGGATCACTTCACCGTTGGCATCGCGCAGGTAGGTCGGCACCACTTCGATGCGCAGCGCTCCCGCCACCGGGTAGATGCCACGTTCGGCACGCACGCCCGCCAGGGCCTGCAGCCCCGTCTCGTCCAGCGCCCAGCGCGCGCTGTCGGCCGATACCTCGCCGGTTTCACCGCGCGCTGCCGGAATGAACTCCCACTGCCGCTCGCGGCTGGCCAGTTCCAGCGATTTGCCGTGGCGCAGGCGCAATGGCAGCAGCTCGCACACACTGGCCACCTGCCCGGCGCCGAGCACCAGGGTGGTGACCCCCGCCTCCTGCCGCCAATCCAGTGTCTCGATGAACAACATGCCGGTGCTGGAGCCCTCGCGCTCGCTGCCGGCCCGCACCTGTGCGGCGAGTGTCGGATCCTCCAACAGGTTGCCGCGATGCAGGTCGCTGATCCACAGCGGCATCGCCGGTTGCAGCGCCTGCAGCACGCCGCGCGTCGACCAACGCTTGACCGCTTCCATCTCCTCATCGGTCAGCCCGACCAGCTGCAGGAACTGCAGGTGGCCATTGGCGGTGTCGCGCGCAGGCAACTGCGGATCGGCGATGAAGGCCAGGTGGCACAGGCGCGTGCCGGTCTCCAGCGCGATCGGGCCGTTGGCGTTCAGATGGTGACCATCCTCGAACACGTTGCCGCTGCCAAACACGTAGCGCGCCAGGTTCTGCAGCAGGTTCATCGGCCACACCGGCGGGTTGCTGCCGGCGTGCTCACCGGCTTCAGCAGCCAGGCGGAAGGTCAGCTCGAAACCATAGCCGCTGGCGGCGGCATCGCTGCTCTCCTTGGTGTACAGCTCGGAGAAGCCGTAGGTGATGTAGTGCCAATGCGGTACCGGTGCATCCACCCAGTAAACGCTGATGCCATCCAGTGGATCCTGGCCACCCAGCGTGTACGGCAACGCCGTACCGTAGTGACGGGGTTCCTGGCCGGCATACAGCGGCGCCAGCGCCGCATTGATCGCGTCCCAGCCTGGGGTGTCGGTGTCGTCGTGGTCGTCCTGCACGCGGGACTCCTTGTGGGGAAGTGAACCGATCACTTTACGCGGTGGCTCATGCCTGCACGACCTCGCCGCCACCATTGACCACGGCGGCCTGGGTTTCCTGCCACCAGCGCTGCGCCAGCGCCGGGCTGCGCGCCTTGCCCACCGCCGCCAGCAGTTCCGGGCACAGGCGTTCCAGTGCAAGTGCATCGGTGCAGCGTTCAATCTTCAACTGCATGAAGTAGCCCTTCAGGCCCAGGTGGCGCCGCACCGCCTCGCTCATCGCGTCGTACAGCTGCTGGTACAACGCCGGATCCTGTTCGCGGCCGGTGCTGATGCCACGTACCGGTGCCAGCTCGGCATTGCCACCGATCACTTCGATCAGGCCCTGCGCTTCCAGCTGCTCCAGTGCATCGGCCGGCGCGCGCAGGCCTTCGAACAGGCCACGCAGTTCGGTGTCATCGCGATGGCCGTCGACCATCAGCAGGATCGAACGCAGTGCCGCCGGCAGGCGCCGGCCACGGTCTTCGATTTCCTGACGGCCAGCAGCCGTCTTGGCGTGCAGCAATGCCATTGCCTCCCCCTCCCTCGATGCACAATGCCGGCGCGCCCTGACGGGCACGCCCCCCTGTGTGCCATCCCCGGACGGCACGCGCCTTCCCCGGCGCGCGCCGCGTATTGCAGGTCGATGACAGGCCGAGCTTAGCGCAAGTGCCGCGGGTAGTGCCGGCCGCTGGCCGGCAACCTCGGGATTGAGGGGGGGGGCCGGCCAGTAGCCGGCACTACCGGATCAACGGCCCAGCGCGCGGCGGATCTCCTCCAGCGCGCTGGGGTCGTCCAGCGTCGACAGGTCACCCGGGTCGCGCTGTTCGGCCAGCGCCTGCAGCGAGCGCCGCAGCAGCTTGCCGGAGCGGGTCTTGGGCAGTGCATTGACCACGTGTACGTGCGCCGGGCGTGCGACCGCGCCGAGCGAGGTGGTCACCGTCGCCATCATCTCGGCCACCACCGGCGCCGGATCCTCGCCATCCAGGCCCTGCTTGAGGGTGACGAACACCAGCGGCACCTGCCCCTTCAGTTCATCCTTGACCCCGATCACGGCGGCCTCGGCCACCCGCGGATGGCTGGAAATGGCCTCCTCGATCTCGCGCGTGCCCAGACGGTGCCCGGCTACATTGATGACATCATCGGTGCGACCGAGGATGAAGGTGTAGCCATCGTCGTCGCGGATCGCCCAGTCCAGCGAGCTGTACAGCAGTTCCTTGAAGTGGCTGAAGTAGCTCTGCAGGAAGCGGCTGTCATCATTCCACACGGTGCTCATGCAACCCGGCGGCAGCGGTGGCGACACCACCAGCACGCCCTTCTGCCCCGGTGCGACTTCCTCGCCAGTGTTCTCGTCGATCACCTTCATCCGATAGCCGAGATTGGGGAACCCGGGCGAGCCGAAACGCACCGGCTTCATCTCCAGGCCCGGCAGCAGGGTCAGTGCCGGCCAGCCGGTTTCGGTCTGCCAGTAGTTGTCGATGATCGGCTTGCCGAGCGCTTCGCTGATCCAGTGCGCGGTCGGCTCGTCGAGCGGCTCGCCGGCCAGGAACAGGTACTTCAGCGCACGCAGGTCGTGGCGATGGATGAAGTCCGCGTCGTGCTTCTTCAGCACGCGGATGGCGGTGGGCGAGGAGAACATCGTGCGCACGTTGTACTGCTCGCACAGCGCCCACCAGATGCCGGGATCCGGATTGGTCGGCAGGCCTTCGTACAGCAGCGAGGTGCAGCCACCGATCAGCGGGCCGTACACATTGTAGGAGTGGCCCACCGCCCAGCCGACATCGGAGGTGGAGAACATCACCTGGCCCGGCTTGCAGTCGAACACGGTCTCCATCGACTGCGCCATCGCCACTGCATAGCCGCCCACATCGCGCTGCACGCCCTTCGGCTTGCCGGTGGTGCCGGAGGTGTACAGCAGGTAGCTCGGTTCGCTCGCTTCCAGCCACTGCACCGGCACATCCACTTCCCCGATCTGTGCATGCAGCGTGGCGTAGTCCACATCACGGCCCGGCACGCGGGGTTCGGCGGCATCCAGCCCGCGCGACACGATCAGCACATGCGGTGGCGGCGACGCCGCTTCGGCGCAGGCGGCGTCGACCATCGGCTTGTACGGAATCAGCTTGCCACCGCGCATACCGGCGTCGGCCGCGATCAGCAGCTTGGGCTTGGCATCGTCGATGCGCAGCGCCAGGTTGTGCGCGGCGAAGCCACCGAACACCACCGAGTGCACCGCACCGATGCGCGCGCAGGCCAGCATCGCAAACACCGCCTCGGCCATGTTCGGCATGTAGATCACCACGCGGTCACCGTGGCCGACACCGAGGTGCTTGAGTACCGCGGCGAAGTCGTTCACTTCGCGGTACAGCTGGCGATAGGTGATCTCGCGTGTGCTGTTGGTTTCGGTGGAGATGGCGACCAGCGCGAGCTGGTCGGCGCGCTCGGCCAGGTGGCGGTCGACGGCGTTGTAGCAGAGATTGGTTTCGCCGCCGACGAACCAGCGCCGGAACGGCGGGTTGCTGTAGTCGAGCACCTGCTGCGGCGGTTTATGCCAATGGATGCGCTTGGCTTCCTCGCCCCAGAAGGCCTCCGGCTCGTCGATCGAGCGACGGTAGGTTTCCTCGTAGTTCATGACGCAGCCCTCCCAGACAAAGTCATGGGTTCGAGGATAGTCCGGTGCTGCCGCGCGGGCCGCCCTACCTTGGTAGGGGGTGGGTTTGTTCTGCAGGGCTTGCAGCCCTGCACCTGCAGAAGCCGAAGCCAAAGCCAAAGCAACAGCAGAAGCTGGCTTACTGGGGGATGGCGGGGTGGATCCGGTGGCGGGAGACGCCGTAAACCCGTCCATGGGGGCTTGGCCACGGCATCCATGCCGCGGACACTCCCGCCACCGGACCCACCCCGCCTTCGACAGTTTCCTGCCATCTGTCGGAACGGCGGATTGCGCTGGTAGGTGTCGACCTTGGTCGACACGGTAGATCCACGCAATGCGTGGATGACTCATTCGATATCTGAAAGAAAAATCGTGTCGACCAAGGTCGACATCTACCAACAGCCGTGCGGAACAACGGCCGCAGTTACCAACAGCCGCGGGAATCTGTCAGAGGCGGGGCGGTGTGGGTGGGCAGGACCGTTGGCGCAATGGATGGCGCCATCGAGCCCCCATGGATGGGTTTACGGCGTGTCCTGCCCACCCATACCTCCCCGCCAACCCACGGACAGCCCGCTTTTGACGTTGATGTTGATGTTGACGTTGATTCTGCAGGTGCAGGGCTGCAAGCCCTGCCGACCCCCTAGAACGGAGCCGCGGAATCGAACGCGAGCGCCTCGCCCGTCAGCGGATGCGTGAACCGCAGGCTGCACGCATGCAGATGCACGCGGTGCGCCGGTGCCGCGTCATACAGCACGTCGCCAACAATCGGATGGCCAATAGTGGCCATGTGCAACCGCAGCTGATGGCTGCGGCCAGTGATCGGTTCCAACGCCACGCGCGTGCGCCGCGCTTCAACATCGCGCACCAGCACGCGCCAACGCGTCAACGCCGGCTTGCCGCGTTCGTGATCGACCATCTGCTTCGGCCGGTTCGGCCAGTCAACGATCAACGGCAGGTCCACTTCACCGGAATCACCCTCGAGCAGCCCCTGCACCACCGCTTCATACCGCTTGCCAACCTGGCGCTGCTCGAACTGCATCGACAACGTCGCCTGCATGTCCTTGCCACGCGCATGCAGCAGCAGGCCGGAGGTCACCTGGTCCAGCCGGTGCACGGTCAACGCATCCGGATACAGCGCCTGCAGGCGCGCGACCACGCAGTCCTGGTTCTCGGCGCTGCGGCCGGGTACGGACAACAGGCCAGCCGGCTTCTCGGCCACCAGCAGTGCGTCATCGATGTAGTGCAGGTGGATCATGCGGTTCCAGGAGCTCCAAATGAAAACGGGGAAGCCGAAGCCTCCCCGTTTTCTGCGTACCAACCAACGGTCGGTACCTACCTTGATGGAAGACGTACCGGCCGGAGCCGGTACCGCCTGCATCAGCCCAGCAGGTGGGCGACGCCGGCGCGCTCTTCTTCCAGCTCGGCCAGGGTCTTGTCGATGTACTTCTGGCTGAAGTCGTCGATCGGCAGATCCTTGACCAGGGTGTACTTGCCGTTCTCGGTGGTCACCGCGAAGCCGAAGATCACGCCTTCCGGAATGCCGTAGGAACCGTCGGACGGCACGCCCATGGTGACCCACTTGCCGTTGCTGCCCAGCACCCAGTCACGCACGTGGTCGATCGCTGCATTGGCGGCCGAAGCAGCCGAGGACGAGCCACGGGCTTCGATGATCGCCGCGCCGCGCTTGCCGACGGTCGGGATGAAGGTGTTGGCGTTCCACTCCTGGTCGTTGATCGCATCGGCGATCGACGCACCATCGGCGGTGGCGAAACGGTAGTCCGGGTACATGGTCGGGCTGTGGTTGCCCCACACCACCAGCTTCTCCATGCCACCGACCGGCTTGCCGAGCTTGGTCGACAGCTGGCTCAGCGCGCGGTTGTGGTCCAGGCGCAGCATGGCGGTGAAGTTTTCCGGCTTCAGGTCCGGGGCCGACTTCATCGCGATGTAGGCGTTGGTGTTGGCCGGGTTGCCGACCACCAGCACCTTCACGTCACGGCTGGCGACCTTGTTCAGCGCTGCACCCTGGGCGGTGAAGATCTTGGCGTTCTCCAGCAGCAGGTCCTTGCGCTCCATGCCCGGGCCGCGCGGACGTGCGCCGACCAGCAGGGCGATGTCGGCGTCCTTGAACGCGACTTCGGCGTCATCGGTGCCGACCATGCCGGCCAGCAGCGGGAAGGCACAGTCTTCCAGCTCCATCATCACGCCCTTCAGGGCGGCCTGGGCCTTGTCCACCGGCAGTTCCAGCAGCTGCAGGATGACCGGCTGGTCCTTGCCCAGCATTTCGCCGGAGGCGATGCGGAACAGCAGGGCATAACCGATCTGGCCGGCGGCGCCGGTCACGGCAACACGAACGGGTGCTTTCATGGGGGTTTCCTCTTGCTTGCAAGCGTTTGATGGGACGCCGCGGGCAGAGCCACGCAGGCCAGGCGGGCGGCGGGGAACAGGGAAACGGCCACCCATGGGTGGCCGTTTCGAAGGGGGATCAGGCGGCGAGGTGCTTGTTCCACTCCGCGACGCGGTCGGCCTGGGCGGCCAGCACGGCGTCGACGTCGCCTTCCAGGGTGATCGAATGGATCACGTCGCCCTGCTTGACCGAATCAACGATGGCCTGGCCTTCCAGGACCTTGCCGAAGACGGTGTGGCGGCCGTCCAGCCAGTCGGTCTTGATGTGGGTGATGAAGAACTGGCTGCCGTTGGTGTTCGGGCCGGCGTTGGCCATCGACAGCGAGCCGACCTCGTGCTTCACGCCGTTCTTCTCGTCTTCGAACTTGTAGCCCGGGCCGCCGGTGCCACGACCCTGCGGGCAGCCGCCCTGGATCATGAAGTCGGCGATCACGCGGTGGAAGATCAGGCCGTCATAGAAGCCGTGCTTGACCAGGTTCACGAAGTTGGCCACGGTCAGCGGCGCCTTGTCGGCGAACAGCTCGACCTTGATCGGGCCCTGGGTGGTGTCGAAAGTGGCGATGAGGGACATGAAGATCCTTGATGCAGAGGGGAACGCGTCTAGCCACCTAGTTTACACCTGCCTCGTGGCGGCGGCGGCTTCGACCATCGGTGAAGAACCCGGCTTCAGCCCATGGACGGGAAGCCGCGTCTCCGGGCGCTGGCGGCCCCGGCCGACGCGGCGGACAGCCAGCTGAATGGGCCCCGCGACGGATGTGAAATCCACCTTTTCGCGAATCGTCAAGTTCGACGTATAATGTTGGACTTCTTTTTCCAAATCCGGCGCCGACTGGCCCCCTTTCGTATGTCCATCGAAAATCTTCGCAACATCGCCATCGTCGCCCACGTCGACCATGGCAAGACCACCCTGGTCGACCAGCTGCTGAAGCAGTCCGGCACCCTGTCCGAGCGCACCGTCCTCGCCGAGCGCGTGATGGACAGCAACGACCAGGAAAAGGAACGCGGCATCACCATCCTGGCCAAGAACACCGCCATCACCTGGGAAGACAAGAAGACCGGCATCAAGAACCGGATCAACATCGTCGACACCCCCGGCCACGCCGACTTCGGTGGTGAGGTCGAGCGCGTGCTGTCGATGGTCGATACCGTGCTGATCCTGGTCGACGCGATGGACGGCCCGATGCCGCAGACCCGCTTCGTGACCCAGAAGGCCTTCGCGATGGGCTTCAAGCCGATCGTCGTGGTCAACAAGGTCGACCGTCCGGGCGCCCGTCCGGAATGGGTGATCGACCAGGTCTTCGACCTGTTCGACAAGCTCGGCGCCACCAACGAGCAGCTGGACTTCCCGATCGTCTACGCCTCGGGCCTGAACGGCTATGCCGGCCTGGAAGACACCGTGCGCGACGGCGACATGACCCCGCTGTACGAAGCGATCATGCAGCACGCGCCGAAGCCGGAAGTGGATCCGGAAGGCCCGTTCCAGATGCGCATCAGCCAGCTGGACTACAACAACTTCGTGGGCGTGATCGGCATCGGCCGCATCCAGCGTGGCACCCTGAAGAAGAACATGCAGGTCGCGGTCATCGACCGTGAAGGCAAGAAGCGCAACGGCAAGGTGCTGCAGGTGCTGGGCTTCATGGGCCTGGAGCGCATCGAGCAGGATTCGGCCGAGGCCGGCGACATCGTGGCCATCTCCGGCATCCAGGAGCTGACCATCTCCGACACCATCTGCGCACCGGACTTCCCGGAAGCGCTGCCGGCGCTGACCGTCGACGAGCCGACCATCTCGATGACCTTCCAGGTCAACAACTCGCCGTTCGCCGGCAACAAGGACCTGTCCGGTGGCAAGTTCCTGACCAGCCGCCAGATCAAGGACCGCCTGGACCGTGAAAAGGTCCACAACGTGGCCCTGAAGGTCGAGCAGCTGGAAGACGCCGACAAGTTCCTGGTCTCCGGCCGTGGCGAACTGCACCTGTCGGTGCTGATCGAGAACATGCGCCGCGAAGGCTACGAGCTGGCCGTGTCGCGCCCGGAAGTGATCATCAAGGAAATCGACGGCCAGCTGATGGAGCCGATCGAGCAGCTGGTGGTGGACATCGAAGAAATCCACCAGGGCGGCGTGATGGAAAAGCTGGGCACCCGCAAGGGCCAGCTGAAGAACATGGAATCGGACGGCAAGGGCCGCGTGCGCTTGGAGTACCAGATCCCGGCCCGTGGCCTGATCGGCTTCCAGAACGAGTTCAAGACCCTGACCCAGGGTTCGGGCCTGCTGTTCCACGTGTTCGACCACTACGGTCCGAAGGAACAGGGCGCGATTGCCAAGCGCATCAACGGCGTGATGATCGCCAATGCACCGGGCACCACGCCGGCCTACTCGCTGGGCCCGCTGCAGGAGCGCGGCAAGCTGTTCGCTGCTGAAGGCGACAACGTGTATGAAGGTCAGCTGGTCGGCATCCACTCCAAGGACAACGACCTGACCGTCAACGCGATCAAGACCAAGCCGCTGACCAACATGCGCGCTTCGGGCAAGGACGATGCGATCCAGCTGACCCCGGCGATCAAGTACTCGCTGGAACAGGCCCTGGACTTCATCGAAGACGACGAGCTGGTCGAGATCACCCCGAAGGAGATCCGCCTGCGCAAGAAGTTCCTGACCGAGAGCGATCGCAAGAAGGCTTCGCGCGGCGGCTGAGCCAGCACCCCGTGAACCAGAACGGCTACAACCCGGATCCACACCGGCATCCGGGTCTGCACGTCATCGCCCTGCTCGAAGCGAGCAAGGCGATGCTGGCACTGTTGGCCGCCACCGGGCTGGAAGTGCTCGGACCGCAGCCGCTGCGGCACGGCATCATGGCCCTGATCCGGCGTTTCAGCCTGGATCCGGACCATGGCACCCTGCCCTCGCTGCTGCACATGATCAGTCCCGACGCGGTCCACCTGGCCGCGGCGGGGATGATCGGCTACGGCCTGCTGCACCTGGTCGAAGCCTGGGGCCTGTGGCGGGCCAAGGCCTGGGCGTCCTGGCTGGGCTGCCTGACCGCCGCCCTGTACCTGCCTTTCGACGTCTTCGCGATCATCCGCCATCCCGGTTGGCCGTCATGGACGATCCTGGCGATCAACCTGATCGTGGTCTACGTCCTCGCCCGCGACCTGCGCAAGCGCCACCGCTGAGCACCGGCTACACTGGGGATTGGAGCCGACCAAGCCGCCCCATGCGCCCGTCCTTGCCGCCTCTGCTGACCTGCCTGCTCGCCGCGCTGCCGGCGCTGCTTTCGGCTGGCTGCAGCCCGGCCACACCCAGCGCGCATGCGGCCGAACCTGCGAGCCGCAACGTGCCGTTCCCGTACGCCGAAACCGATGTCGCCGACCTGCAGGCGCGGATGACTGCCGGAGATCTGGACAGCACCACCCTGACCCAGGCCTACCTGCAGCGTATCGCCGCCCTGGACCGCACCGGGCCCCGCCTGCGCGCGGTGATCGAGCTCAACCCCGAGGCCCTGAAGGAAGCCGCCGCACGCGACCGCGAGCGCCGCGAAGGGCGCCTGCGTGGGCCGCTGCATGGCATCCCCCTGCTGCTGAAGGACAACATCAACGCCGCACCGATGGTCACCAGTGCCGGCTCGCTGGCCCTGCAGGGCTTCCGTCCGGACGATGCCTACCTGGTACGCCGGCTGCGCGAGGCTGGCGCCGTAGTGCTGGGCAAGACCAACCTCAGCGAGTGGGCCAACTTCCGCGGCAATGACTCCATCTCCGGCTGGAGCGCGCGCGGCGGCCAGACCCGCAACCCCTACCGCATCAGCCATTCACCGTGCGGTTCCAGCAGCGGCAGCGCGGTGGCCGTGGCCGCCAACCTGGCCAGCGTGGCGATCGGCACCGAAACCGACGGCAGCATCGTCTGCCCGGCCGCGATCAACGGCGTGGTCGGTCTGAAGCCGACGGTCGGGCTGGTCAGTCGCGATGGCATCGTGCCGATCTCCTTCAGCCAGGACACCGCCGGCCCGATGACCCGCAGCGTCGCCGATGCTGCCGCCGTGCTGACTGCGATCGCCGGCCGCGATGACGCCGATCCCGCCACCGCGACCATGCCCGGCCGTGCGGTCTACGACTACACCGCGCGCCTGGACCCGCAGGGTCTGCGCGGCAAACGCATCGGTCTGCTGCAGACGCCGCTGCTGAAGTACCGCGGCATGCCGCCGCTGATCGATCAGGCAGCGACCGAGCTGCGTCGCGCCGGCGCCGTGGTGGTGCCGGTGGAGCTGCCCAACCAGGGCGCGTGGGCCGAGGCTGAGCGCACGCTGCTGCTGTACGAATTCAAGGCCGGGCTGGAGCGCTACTTCAGCACCCACCGCGCGCCACTGCGCAGCCTGGCCGAACTGATCGCCTTCAACCAGACGCACAGCAAGCAGGAACTGGGCCTGTTCGGCCAGGAGCTGCTGGTGGAGGCCGATGCCACCACCGGCCTGGCAGACCCTGCCTACATCCGCGCGCGCAGTGATGCGCGCCGGTTGGCCGGTCCGGAAGGCATCGATGCAGCCCTCGTCGCCCATCAGCTCGATGCGCTGGTGGCGCCGACCACCGGTGTGGCGTGGCCGATCCGCAGCGAAGGCGACGACTTCCCGGGCGAGAGCTACAGCGCCGCTGCCGTGGCCGGTTACCCCAGCCTGACCGTGCCGATGGGCCAGATCAACGGCCTTCCCGTCGGCCTGCTGTTCATGGGCACCGCCTGGAGCGAGCCGAAGCTGATCGAAATGGCCTACGCCTACGAGCAGCGCACCCGTGCGCGGCGGCCGCCACACTTTGATACCGATGCGCTGATCGACGCCGGCGAGCCCTGAGCTCCGGTGACGCCGCGACATCTTGCTTCCGGTAGTGCCGGCCGCTGGCCGGCAGCTCGATCGCTCCGGCGTTGCCGGCCAGCGGCCGGCACTACCGATCCTGTGGCTCCACCGGCACGATCGCCGCCTCACCATCTTCAGCACCCGGTGAACGCACATCCGCAGTGCGTGCACGTGGACCACGCGGCATATCCAGCTCGTCTTCGTGTTGCAGCCGCGCACGCACCTGCGGCAACGACTGCGGGTGCTCACGTGCGAGGAAATCGAGCATGCGTTCGCGCACCAGGCAGCGAAGATCAAAGGCATCACCGGAACTGCGCGCGCTGACCAGCAGGCGCACCTGGATCGCGCGCTCGTTGGTTTCGGTCACCTGGGTTACGCAGACGCGCCCATCCCATAGCGCCTGGCCATGGCAGATGCGCTCCAGCTCGGCCCGGATCGCCGCGATCGGTGCCCGATAGTCCAGCCACAGAAACGCAGTGCCGAGCAGATCGGCACTGCGCCGCGTCCAGTTCTGGAACGGGTTCTCGATGAACCAGGTCAAGGGCACCACCATCCGCCGCTCATCCCAGATCCGCACCACCACGTAGCTGCTGCCGATCTCCTCGATGCGTCCCCACTCGCCTTCGACGATCACCACGTCGTCCAGGCGGATCGGCTGCGTCAGTGCGATCTGCAGGCCGGCGATGAGGTTGCCGAACACCGGTTTGGCGGCGATGCCCGCCACCAGCCCGATCAGGCCTGCCGACGCCAGCAGCGCCGTGCCGATCTTCTGCACCATCGGGAAGGTCAACAGCACCAGCGACGCACCGAGCACGATGATGCCGCCCATCAACACCCTGCTGAGCACGCGCGTCTGGGTCTGGATGCGGCGTGCCTCCAGGTTGTCGGAGACATCGATGGGATGGCTGCGCAGGATCGCGCGCTCGCCCGCCGCCACCGCGCGTACCAGCAGCCAGACGAAGCAGGCCATCAATGCAATGTGGAGTCCGTGCTGCAGATGGCCCAGCAACGGATCCTGCAGCGGCGTCGCCTGCAAGGCGGGAATCAGCAGCAGCAGCGGCCACGCGGTAGCCAGCGGCAACCCGAGTACTCGACCGATACGCGCACGTCGGCGATCACGCCCTTTCAGCCGGTGATAGATCCACAGGATCAGCCACGCGCCTATGCCGCCCACCACTACGGCCAATCCCAACGGCCATGCGTAGGCCTGTGCGCTCTGCCAGTGCACCGTTGCCACCTCCAGTCGAACAACCAGGTGGACAGCCTCGCGCATGGCGCATGAGCGTCACGTCAGCCGTTCGTAAGCAGGGTGTTGGTCGGGAGGGCTTGCAGCCCTGCACCTGCTGCGTGCTGGGGCAACAGCAACAGCCGAAGCAGAAGCGGGTTTCCTGTGGGATGGCGGGGTGGGTCCGGTTGCGGGGGGCGCTGCAAGTCCCCTCCGGGGCTCGGCCCAGCCGCCGGCGGCTGTGCGTTCGGGCGCTTGCGAAGCGGTGCTTCGCAAGCAAAGCGCCCTCACCCATGTAAGCTCGGTCGCCGCTTGCTCGTGTGCGCAGTCCTGCGCACACGGCAAGACCGGGGTTGGGCGTCCTGCCCAACCCGCCCGAGGCATGCCTCGGGCCAATGCGGCTCACGCCCCCGCAACCGGACCCACCCCGCCTTCGACAGTTTTCTGCGATCTGTCGGAACCTGCTGCTGATGGTGGGTGCCGAGCGTTGGTCGGCACGGGGTCGGAGCCCATTTTGAATACTGCTATCTGACAGAAAAATCGTGTCGACCAACGGTCGACACCTACCAACAGGCGCGCATGCCAATCGCCGCAGTTACCAGTAGATCCACGCCATGCGTGGATGATTCATTCGACATCTGACAGATGTGCCGACCAACGGTCGGCACCCACCAATAGCGACCTGAACCTGTCGAAGGTAGGGCGGTGTCGGAGTGCGGGGTGTCAGCCGCATGGATGCGGCTGCCAAGCTCACAGGGACGTACTTGCAGCGTCCCCGCACTCCGACACCGCCCCGCCAGCCCATGGAATGCATGCTGTTGCCGCTGCTTCGGCTTCGGCTTTTGCCGTTGACGTTGATTGCAGCAGGTGCAGGGCTGCAAGCCCTGCCGAAAACCCCTTACCGCACCTGCTCCTGCTTGCGCACGATCGCCATCGCGATCTCCAGCGACTGCTCATAATTCAACCGCGGGTCCACCGTTGAGCGATACGCACGCTCCAGGTCACGCTCGGTCAGTTCGCGCGCACCACCGGTGCATTCGGTCACGTCCTCGCCGGTCAGCTCCAGGTGCACGCCACCCAGGCGCGTGCCCGCGGCCGCATGCAGATCAAACGACATCTCCACTTCGCCACGCACGTTGTCGAAGCGACGCGTCTTGAAGCCATTGGCAGTGCTTTCGGTGTTGCCATGCATCGCATCGCACACCCACAGCACGCGGCGGCCATCACGCTTGACGGCATCCAGCAGCGGCGGCAGCTTCTCGGCGATCTGCGCCGCACCCATGCGATGGATGAAGCTCAGTCGACCCGGTTCGTCGTGCGGGTTGAGCACATCGATCAGGCGCAGCAGCTGGTCCGGCGTCACCGACGGGCCGACCTTGATCGCAATCGGATTGCGCACGCCACGCAGGTATTCCACGTGCGCGCCATCGAGCGCAGCCGTGCGCATGCCGATCCACGGGTAATGCGTGCTCAGGTTCAACCAGCCCTGCTGGCGCGGCACCTGGCGGGTCAGCGCCTGCTCGTAGGGCAGCAGCAGCGCTTCATGCGAGGTGTAGAAGTCGATGCGGTTGAGGTTGTGCACGCGGGCCCCGGCCAGGGTCTCCATGAAGTGCACCGCATCGCCGATCGAGGCCACCATCTTCTGGTACTCGGCCGCCAGCGGCGAGTGGCTTACCCACTCCAGGTTCCAGTATTCGGGGTGGTGCAGGTCAGCGAAACCACCGTCGATCAGCGCACGCACGAAGTTCATCGTCATCGCCGAATGCGCGTGGGCCTGCAGCATCCGCTTCGGGTCCGGCAGACGCGCTGCTTCAGTGAAAGCGGGGGCGTTGATCACATCGCCGCGGTAGCTCGGCAGGGTCACGCCGTCGCGGGTCTCGGTATCGGCCGAACGCGGCTTGGCGTACTGGCCGGCAAAGCGGCCAACGCGGATCACCGGCTGGCGCAGGCCGTGCACCAGCACCAGGCTCATCTGCAGCAGGACCTTCAGCCGGTTGGAGATGGTGCCCGATTCGCAGTCGCTGAAGTTCTCGGCGCAGTCGCCGCCCTGCAGCAGGAAGCGCTTGCCTTCCTGGGCCTCGGCCAGCTGCTGCTTCAGCGCCAGGATCTCCCATGAGGTGACCAGCGGTGGCAGCCGCTTAAGCTCGTGCAGGGCCGCCTCCAGGGCTACCGGGTCGGGATAGGTCGGCATCTGCAGCGCGGTCTTGCCCCGCCAGCTCTCCGGCGACCAGGCAGCGGCGGTCGCGGCGGGATCGGGCACAGGCGGAACGGCGGACAGGCTCATTGCAGACTTCCGGGATGGGGGGCGGTCATGGTCGCAGAGCCGGCCGCTGACGCAAAGGGCCGGTCCGGCCTACCGGCTCGCCTGAACGGCAGAGAAAGGCCGACGCCAGCGGCCAGATCCTGCATGGTCAGCCGCCCGGGACAGGCGCATGATTTGTTACGGAGTAACACTTCAATGTCATGGACCGGCCCCTTCCACATCCAGCCGCCACCTCTCCCACCATGAAGCCCTCGCCCCTCGCTACCGGCATCACCTTCGCCCTGGCTCTGGCCAGCCTGCCCGCCTTCGCCTCGGCAGCCGACGCCCCCGCTTCGTCCGTCAAGGATCTGGATGCGGTCACCGTCCACGCCCAGCTCGACCAGGCCCGCAACACGCTGTCGCCGGACATCGGCAGCAGCCAGTACCAGATCACCGCCGAGGACATCCAGAAGCAGCCGCTGGGTGCCTCCGCGCCACTCAGCCAGGTACTGCTGCAGGCCCCTGGCATGGTCCAGGACTCCTATGGCGGCGTGCATGTGCGTGGCGACCACGCCAACCTGCAGTACCGCATCAACGGCGTGCTGCTGCCCGAATCGATCTCCGGCTTCGGCCAGACCCTGGACGCGCGCACCATCAAGAGCATCCGCCTGATGGACGGCGCACTGCCGGCGCAGTTCGGCGAGCGCACCGCAGCGGTGGTCGACATCACCACCCGCAACGGTGCCGGGCTGGGCAATGGCGGCAGCGCGGGGCTGACCACCGGCTCGTTCGGCAAGATCAATCCGAACGCCTCGTGGTGGGGCAGCCAGGGGCGCTGGAGCTGGTTCCTGACCGGCAATTACGACCAGAACGAGGTCGGCCTGGAGAACCCCACCAACTCACGCAAGCCGCTGCACGACGACACCCACCAGGGCAAGGCCTTCGCCGACCTGACCTACCTGGTCAATGACAACACCCGCCTGAGCGTGTTCGCCGGTTTCGCCAACAACCGCTTCCAGATCCCGGTCAACCCCGGGCAGACCCCACAGTTCGGTTATCTGGACACCACCACCTTCGACTCCAGCCAGCTGGATGAGACCCAGCGCGAGACCACCCGCTTCGGCATGCTGGTGCTGCAGGGCACGCTGGGCGGCACCGCGTACCAGCTATCGGCCGGACAGCGCTACAGCGACGTGGCGTTCAACCCGGACGTGGTGGGCGACCTGGTGTTCAGTGGCGTCGCCTCGCAGGTCCAGCGCAGCAACCGCGCCAACACCCTGCAGGCCGACTTCTCAACGCCGTTGGGCAACGACCACACGCTGCGCTATGGCCTGTACGGCAATTACGAGAACGCGCGGGCCAGCAGCAACAGCTGGGTGTTCCCGGTTGATGACGGCGGCCAGCAGTCCGGCACGACACCGCTGTTGATCCCCGACCGCAGCGCGTTCCACGCCAGTACGCTGGCACTGTACGTACAGGACGAGTGGAAGATCGGCGACGACTGGACCGTGAACTACGGCCTGCGTGGCGACCGCTACAAGGCCTTCGGCCGCACCGAAGGCCAGCTCAGCCCGCGCGTGGGCGTGGTCTGGAATGCCAGCGACAGCACCACCGTGCACGCCGGCTATTCGCGCTACTTCACGCCACCGGCCAGCGAGTTGATTGCCAGCAGCGACATCGCGCTGTACGACGGCACCACCAACCAGCAGCCCAGCGGCGGCAACAACACGCCGCTGGCCGAGCGCAGCGACTACTACGACATCGGCGTCTCGCAGCAACTGGGCGAGCACCTGACCCTGGGCCTGGACGCGTATGACCGACGCGTCGCACGCCTGCAGGACGAAGGCCAGTTCGGCGCCGCCTACATCTACTCGACGTTCAACTATCGCCGTGGCCACATCCGTGGACTGGAGTTCAGTGCCGACTACAGCAACGGCCCGTTCAGCGCCTACTTCAACGCGGCGTACAACAAGGCCATCGGCACCCAGGTGATCACCAGCCAGTACAACCTCGATCCGGACGCGCTGGCCTATGTGGCCGACCACTGGATCTACCTCGACCACGACCAGAAACTGACCTCATCGGGTGGCTTCAGCTACGCCTTTGCCGGACACAACCGGATCGGTGCCAACTACGTGTTCGGCAGCGGCCTGCGTTCGGACATCGAGGGCGTACCCAACGGCGGCGAGCTGCCGTCGTACCTGCAGGTGAACCTCAGCGCCGGGCACGACTTCAATGCCGACAGCGGCCATCCGTTGCACGTCCAACTGGCCGTGATCAACGCACTGGATCGCAGCTACCAGCTGCGCGACGGTGGCGGTGTCGGCGTCTTCGCCCCGCAGTGGGGACCGCGCCGAGGTGCTTACCTGAGCCTGCAGCAGGACTTCTGAGGTAGTGCCGGCCGCTGGCCGGCATCCTCACGGTGTGCCGGCCAGCGGCCGGCACTACCCTTCGTCAACGATTGGGGTCAGAGCCCTTTGCGATGCCAAGGGACCCGACCCCGTTTCGCTTTCAGCGCTTGACCTTGCCCAGCGACACCACGAGCGCCCACAACGCCAGCAGTACGAACCACACGCCCGACCACATCGGCATGGTCAGGCCCAGGAAGGTCCAGTCGATGTTGCCGCAGTTGCCGGTACCGGTCAGTACCGTGCGGAATACTTCCAGCGGTCCCATGGTCTCGCTCAGGAACGCCAGCGGCGGGCCACAGGTGGAGCCCATTTCCGGCGGCAGCATCTGCACGTAGACGTGGCGCGCGGCGATGCCGGCACCCACTGCGGCGGCAATGAACGCCAGCACGCCATAGGTCGCGCGTCCCGGGCGGTTGGAGGGCCCGTGCAGCGCACCGATCAGGAACAGCAGGCCGAGCGCGGCAAAGGCCAGGCGCTGGAAGATGCACAGCGGACACGGCTCCAGGCCCATCTTCAACTGCAGGAAGATCGCGTAGCCAAGCAGGCCCGCGCAGATCAGGAAGCCCAGCAAGAACTGGGCGCGGAAGGGCCAGCGCAGTGGATTCATCGTCAACGCTCAAATGGATCAGGCGCCAAGCGTAACCGAGAGTGCGTGCCATTCGAACCGCCACAGGTGACGCCTGTCGGAACGGTGCGGGTCAGATCCCAGTGCGAATGCAAAGGGCTCTGGCCTGCGGTGCTGCCTGCCCGGGGTCAGGGCCCTTTCCTGCGGAAAGGGATCCGAGCCCTGGAAACGCAAAAGCCCGGCAGAGGCCGGGCTTTCGCTGTGTCGCGTTGGAGCGGTCCGATTACTCGGCCACTTCCTCGGCCACGACCGGACGGTCAACCAGCTCAACGTAGGCCATCGGCGCGTTGTCGCCGGCGCGGAAGCCGCACTTCAGCAGGCGCAGGTAGCCGCCCGGACGGTTCGCGTAGCGCGGGCCCAGGATGGTGAACAGGTTGCCCACGGCTTCGTTGTCGCGCAGGCGGGCGAAGGCCAGACGGCGGTTGGCGACGGAGTCGACCTTGGCCAGGGTGATCAGCGGCTCGGCAACGCGGCGCAGTTCCTTGGCCTTCGGCAGGGTGGTCTTGATCAGCTCGTGCTTGAACAGCGAGGCGGCCATGTTCTTGAACATCGCTTCGCGGTGGGCGCTGGTGCGGCTGAACTTACGGCCAGACTTCTGGTGACGCATGGTGATATTCCTTGGTTAATGATGTGGCTGTGTAGATCGTTGTCGCCATCCTGGCGTTGCTGCGCGGACTGCGGATGGTCCTGGCCGCCCGTCCTGGACGACCTGCCGCGCGAACCTGCGGTTCGTCATGGCATGGTGTGTTGCATTGAAGGCCCCACCGCGAACGGTGGAGCCTTCAGGCATTACCGATATCAGCCCAGCATGCCGTGGCTGGCGACACCGGCCGGCGGCCAGTTCTCCAGCTTCATGCCGAGCGACAGGCCGCGCTGAGCCAGCACTTCCTTGATCTCGGTGAGCGACTTCTTGCCCAGGTTCGGGGTCTTCAGCAGCTCCACTTCGGTCTTCTGGATCAGATCGCCGATGTAGTAGATGCTTTCAGCCTTCAGGCAGTTGGCCGAACGCACGGTCAGCTCCAGATCGTCGATCGGGCGCAGCAGCACCGGATCCACGCCGTTGTTTGCCGGCTTGGCCGCACCGCGGTCGCGGTGGGTGAAGTCACCGAACACCGACAGCTGGTCACTGAGGATGTCGGCGGCGGTGCGCACGGCTTCCTCGGCGTCGATGGTGCCGTTGGTCTCGATATCGATGACCAGCTTGTCCAGGTCGGTACGCTGTTCGACGCGGGCCGCTTCCACGGCATAGGCGACGCGGCGGACCGGCGAGAACGAGGCATCCAGGACCAGGCGGCCGATGGCACGGGTTTCTTCGTCCGGACGACGACGCGCGGCAGCCGGCTGGTAGCCGAAACCACGTTCGATCTTCAGACGCATGTTGATTGCCGTGTCCTTGGTCAGGTGGCAGATCACATGGTCGCCGTTCAGGATCTCCACATTGTGGTCGACCTTGATGTCGGCAGCGGTGACAACGCCCGGGCCCTGCTTGGACAGGGACAGGGTGGCGCTGTCGCCGGAGTGCATACGGATGGCCACGTCCTTGAGGTTCAGCAGGACTTCGAGCACGTCCTCCTGCAGACCTTCGACCGTGGTGTACTCATGCAACACGCCGTCGATTTCGACTTCCGTGATGGCGAAGCCCGGGATGGACGACAGCAGCACGCGACGCAGGGCATTACCCAGCGTATGCCCGTAACCCCGCTCCAAAGGTTCGATAACGACCTTTGCACGGGTGTCGGTAAGGCGTTCGATCTGCGGACCGCGAGGACGCAGAACCTGGTTGGCGGTAACCGTCATGTTGCGGGTTCTCCTAGTGAACCCCCGGCCGTCGCCGGGGGCTCTCCAATGTGAATTACTTCGAATACAGCTCGACGATCAGCGCTTCGTTGATGTCCGCAGGCAGATCCGAACGATCCGGAACAGCCTTGAAGATGCCGGTGAACTTGCCGGAATCCACTTCAACCCACGACGGGCTCAGGTCATGCTGGGCGGCGACGGTCAGGGCTTCCTGGACGCGCAGCTGCTTGGCAGCCTTTTCAGACAGAGCGATGGCGTCGCCAGCCTTGACCTGGTACGAAGCCAGGTTGACCGACTTGCCATTCACGGTGACGCCGCGGTGCGACACCAGCTGACGGGCAGCCGGACGGGTCACGGCGAAGCCCATGCGGTAGACGACGTTGTCCAGGCGGGTTTCCAGCAGCTGCAGCAGGTTCTCGCCGGTGTTGCCCTTCTTGGTCGAGGCCTTCTTGTAGTAGTTGCGGAACTGACGCTCCAGCAGGCCGTAGATACGCTTGACCTTCTGCTTTTCACGCAGCTGGGTGGCGTAGTCGGACAGCTTGCCCTTGCGGGCAGTGGCGCCGTGCTGGCCGGGCTTCTGCTCCAGCTTGCACTTCGAGTCCAGCGCACGCGCCGGGCTCTTCAGGGACAGGTCGGCGCCTTCGCGGCGGGCGAGCTTACAGGTAGGACCGATATAACGAGCCATTTCTTATCGCTCCCTTTAGACGCGACGCTTCTTCGGCGGACGGCACCCGTTGTGCGGGATAGGCGTCACGTCGATGATGTTGGTGATCTTGTAGCCGACGTTGTTCAACGAACGCACGGCCGACTCACGGCCCGGACCCGGGCCCTTGATGCGAACTTCCAGCGACTTCACGCCGTAGTCCAGAGCAGCACGACCGGCCTTTTCAGCGGCCACCTGGGCAGCGAACGGGGTCGACTTGCGCGAACCGCGGAAGCCAGCGCCACCGGAGGTCGCCCACGACAGAGCGTTGCCCTGGCGGTCGGTGATGGTGACGATGGTGTTGTTGAACGAAGCGTGGACGTGGGCAACGCCGTCGGTGACGACGCGCTTGATCTTCTTCTTGGTCTTAGCAGCGGGCTTAGCCATTTCTCAGTCCCTTACTTCTTGATCGCCTTGCGCGGACCCTTGCGGGTGCGGGCGTTGGTACGGGTGCGCTGGCCACGCAGCGGGAGGCCACGACGGTGACGCAGGCCGCGGTAGCAGCCCAGGTCCATCAGGCGCTTGATCGCGATGCCGATCTCACGGCGCAGATCGCCTTCCACGATGTACTTGCCGACTTCGGCGCGCAGGCGCTCGATTTCCGGCTCCGACAGATCGCGGATCTTGGTGGTCGAAGCAACGCCTGCGACTTCGCAGACCTTCTTCGAACGGGTACGGCCGATGCCGTAAATGCTTTGCAACCCGACCCAGACATGCTTCTGGGCTGGCAGGTTGACGCCTGCAATACGCGCCATGACGCGGTTCTCCAGCTGAGTGATGGCCGACAGCGCGCCTCGGGCACGCCAATCCGGCGGGATGGATCAAAAAAGTGAACTAGCGATACTAACAAGGTTCCGGTTTACATGGAAGCCCGTGAAACCATTGGTTTCATGAACCCGGCCTGGGGAGTGTGCCCAGGCTCCGGCGCCGGATGGGGTTGGACCTGGGGTTCCCCCCGGGGCCGCCCGCGCTACTCCAGCGCGGGACCACCTCATCACACCCCCACCCGGAACCGCTGCGGGGGCCGCCCTTCGTTTGTGTGGCCGGAGTCCGCGAAGCGGAGGGACCATCACGTCAGGAAGACGAAAGTATAACAGGCCAATCAGCCGCGGGCAAAACCGCCGCGGTTGCCGCCCTTCAGGTTGGCCTTCTTCAGCAGGCTCTCGTACTGGTGGGACATCAGGTGCGCCTGCACCTGGGCGATGAAGTCCATCACCACCACCACCACGATCAGCAGCGAAGTACCACCGAAGTAGAACGAGGCGTTCAGCTGCGTGCGCATCAGTTCCGGCAGCAGGCAGACGATCACCAGGTAGGCCGAGCCGGCTGCGGTCAGGCGGGTCAGCACGCCGTCGATGTAATCGGCGGTGGCCTTGCCCGGGCGGATGCCCGGAATCAGCGCGCCCGACTTCTTCAGGTTGTCGGCGGTTTCCTGCGAGTTGAACACCAGCGCGGTATAGAAGAACGCGAAACCGGTGATCAGCGCAGCGAACACGATCATGTGCAGCGGCTCGCCCGGGCCGAGGGCATTGGCGACCTTCTGCAGGACCTGGCCGAAGCTGCTCTGATTGGCAGCCTGGCCGGACCACATGGCCAGGGTGGCCGGGAACGCCAGCAGGCTCGAGGCGAAGATCGCCGGGATGACGCCGGCCATGTTGAGCTTCAGCGGCAGGAACGAGGTCTGGTTCATGTACGCGTTGCGACCGCCCTGGCGGCGCGCGTAGTTGACCGTGATCCGGCGCTGGCCACGTTCGACGAACACCACGAAGAAGGTGAAGGCGAGCACGACGATGGCGATCAGCAGCAGCTGGATGAACTGGATGTTGCCGTCGCGGTAGGCGTCGAAGGTGTGGATGATCGCACCCGGCAGGCCTGCGACGATACCGGCGAAGATGATCAGCGACACACCGTTGCCGATGCCGCGTTCGGTGACCTGCTCACCGACCCACATCAGGAACATGGTGCCGGCGGTCAGCGCGACCACGGCGGTGAGCACGAAGCCCATGCCCGGCGCGTACACGACCGGAGCGCCCGACGGCGAGACCTGGCCCTGCAGGGCCAGCGCGATCGAGCCGCCCTGCACCACTGCCAGCAGCACGGCGCCGATGCGCGAATACTGGGTGATCTTGCGGCGGCCGGACTCACCTTCCTTCTGCATCGCCTTCAGGGCGGGGAAGATGTGCACGGCCAGCTGCATCACGATCGATGCCGAGATGTACGGCATCACGTTCAGCGCGAAGATGCTGAAACGGTGCAGGGCGCCGCCCGAGAACATGTTGAACATGTCCACGATGCCGCCGCCCTGCTGTTGCATCATGGCAAGCATGGCATCGGGATTGACGCCCGGCACCGGCACGTAGCAGCCGATGCGATAGACGATCAAAGCCCCGACGACGAACAGCAAACGTTGGCGAAGTTCAGTGAACTTGCCCATTCCGCCCGCGAGGTTACCGATGCCAGCTTGCGCCATGATTTTCTTACTCCGTTACGCTGCCGCCGGCAGCTTCGATCGCGGCCTTGGCACCCGCCGTGGCAGCAATACCCTTCAGGGTGAACGCCTTGGTCACTTCGCCCTTGACGACGACCTTGGCCTTCTTGGCAGTGCTCGGGACCAGCTTGGCAGCACGCAGGGCGGCGAAGTCGATCTCACCGGCCGGCAGCTTGTCCAGCGCGTACAGCAGCACTTCAGCGGTGTCCTTGGCGATCGGCGAACGGAAGCCGATCTTCGGCAGACGACGCTGCATGGGGGTCTGGCCGCCTTCGAAGCCAGCCTTGATCTTGCCGCCACCCTTGCGGGCGAACGAACCCTTGTGGCCGCGGCCGGCAGTCTTGCCCAGGCCCGAGCCGATACCGCGACCGACGCGGGTACGCTCGGTGCGGGCGCCCGGTGCCGGGCTCAGTTCATTGAGACGCAGAGTCATGGTCGATTACTCCTCAACCTGGACGAGGTACTGAACCTTGTTGATCAGGCCGCGCACCTGCGGGCTGTCCTTCAGTTCACGCACATCGTTGAGCTTGTTCAGGCCCAGCGCACGCACCGACAGGCGGTGACGCGACTGGGTACCACGCAGGCCACGCACCAGGCGGACCTTGACAGTCTTGTTGGACTCATTAGCCATGGTTGAGTTCCTCCACCTTCTTGCCGCGCTTGGCCGCGATGCGAGCCGGCGACTGTGCAGCAGCCAGGCCCTTCACGGTGGCACGCACCAGGTTGATCGGGTTGCGCGAACCGGTGGCCTTGGCCAGCACGTTCTTCACGCCAACGGCTTCCAGCACGGCGCGCATGGCACCGCCGGCGATCACGCCGGTACCTTCCGAAGCCGGCTGCATGAACACGCGGGCTGCGCCGTGACCATCCTTGATGGTGTGCCACAGGGTGCCGTTGTTCAGGTCAACGCTGACCAGGTTCTTGCGGGCCTGTTCCATCGACTTCTGGATGGCAACCGGCACTTCGCGGGCCTTGCCATAGCCGAAACCGACCTTGCCTTCGCCGTCGCCGACGACGGTCAGGGCGGTGAAGGTGAACTGGCGGCCACCCTTGACGGTCTTGCTGACGCGGTTGACCGCGACCAGCTTTTCGATCATGCCGTCGTCGATCTTCTCTTCGCGGTTACGGTCGCGATCGCGACCCCGCTGCTGACGCTCTTCTGCCATGTTGATTCCTTGGTTGTTTGGGTATGTACGGCTCGAAGCCGCTTATGGTTGTGGCGTGACGCGGCGTTCCGGTGGGCCGCTGCAGAAGAGCGGCGCCGTCCAGCCTCACTCAGGCTGGCGAGCAGGTGGGCAGGAGGCCAATGGCCCCCTGCCCTTGTCCCTTAGAACTGCAGGCCGGCTTCGCGGGCGGCTTCTGCCAGGGCCTTGATGCGGCCGTGGTAGCGGTAGCCCGAACGATCGAAGGCAACCTTCTCGATGCCGGCGGCCTTGGCGCGCTCGGCAACGATGCGGCCAACCTTGGCAGCAGCATCGGCGTTCTTGCCGTTCTTCAGGCCTTCGATGACGTCGGCCTGGGTGGTGTTGGCAGCAGCCAGCACCTTGGAGCCGTCGGCGGTGAAGACCTGGGCGTACAGGTGCTGGCCGGTGCGCAGCACCGACAGGCGGGCGACGCCGAGCTCACGGATGTGGGCACGGGTCGACTTGGCGCGACGCAGGCGGGCGATGTTCTTGTTCATTTTGATTATTCCTTGAAAGCTGAAGGAAGAGCTTTTCCCTGAGAAGTCCGCACAGGGATGTGCGGGCTCTTGCGAGGGACTCGCGCTTATGCCTTCTTGGCTTCCTTACGGATGATGACTTCGTCGGAGTACTTCACGCCCTTGCCCTTGTACGGTTCCGGCTTGCGGAACGCACGGATCTTGGCGGCAACTTCACCGACGACCTGCTTGTCAGCGCCCTGGACCAGGATCTCGGTCTGGGTCGGGGTCGACAGCGTGATGCCTTCCGGCGCCACGAACACGACCGGGTGCGAGAAGCCCAGCGACAGGTTCAGGTCCTTGCCCTGCATGGCAGCGCGGTAACCCACGCCCACCAGCTCCAGCTTGCGCTCGAAGCCTTCGGACACGCCCTTGACCATGTTGGACAGGATCGCACGCACGGTACCGGTCAGTGCGACCAGGTCGGCGCTTTCGGTGCTCAGGGTGGCAACGCCGTTGTCGACGTTGATGGCAATACCGGCCGGCTTGGCCAGCGACAGGGTGCCCTTCGGGCCCTTGGCGGTGACGCTGTCCGACTGGACGTTCAGTTCAACCTTACCCAGGGTAATCGGCTTCTTGGCTACGCGGGACATAGTTCTACTCCTTTCGCCTTAGGCCACGAAGCACAGGACTTCGCCGCCGACGCCCAGCTGGCGCGCCTGCGCATCAGTCATGATGCCCTTGGAGGTGGAAATGATGGAGATACCCAGGCCGTTCATGACCTTCGGCAGCTCGCTCTTGCCGCGGTACTGGCGCAGGCCCGAACGCGAGAAGCGCTTCAGGGTCGCGATGACCGGCTTGCCTTCGAAATACTTCAGCACGATTTCCAGCTCGGACTTGTTGTTTTCCAGCTGGGTCACGCGCAGGTCGGCGATGTAACCCTCGTCCTTCAGGACCTGGGCGATCGCAACCTTGATCTTGGACGACGGGGCTTTCACCGTCTGCTTGCCCACCGCGGCCGCATTCTTGATGCGGACCAGCAGGTCGGCGATGGGATCAGTCATGCTCATATGAGTACCTTTGAGTGCACCGATATCCGCTTTCGCGAAAATCTGTTGTCTCCTGGAAACGGGCCAGGTCCCTTGATGCAGCGGGCCGGAAGCCCACTCCTACGACCCCGTTTGCGCAGGGCAAGACGCGGGAGTATACGCCAAAAGAGCCCGGCTTGCGCCGGGCTCCTCGGTTTTTTTGCGTCGGGAAAGCTGAATGCCTCCCCTGCCCGGTTCAGGAACCCCCGAAGGGGCTCCTGATCGCAGGGCCGGCTGGGGTTACCAGCTGGCCTTGCGCAGACCCGGCACGTCGCCACGCATGGTGGCTTCACGCAGCTTGTTACGGCCCAGGCCGAACTTGCTGTAGACGCCACGCGGACGACCCGACAGCTCGCAACGATTACGCTGGCGGCTCGGCGACGAATCGCGCGGCAGCTTGGCCAGCTTGGTTGCGGCCTCGATCTTCTCTTCGTAGGTCGCGTCCACGGAGGACACGATCTTCTTCAGAGCCGCACGCTTTTCAGCGTACTTCTTGGCCAGCTTTTCCCGCTTGATGTCGCGGTTGACCATGGAGGTCTTTGCCATTTCGGTTTCCTCGACAGATCAGTTACGGAACGGGAACTTGAACGCTGCCAGCAGCGCCTTCGCTTCCGCGTCGGTCTTCGCAGTGGTGGTGATGGCGATATCCATGCCGCGGATCGCGTCGACGGCGTCGAAGTCGATTTCCGGGAAGATGATCTGCTCCTTCACACCCATGTTGAAGTTGCCGCGGCCGTCGAAGGAACGGCCGGAAACACCACGGAAGTCGCGCACGCGCGGCAGCGAGATGTTGATCAGGCGGTCCAGGAACTCGTACATCTTGTGGCGACGCAGCGTGGTCTTGCAGCCGATCGGCCAACCATCACGGATCTTGAACGACGCGACCGAGATACGCGACTTGGTGACAACCGGCTTCTGGCCGGAAATCTTGGTCATGTCCGCGACGGCGTTTTCCAGGATCTTCTTGTTGGTGGCAGCCTCGCCGACACCCATGTTCAGGGTGACCTTGACGAGCTTCGGTACTTCCATCGGATTGGTGTAGCCGAACTGCTTCATCAGCGCCGGCACCACTTCTTCCTTGTAGATCTTTTCGAGACGGGAAGTCATCTTCACATTCCTCAGGCGTCGAGCGCCTCACCGCTGGAGCGGAACACACGCAGTTTGCGTCCATCCTCCAGCACCTTGAAGCCAACGCGTTCGCCCTTGCCCGAAGCCGGGTTCAGCACGTTCACGTTGGAGATATGGATCGAAGCTTCGCGCTCGACCACGCCGCCGGCAACACCTGCCTGCGGGTTCGGCTTGGTGTGGCGCTTGACGATGTTCACGTTGGCGACGACCACACGGTCGCCGTCGACGCGGACGACTTCGCCCTGCTTGCCCTTGTCCTTGCCAGCGTTGACGACAACCTGGTCGCCCTTCTTGATACGGTTAGCCATGATTATCTCCTGTCGCTCACAGCACTTCGGGAGCGAGCGAGACGATCTTCATGAACTTCTCCGAACGAAGTTCACGGGTCACCGGCCCGAAGATACGGGTACCGATCGGCTCCTGCTTGTTGTTCAGCAGGACGGCCGCGTTGCCGTCGAAGCGGATCAGCGAACCGTCGGCGCGACGCACACCCTTGCGGGTACGCACCACGACGGCGTCATACACTTCACCCTTCTTGACCTTGCCGCGCGGAATCGCATCCTTCACGGTGACCTTGATGATGTCGCCGATGCCGGCGTAACGGCGCTTGGAACCACCCAGCACCTTGAAGCACATCACCTGCTTGGCACCCGAATTGTCCGCGACGTCAAGGTAGCTCTGCATCTGGATCATGATTCAGACTCCTTATTCAGCCGCACGCGTGATGACTTCCACCACGCGCCAGTTCTTGGTCTTGGACATCGGAGCAATCTCGGTCACGCGGACGACATCGCCTTCCTTGCAGGCGTTGTCGGCATCGTGGGCGTGCAGCTTGGTCGAGCGCTTGATGTACTTGCCGTACAGCGCGTGCTTGACCTGACGCTCAACCAGGACGGTAACCGTCTTGTCCATCTTGTTGCTGACGACACGGCCTTCGACCGTGCGCAGCGTCTTCTTTTCAGTATTGTCGCTCATAGCGGCCATCCTTACTTCGTGCTGCCGAGCAGGGTCTTGACGCGAGCAATCTCGCGACGGACCCGGCGAATGTCGTGGGTCTTCGGCAGCTGGCCGGTGACCTGCTGCATACGGACAGAGAACTGTTCCTTACGCAGGTCGATCAGGTGGGCCTTGAGTTCGTCAGCCGACTTTTCACGGAGAGTTTTGATATCCATCAGCGCACCGTACGGGTCACGAAAGTGGTGGTGACCGAGAGCTTGGCGGCGGCCAGGCGGAACGCCTCGCGAGCCACTTCCTCGGAAACACCCTCGATTTCATAGATCATGCGGCCGGGCTGGATCTGGGCCACCCAGTATTCCACGTTACCCTTACCCGAACCCATTCGGACTTCGATGGGCTTCTTGGTGATGGGCTTGTCGGGGAACACGCGGATCCACATCTTGCCGCCGCGCTTGACGTAGCGGCTGATCGAGCGGCGGGCCGCTTCGATCTGGCGCGCGGTCAGCTGACCGTGTGCGGTTGCCTTCAGGCCGTATTCGCCGAAGCTGACAGCGTTGGCGCTCCAGCTCAGGCCATCGTTACGGCCCTTGTGTACCTTGCGGTACTTGGTTCGCTTGGGTTGCAACATTGTCGTTACCTCGCTTCACGGGCCGGGCGCTGACGGTCACCACGGTCGCCGCGATCGTGACGATCGTTGCGCGACGGGGTGTCGTCCTGCTTTTCCTGGCCAACCTGGGAGAAATCGAAGACCTCGCCCTTGTAGATCCAGACCTTGATGCCGATGATGCCGTAGGTCGTCTTGGCTTCAGCGAAGCCATAGTCGATGTCGGCACGCAGGGTGTGCAGCGGCACGCGGCCTTCGCGGTACCACTCCGAACGGGCGATTTCTGCACCGTTGAGGCGGCCACCGACGTTGACCTTGATGCCCAGGGCACCCAGGCGCATCGCGTTGCCGACCGAGCGCTTCATTGCACGGCGGAACATGATGCGACGCTCCAGCTGCTGGGCGATCGACTCGGCAACGAGCTGCGCGTCCAGTTCCGGCTTGCGCACTTCGGTGACGTTGATGTGCGCCGGGACGCCCATCATCTCGCTCACTTCCTTGCGCAGCTTCTCGATGTCCTCACCGCGCTTGCCGATCACCACGCCCGGACGGGCGGTGTGGATCGTCACGCGAGCGGTCTTGGCCGGACGCTCGATCAGGATCTTGCTGATGCCGGCCTGGGCCAGCTTCTTGCGCAGCATGTCGCGCACTTTCAGGTCGGCTGCCAGGTAACCGGCGAACTCGGCCTTGTTGGCGTACCACTTGGAGTTCCAGTCCTTGGAAATGCCGAGGCGGATACCAATCGGATGAACTTTATGACCCATGGTCTTTTCCTTATCCGCTTACTTGGCGGCGCCCACAACCACAGTGATGTGGCTGGTGCGCTTGAGGATGCGGGTACCGCGGCCTTTCGCCCGCGCCATGAAACGCTTCAGGGTCGGACCTTCATCAACCATGATGGTCTGAACCTTCAGCTCGTCGACGTCGGCGCCCTGGTTGTTCTCGGCATTGGCAATAGCCGACTCCACCACCTTCTTGATCAGGTGGGCAGCCTTCTTGTCCGAGAACTTCAGCAGGTTGACCGCACGTTCGGCCGGCAGACCGCGCACCTGGTCAGCGACCAGACGAGCCTTCTGCGGGGAGATGCGCGCAGTGCGCAGGATGGCTTTCGCTTCCATTGTCATCTCTCCTTACTTGCCCGACTTCTTGTCACCACCGTGACCCTTGAAGGTCCGGGTGATGGCAAATTCGCCGAGCTTGTGGCCGACCATGTTCTCGTTGACGAGAACCGGGATGTGGTTCTTGCCGTTATGCACGGCAATGGTGATGCCTACCATGTCAGGCAGGATCATCGAACGGCGCGACCAGGTCTTGATCGGCTTCTTGCTGCCCGCAGCGGCCTCCACCTTCTTGACGAGGTGGTGATCGACGAACGGGCCCTTCTTGAGTGAACGTGCCATGGTCGATTAGCCCCTACGATCGCGGACGATGAACTGCTGAGTGCGCTTGTTATGGCGCGTCTTGTAACCCTTGGTCGGGACACCCCACGGGGTGACCGGATGCGGGTTACCCTGGCCGGCCTTCGCCTCACCACCACCGTGCGGGTGGTCAACCGGGTTCATGGCAGCACCACGAACGGTCGGGCGGACGCCGCGCCAACGCTTGGCACCGGCCTTGCCCAGCTTTTCCAGGCTGTGCTCGTCGTTGCCGACTTCACCGATGGTGGCGCAGCACTCGACCGGAACCTTACGCATTTCACCCGAGCGCAGGCGCAGGGTGGCGTAGATGCCTTCGCGAGCCACCAGCTGCACGGCCGCACCAGCGGCGCGAGCGATCTGAGCGCCCTTGCCCGGCTTCAGTTCGATGCAGTGGATGGTGGTGCCGACCGGGATGTTGCGCAGCGGCAGGGTGTTGCCGGCCTTGATCGGGGCATCCGAACCAGCGATCACCTGATCACCGGCCTTCAGGCCCTTCGGGGCGATGATGTAGCGACGCTCACCGTCGACGTAGCACAGCAGGGCGATGTGGGCGGTGCGGTTCGGATCGTATTCGATGCGTTCCACGCGCGCCGGGATGCCCAGCTTGTTGCGCTTGAAGTCGATGATGCGGTAGTGCTGCTTGGCACCACCACCGACGTGACGCACGGTGATGCGGCCATGGTGGTTACGACCACCCGAGCGGCTCTGCGACTCGACCAGGGCAGCGTGCGGAGCACCCTTGTGCAGGTCGGGAGTGACCACGCGCACGGCCGAACGGCGGCCGGGGGAAGTGGGCTTGAATTTCATCAATGGCATGGGATGTACCTCAGGCCTTGGCCGTTACATCGATCGACTGGCCATCGGCCAGGCGAACGTACGCCTTGCGCCAATCGCCGCGGCGGCCAGCACGGTTACGGAAGGACTTGTTCTTGCCCTTGACGTTGACCACGTTGACAGCTTCGACCTTGACGTCGAACAGCTGCTCAACCGCGGCCTTTACATCGGCCTTGGTGGCTTCGTTCGAAACTTCGAAGACATACTGGTTGGAGAGTTCCTGCAGGCGCGCGGTCTTTTCGGAGACACGCGGGGCACGCAGCACGCTGAAGATTTTTTCGTTGCTGTTCATGCCAGCCACTCCTCGACCTTCTTGACCGCGTCAGCGGTGATGACGACCGTGTCGGCACCCACCAGCGAGACCGGATCCAGGCCCTGGACGTCACGCACCTGCACGTACGGCAGATTGCGGGCGGACAGGTACAGGTGCTCGGACGCTTCTTCGGTGACGATCAGCGGGCGCTTGCCCACCTCCAGGCCGGCCAGCTTGGCGACCAGACCCTTCGTGTTGGTCACTTCGACGTCGAAGGACTCCACGATGGTCAGACGGCCCTGACGGTTCAGCTCGGACAGGATCGCGCACATGGCGGCACGGTACTGCTTACGATTGACCTTCTGCTCGAAGCTGCGCGGCTTGGCCGCGAAGGTGACACCGCCGCCGACGAAGATCGGCGCCGTCAGTGCGCCATGACGCGCCCCGCCGCCCTTCTGCTTCTTCGACTTCTTGGTGGTACCAGCCACTTCGGAGCGAGTCTTCTGTGCCTTGGTGCCGGCGCGACCGGCGTTGCGGTAAGCAACGACGACCTGGTGGACCAGATCTTCGCTGAAATCGCGACCGAACACGGCTTCGGAGACCGAGACCTTGTTGTTGCTACCCGTGATAACGAGTTCCATCGTCATCTCTCCTTATGCCTTGCTCGCCGGACGGACGATCACATCGCCACCCGCCGCGCCCGGAACGGCGCCGCGAACGGCGATCAGACCGCGCTCGACGTCGACCTTGACCACTTCCAGGTTCTGGGTGCTCTGCTGCACCGCGCCCATGTGGCCCGACATCTTCTTGCCCGGGAAAACGCGACCCGGGGTCTGGCGCTGACCCAGCGAACCCGGCGCGCGATGCGACAGCGAGTTACCGTGGGTTGCATCGCCCATACGGAAGTTGTGGCGCTTGATGGTGCCCTGGAAGCCCTTACCCTTGGTGACACCCTGGACGTCGACGATCTGGCCGACTTCGAAGATGTCCGCCTTGACTTCGCCGCCAACGGCGAAATCGCCGAGCTGCGCGTCTTCAACGCGGAATTCCCACAGGCCACGACCCGCTTCCACCTTCGCCTTGGCGAAGTGGCCGGCTTCCGGCTTGTTGACCAGGGCAGCGCGACGCGCGCCGACGGTCACCTGCACGGCGCTGTAGCCGTCGGTTTCGACGGTCTTGATCTGCGCGATGCGGTTCGGGGTTGCTTCGATCAGGGTCACCGGGATGGAGCGGCCATCTTCAGTGAACACGCGGCTCATGCCAGCCTTGCGGCCCACGAAGCCCAACGAATACTTCTTCGTCATGGTCGTAGTCCTCAGGTCAGCTTGATCTGAACGTCGACGCCGGCAGCCAGTTCGAGCTTCATCAGCGCGTCCACGGTCTTGTCATTCGGGTCAACGATATCGAGCACGCGCTTGTGCGTGCGGGTCTCGTACTGGTCACGCGCGTCCTTGTCGACGTGCGGGGAGACGAGAACGGTGTAGCGCTCGATCTTGGTCGGCAGCGGGATCGGGCCACGCACTTGCGCGCCGGTCCGCTTTGCCGTTTCAACGATCTCGCTGGCCGAACGGTCGATCAGACGATGATCGAACGCTTTCAGCCGGATCCGGATCTTTTGGTCCGCCATGGCGGTAGGTTCCTTCGTTAAAAGAGCGACAGACAAAGCCTCTGGGTTGCTTTGCCCCATGAAATTCCTGAATACGGACGGCCCACACTCCTGCAGGCCGACAAGGTCACTCCATAGACCTCAAAAACGTAGGCAGACCAGTTTCCCGGCCTGCCCAGACGTAGAAGCATAATGACACGCAAGGCAGCTGTCAACAGTCGCCTGTTGACGCCGCCTGAATGGCATTGACCCTTCCTGGTCCGGGGAACACAAGGCACATCCTGTGCCTGCTTTCCCATTTGATACGCCCCGATGCCCTACCCAGGCAACATCGGGGCGCAGATACTACCAGATTACTCGATGATCTTCGAGACCACGCCGGCGCCGACGGTGCGGCCGCCTTCGCGGATGGCGAAGCGCAGGCCTTCGTCCATCGCCACCGGGTTGATCAGGGTGACGACCATCTTGACGTTGTCACCCGGCATCACCATTTC